>CAYRHG010000092.1:0-9446 GCA_964424025.1 uncultured Dehalococcoidales bacterium | reverse complement strand
TGATACCGAATATATGCCACCGCGCGCGCCCTGTCAATGAGATTTCTTTAGAACTAGCACGCGAAGGATGCGAAATGGTGGGGAGGTGCGAACCCGGATAGGCGGGATGGGGATTGATGGACTGTGATGTGAAGTAGATGCGCGTTCTGGTCAGGATGGGGTTGGCTGTTTAGTGACTGGGGTTGGGGCGGGTTCGTTTTTGTCGGATGCGGCTGTTCATCAGGCGTTTGAACTCCAGACGCCTGGCGCCGAAGTTGAGTAGGAGGCCTACTTCTAACCCCCATGCTTCGACGTAGTTGATTGATTGGGCGAGGTGCACATCGTTGAGTTGACCAACTGCCTTCAATTCGACAGCGACTTTGTTGTCGACTAAGAAGTCGACCCGTCGTGTTCCTATCTGCCGTTTCTTATAGAAGACCGGCATGTCAACCTCCCGACCGAACGCGATACCTCGTTCATCCATCTCCGTCTCCATCGCGCGTTGGTAAAACAGCTCTTGAAACCCCGGTCCGAGCGCCGAATGCACCGCCATCGCACAACCTATAACTTGCCCCGTCAAATCAGAATGAACATAACCGTCAATCGTCATTCTCTAAACCCCTTCAGAAGTCACTCCAAGACCTCCACATCATAGCCCATCACCCCAATCACGTCCCAAGTGTTTGGCAAACAACCCATCCCAACCATAACCCTCCCTCACATCAAAGTCCATCATTCCAATCACGCCCATCCCGGTTCAAAAAAGCGCCCCCGTGTTTCCACGGGGGCGCTTTCCTTTACCTTGTCCCCTCTCCCCTCGATGGGAGAGGGCTAGGGTGAGGGTGATACAGCCCTTACGGCGCTACCGTCGTGTTATCCGGGAAGAACACCCAGATGCCATCACCGATCTTCACCGGGTCGCTATCTTTCAGGATCCGGTAGCCATTCGCTAACGCATCCCACGTGTACGCACGCGTCGAGCCTGCCAGGTATTCGCCTGCCATTACGTCCTCGGCATTGTCGAGATCCGCCTCTTTGCGCTGCAACGTGTCGCCGAAGTTGCCTTCTGTCTGGTCGCCGTCTTGATCGACCACGCCGACGAAGTTCCAACCAGGTATCGTCTGGATGCCGATCGCCGTCGGGTTCGAACCCGTCTCACGATCGATCGGGCCCTTGAGGTCGACACTCTGTTCGACGAAGGCCATCGAGTGTACCCAGTAGCCGTAGCGAACCACAACGTCCGTCAGCGGCGCAAAGTTCGCACTCGTCGTCCAGACGCCGTCAATACGAGTGGCGATGCTCCAAGGACCAGTCGAACTCATCGGATTCCAGCCCACTACACGGTCGACCGATTCTTCGGTGAAGACTGCGTCAAGTGCCGTGTCGATCGGATCCGCAGGGAACGAGATCGCGTTCCAACCCGCCTTCAGGTCGATCACGAACGGATCGCGCGCCGTCACCTTGAACTCGAATGACGTGCTGCCTACAGGTTCGTTGTCCGCCGCGTCTCGGGCATCAAACGCCACCTTGTGAGTTCCGAATTCCAAAGCTTCTGGCCAGTACAGGAAACGGTTGCCTCCCACTGATTCCAGCGAGCTCGAGACATCCTCACCATCAACCTTGAATTCCGTCACGTCAACCGACGTGTTCTCGCCTGCAAAGTCGAGGTAGATGAACGGGCGCGGTTCTTTGACCTCACCATCAGGCTCCGGTTGCACGCTGCCTCCCGAAGACAGCAACGGGCTGTTGAAAGTGCTGTCAAGCACGAACTCCACTTTCGTCGAACCCCAGTTTTCGTTTGTGACCATTTCATCCGTTGTGCTATTGCGGTCCTCGTACGTGTTACGGTCGCGACCCCAAACGACAACCACCAACTTCCCGTCGTTCAATTCCCGTATCCGCGTCGAAGCGTTACGCCACGCGTACACCCAGTTGTTACCCGGGCGGGACAACGATGCCCAGTGACGGAAGTCTGTAGGTTGCTCCGCACCGCCGCACATCAAAGTCTGTCCGACTTCGTTGGAAGTGTCGTCCCCGTAGCCGGTCCGGTTGTTGACAAAGTCGTTCAGGCCTTTGTCGTCGCCGTCGTCGGTCCAACCGATGTTCGAACACACCACGTTGACGTTAGGAGTTCTGTTGATGTCCTCGTCTGATGCGATCGAGATATCCATCGCACCGTTCGTCAGTTTCGACGGACCTTCGCTACCGACGCCTGTACCAGAACCGCCGCTCAGGACAACCGTGAATACCGGAAGAATTCCGTCTTTGAGTTTGATTTCGTTAACCGTCGCATCGTCCTCAGTAAGGTCTTCTTGCCAGGTCAGAAGGTTACCCGCAAGGTCTTCGACCTCACGGCCCTCTGCGATACTCAACATCGGTTGTGCATCCGATGCCAACTCTTCACCAAGCTTCAAGAAGACCAGCTTCCCGCTCGTGCTGACATCGACGATCTCGATCGCCGTCGCTTCGTCGTGCTCGAGCAAGAACGTGCCGGTATCGATCAGATCGCCGTCAACCGGCGCGTCGAACACCACCATCACCGCAGATCGATCCCTAACCAAGTTGTCATCGTCGTCCAAGCCGTAGAAGCCAGTCACCGACTTGTTTGCTTCGATTACCGGATCCTTGTCGTCTATGTGCACCACGTGCGACGAGTAGATACCCAGAACGTTATGGACCCTCTTGCCATTGGCGTCATCGGAGTCGCCATCGGCGCGAACACCGTCTTTTTCTGCGCCTAGTGCGTCGATGAAGCGAGGTGCCGAAGGATTGCTGTCGGAGAACCCAACGTTGCCAGCCAAGTCCTGCACGATCGCCTGGAAGTCGACCGCGTTGTTGAACACGAAGTCGTCTGCATCGTCGTCCGTGAGGAACTCGTCAAAGTCGATCTCAATTTCTCCGTTGAACTCGCCATCAGACGCGCCGTCGGCGAAATCGTCTGCTTCCAGCGATAGCCAGCGGTCTGCAACGGTCGGACTACCTAGCGGGTCCTCTGCCCGATAGATGTAGTCATCCGCTTGGTCGATCAAACCGAACTGCGGGGTAGTAGCGAAGCCGGTGTATTCCTGACGCCTCGTCACCTTCGCCGTCGCACCACCATCTTTACCGTTGACCCCTGAAGGAGCCACGATGATCGGCGCGGGGTAAGTGCGGTCGGTTTCGTTTTCGTCAACGTTGTCAACATCAAGCTGGAACGAGTCCGATGACAAGCCAGAATCGGCATCGTTGAACGACCCGATGAACGATGGCTTCTCGTCATCGCTACGGGAATCGTGAACCGGCGAATCGATCGTGATCGTCGGTGGACCGATATCGATCTCGATGTCAAAAATCACGTTCTTACCGTTGGTGTCCTTGTAGGTCACCGTCACAGGACCGTCACCGACACCCACGACCGCGACTGTCGGATTCGGTGCAACATCACTTGCACCCGCATCATTTTTGCCTGCGTTGGTCGAATCTTCGTCGTAAGCGCCGTCCATCTTCTCCAGACCCCAGTTCGATGATCCGTCACCTTCGGTACCATCCCCATCCGCATCCGTCAGGCGCACGTAGCCTTGGAACACACCAGTGAACCGCCCGGTCTCGAGCAACGCCAGATTTCGCATGTCTTCCGTCGCGTCAGTGTCTGACGTCACATGCAACACAAAGTCCGAGTTATCTTCAGCGTCATCAGCTTCGCCGATCTCAGCAGACGTGCAAGCTGCCTGAACCATGGCGCGATCTGCTTCGTTTACATCGGTGGTATCCGGGTCGTCCGTAGTATTGTCCGGATCGTCGAAACATGTGTCGCCGCCTTGGATGTACTCGATACCACTGGTCTCGTAATAAATCATCTGCAGCTGAACGCCTTCGGTAGCCTCCGCGGAATCGGGGACGTTGATCTGCAACACCATTGCCGGGGGCGTGTCGGGCGCGCCCGAAATCACGTCTTCGTCCAACGTAATGTGAGCTTTCAGATCCTTGAATGGCCCGAAACCGTCGACGTCATCGCCACCAGCGTCGGTGCCCGGCGTCAGACCATCATTCACCCGACCGAAGAATTTCACAACTCCGTCCGGAGCGATTGGTTTGAAAACATCATCCGTGGTTGGCGTAGTCGAGGTGTCGTTCTCAAACACTATTTGGTAGGTGCCCGAGTTAGAGAACGTCGTGTTGCCTGTGGCACCTTGCGCGTCGAATTCAATTTCCTGTTCAAGAGCGGGGAGATCGCTGGCCCTATCCTCATCATCGAACACCGAAACGGCCACGATGCCTCTGGCGTCGAATCCTACGACCGGAGGATCTGCTTCTGCATCGGCTGCCACCGAGAAGTAATTGGTCTCGTTCGGGTCTGCGGTCGTATCGATTGTGAAACCGTGTCTATCGGTGGCCGAGGCGGTCAATGCCTGGTCAGTCGTGATCACGACCGGATCCCTGCGATCCCGGTCTTTGTCGGTGATGCTGATACGGAGGAGGTCGCCGTCCTTAATGATCGCACGGGGCGCTTCGGCACCCGTTGTCGGGTCGTGCGAGTAGGTCGCGTAGAGCGTGTCGACCTCGATCGCGTCCCCAAGCTGTTCACCTTGGTAGCGCGCATTACGCTGCGTGCAGTGATCTTCGTTTAGAACATCCGCATTCGTCGTCGTGCATGCACCAACGTTCAAGGCATCGATCGTTCCGGTAGCTGCGCTGACATCGTCGCTCGCACGTTGAGCGCCCGCCACAATGGCGACGGCGAACGCGAGCACGGCCAGTGCTGTCAAGATTCTCGCTGAAAGCTGCACGCTTCAGTCCTCCTGCTTACTTTCCCGGCACGATCGTACACGAACAACTTCAGACATCATGCCTGACGTAGCCCGAAACTCCCACTGTCCGGATCTGTGCGATGTTTGCATAATACTTGCAAGCGCGCCAACGCGCAACGCGCGCGACGTGCCATGAAAAGTATATGATACCGAATTCTCTCTGCGCGCGTAAACCCCCAACAATTCGATTCAACGAATTTCCACCAAAGAAAAACCCCTCTCCCGCAAAACAGGAGAGGGGTTAGCCCGTAGGGGCGGTTCGCGAACCGCCCCTACATTCCACACTACGGTGCGATACCGCCTTCGTAGTAGACCCACACGCCCTGACCGATCGTCATCGGGACGTCGCGCTTCAGCGCGTCGAAGCGGTTGAACGTCGCATCCCAAGTGTAGGCCCGCACAAAGCTGGCGCCCAGGTACTCGTTTGCGTACACTGCTTCGTTACCGGCTTTCAACGAGAGGCCGGAGTCGCCTTCAGTCTGATCGCCATCCTGGTCGATCACGCCCACGAAGTTCCATCCTGGGTTCGTGTCGATCGCGATCGGCGTCCTCGGGCCGCCCACGCCACGGTCGTTAGCCGTCAGCGCAATCGGCTGTCGCACGAAGTTGTTCGACTTCACCCAGTAGCCGTACTTGGCCCGGATCTCGTTCAGAGTTCCGTACTGGTGGTTCGATTCCCAGACGCCGTCACGTCGCACTGCGATGCGCCATCCGTCAGTGTCCCAGCCGATGACCGTGTCGATCTCGGGGTTGGTGAAGACCGCGCCGATGGCCGTGTCAACCGGGTCCGCCGGCACGGAGATCGCGTTCCAACCTGCGAGCAGGTTCAACAGGAAGTCCCCACGCTCCTCGACCGTGAAGCTGTACTCGAACGAGACTTCGTTGCCAGCTGCGTCTGTGGCTTCGACCTCGACTTCGTGGTCGCCGCGCACTAGGCTAAGCGGCCAGTAGACGAAGCGGTTGGGCTCGGGCTGTTCGAACTCGCTCGCAATCTCGACATCGTCGAGTTGCACAGAGTCGAGCGTCACAGTCGTCGATTCCGAGAAATCGATCAGCACGAACGGTCGTACCTCTTTCGAGACATCGCCGTCGTCCGGTTGCAACTCGCCGCCGCCGTTGAGTGGCGATGCGAGGTCGGTGTCGTACGTGAACTCAGCGGAAGCGGCGCCCCAGTTCTCCAACTCGTAGCTGGAGCGGTCTCGTGCGTACGCTACCACTGTCAACGGGCCGTTGTTCAACTCGGCATTCGCACCCGATGGGTTCAGCCAAGTTTGTTCCCAGTTCTCGCCTGGGCGTGTCAGCGAGTTCAGACTTCGTGGCGAGTAAGTGTCGCCGAAGTTGTCGTCGTTGGCATCGTAACCGCACGTGTAATCGTACGTTTCGCCCGCGGCTTCCGTGTTGCTGCTTCGCGGCTTGGTCACAACGGGTTCTTCGAACGGTTCACCATCCGACGAGCGGTTTCGGTTCGCCACATAGTCGCCAACGTCTTTTCTGCTGCCGACGTGGTTTTCGAACACTGCGTTGTTAGAGTCCATCTCTCCGCCTTCATTCCAGCGCAAGCTGCTGCATACGACTGCGATCCGCGGTGCGCTTTGCAGAGGCTCGTCTGAAGAGACGTGGATGTTGATGCTCTTGTTGGTGAGTTTTTCGGGACCTTCGTCGCCGACGCCGGAGCCGGAACCGCCGCTCAATGTGACGACGAGTTTCGGCGAGATGCCGTCTTGGGCATCAAACGCGGTTACCTCGCGGCCGAACGTCTCGTTACCGGCCATGTCCTCAACCTTCTCGCCTTGAACGATGTCGATCTTGGGCGTCGCATCCGAAGCCAGTTCCGTAGCGAGCTTCAAGAAGACATAGTCTTTGTCCACTTGGTGTTCAACCACCGTCGCGCTGGAACCGTCATCCAACTCCACGGAGAATGTGCCGTTGGAGACTGAACTCGAGGCGATCGGACCGTCGAAGGCGATCATCACGCCAAAGCGATCGGCGATTTTGGTGCCGTCCGATGTCCGACCAAAGTAGCCAGTGGCGGTCCCATCTTCGTCGATTTCGGGGTCCTTCTCGTCCAGCTTGACCACATGCGCCGAGTAGTATCCAAGGACGTTCGGCACCTTGGGGTCTTCTGTCGTGCCAAGGTCGTTGATGAAGCGCGGGTTGGCGACGTCAGCGTCTGAGAAACCGATGTTCCCCGCCATGTCCATCACAAACGCTTGGAAGTCGATGTCGAACTCGGCGTCACGAGTTTCGACAGGGTCATCGTTGCTGTCTATTAAGTCTAGACGGACGCTGTCGTCGAACGTTCCGCGGTTTGCTCCGTCATCGTACTCTTCGGATTCGATGTAGCAAGTCGAGTCGTCGCAAGAATCATCACCCAAGTTGTACAGGGTTGAAGCCGCGATGTAACCGAAAAGATCGTTAGGGGCGTCGCCGTATCCGGTGTATTCGGTCTGATACGAGACGCTGCCGGAGCCTGCCACGTTGGTGGCAATAGACACCGCGTAGTCGGCTGTACCACCATCAACTTCATTGTCGACAACGAGCCTGAACGAGGTGTCGACTAAACCGGAATCTGCATCGTCGATCGTTCCCGCGAAGTCGGGAGATTGGTCGCCGCTGGATGAGCCGTTGGCCGGCGATTCGATGTTGATAGTCGGCGGTTGCCGGTCGATCTCGATACGCAGCGTCTGGGTGTTTCCGTCGGAATCGCGATAGCTGATCTTCACGGGATCACTATTGACGCCGAGGACGGCGGCAGTTTCCTTAGTCGCCATTTTGTTAGCGGTATCGCCTTTACCCGGAACGATTGGTCGTCCCCAGTTGTCGCGCGTCATGCCGTCGGTCGAATGGACTCGACCATCGGCGTCAGCGTCGGTCAAGCGCAGGTATCCTTGGTAAACCCCGCTAAAGCGGTCAGTCTCGGTCAGGTAGAGATCCACTGATCTGACACGCCCGTCGGAACCTGCTTCGACCTTCAACCGGCTATTCGCGCTCTTCTCTTTGTCGGTGTATACGACATGGGTCTCTTTGCCGGACCCGTCGTTTTCTATAGCTGGCATACCGCCGTCGCAAGACCAACCATTGTTGGTTTCGCTAGGCGAACTATGGTCACTGCAATAGCGGTAGGTTTCCCCACCAACCAAGTTCTCCCGAACGCTCGTGCGGTAGTAGATGGCTTCGATAACGATGTTCTTCCCCGACGGAATGCTCGCGTTGACGCCTAACCAAGGGGCGGTATCGCCTGACGCCTCGCCGTTTGACGCGTCTTCGTCAACGGTCAAGTAATCCTTCAAGTTGTCTCTCGCGTCCGTATCCGCGCAGGATGTGGCGGTATCGCCGTCAGCCAAACAGCCGTAAAATCTGACGACGGCCCCATCATCGATTTTGAAGTCTCCCGGATCGAATTGCCATTCGTCACCGTCGGCGCATGGAGAAACATTGGTTCCGTCGCATTGTTCTCGCTTGAAGTTCAGCGTATGGTTACCGCTGTCATTGATGACTGAACTGGTTGTGTCTGTTCCGCCGCCAATGTACACTTCGATCCCGTCGTCGAGCACGTCCTCAGATGTGAACCTGATTTCTAGGTCTTTGTCGTCGGGGTCAGAGTCCTCAACTGTTTGGTAATCCAAGCCATCGTTGTCCAGTTCTGTTCTGATCACATCCGCGAGCGAATCTTCTCGATCCTCATCAAAGCTGGCGACAGTATCATTCGAGTCTACATTATCGTTTTCGCCCTCATAAGACTCCCCTCGCACCAACACACCAGTTCGCTTGTCGCGGTCGGCGTCCGCGATTCTGATCTGGAGCAGGTCGGAGTCCATAAGGATGGCTCTCGGCTCGTCAGACGCGGTCTTGGGGTCGTACGCGTAGGTGGCGTAGAGAGTCGATACCCCGGTGATCTTGGTCCGGATATCCTCACCAACCGCACCGGTACCGGTTGCGCCTTCTGACAACGCGTCGCAGTCGCCCTTGAACACCGTAGCGTCGGTGGTGAGGCATGTCCCAACGTTCAGAGCTGCGATGCTGCCGGCGGCGGCATCGGCCGTTGGTGCGTGCTGTTGTGCGGACTGCATAACGAACAGCGTGCCGATCAGCGTTAGGAGTGCCAGCGCACCCAGCATCTTCGATTTCATGCTTATTCTCTCTCTCATGCGGATCTCACTCACTCGTGGGTCACCGTATTTGTCGATTGAACCTTGCCTGCGGAACGCTTCGCGCACCCGTGCGTAGACACGTCCAGATGCATAAAAACGCGCCGGTTGGCGTTCATGTTCCCGAATATACGAATCCACACGAAATCGATTCAATGCACCACAACGCGTTTACTAACCGATTTCTCGCCCATGCCACCCACCATCACATTTCGCATAAACCCCAACGTTCACATCTGCCAAAAATCGTAGGGGCGAACCCTCAGATCCCCTCTCCCCTCGTGGGAGAGGGCTAGGGTGAGGGGGAACGGGAGGACAAGGGGCGGCCCACGGTACGCCAATTCGGCCGCATAGGAACCCACAAGGGATCGCCCTCACGCGCCTGCCCCTCGCGTGCGCGCACGTACGCGCAATACATAAGGAACGCCGGCTCCCTCCCACCAACACACCGCACTCATCCACTACAACAATCCCCTCTCCCTCGATGGGAGAGGGCCAGGGTGAGGGTGAACGGGGCGGCCAAGGGGAAGGG
>CAYRHG010000091.1:0-28969 GCA_964424025.1 uncultured Dehalococcoidales bacterium | reverse complement strand
CTCCCGCGGAGGGGAGAGGGGATTGTTGGTGGCTGATGAGTAGGGTTGGTCACTTAGTATGCTGTGCCTCCCAGGGTAACCACGAGGGATCGCCCCTACGAGCGTGCTGCCAATTGTGCGAATGGGACGGAGTAGCGATGGTCTCGTTGGTTCAGGTATTTTGGGGATCGTCAGATTGTGCGAGGGGCATTATGAAGTAGAGACCGTGGCGTTCGTTGCCGCGGGTTTCTGGGCGCACCGTGAAACCCATGCGGAGTTTCAGCGCGTGATTTTCGCGGCTATGAGAGTAGCTGAATGAGGCCAATTGGGAACAATTCAGAGACTTGGCCAAGGCGATAGCCGCTTTCTGGAGGTTTGTCCCGATTCGCTGGCGTCGGAATTCCGGGGAAACAAAGAAGTTCTTGACTTTGGCTTGGAGCAGCTCATGGCCGTCGATCTCTACTGCCGGCAGATTGTCTTCGGGACCTATCGGGATCACGATGAGGCGTAGGACACCGATGATCTCAGCGTCGGTGTGAGCGACGAGGACTCGTGAATCGCGTTGATCGTAGCCATCGATCAAATCTGGTAATCCGCTTTGATTCTCGTCGAAGAAGGCCACAACTTCCGGCCAACGCGGATTGCGATGGTCCCATTCTGAGATTCGGTACTTTTCCATGAGATTCCATGATGCAGCGGGCGTCAAGTCGCTTTTGGGGGTAAAAGGAGACAATCGTCCCTGTTTATACTTGCGGATTGGGTTGATTGTTGGGTTTGTTGAGACACGGAAACGGAAGGGTTTAAATCTAGCGAGCGATGGCTGAGGTTCGTCCATTTCGGGGGATTCGGTTCAGCGCGGCGTCGCAGGGTCGGGATTTGGGAGACTATCTTTCGCCACCATTCGACGCGATCACGGCAGAGGTCGAAAAGGGGTTGTTGGCGCGATCGGAGCACAATATCGTGCGATTGGAGTTGGCGCCTCGGGTGGGTAAAGACCGGTACGGATTCGTAGCAGAGACTCAGAAGCAGTGGGAAGCGGACGGCGTTTTGATGCGGGATGCGGAGCCGTCGGTGTATGTGACCGAGGAGTCGTTCGAGTACGGCGGTTTGGCGCAGACTCGGCGGGGTTTCATTGCGGCGGTGCGGTTGGAGGAGTATGACCGGGGAATCATTTTTCCACACGAGCAGACGCGGGGTCCGTGGGTCGAAGACCGGGTGTCGATGATGCGGGCGACGCGGTCGGCGTTGAGTCCGTTGCTCGTGGTGTTTCAGGACGATATCCGGCATTCAGTGGGCGGGATAATTCGCGCCGTGACTGGCGGTCCGCCTTTGGAGGTAGCGACGATGGCGGGCGGGTATTCGTTGCGTCTATGGCAGTTGAAGGACCCTGGGACTTTGGGGGTTTTGAACGGGTTGATGAGAGATTCGCAGATATTCATTGCTGATGGGCACCATCGCTACGAGGCGGCGATGCGCTATCGGAGCGCGATGCGTGCTAACCGCGAGATCGAGTCGGACGAGGCGGTCAACTTTCGGATGATGCATATCGTTTCGATCGATGAGCCTGGGTTGATTACGCGCGGATATCACCGGGTGATCCATAGTGCGGCGCGGGATGAGCTGGAAAGGTTGATAGGCCGGATACGTGAAAGTTGCGAGTTGGATTCTGTTTCGTTGACGGATGGCGTAGAGATGGCTTGGCGGCCAGGTGACATGTTGTCGGCAGTTGGGAAGCGCGACAGCGGCGATCTTGTGTTCGGGATCCACGGTCTCAACGGCGGATTTCGGATCGCAAGGATGCGCGCGGAGGACGATGGCGTTGCGTTCGGGGCGGACGTAGCCGAGCGTTCCGACTATCGGCGTTTGCATCGAGAGATTTTCGATGTTGTTTTTGACGGTGATCGATTGGATGAAGTTGTGGATTTCGAGTACGAAGTTGAGAACGTGATTGGGCGTGTGGATTCGGGCGAAGCGCAGTTGGGGATCGTGATGCGTTCGATACCATTGCCTGATTTTGTCGACATCGTGACGAGAGGGCACAGGTTGCCGCCTAAGGCTACGAATTTTTATCCGAAACCTCCGGCGGGGGCGGTGATTCAGTCGCTTGAGGGTTGTTTGTAGAGTGCGTGTCCGACCGCCCCTTGGCTCCGGTTCCCCCTCACCCTAGCCCTCTCCCACGGAGGGGAGAGGGGATTGTCGAGGGCTGTCGTAGGGCAGTGCCGTTTGGAGGGTCCGGTCGATCGGATTGTTGCATCTGCCCCCGCTTCCCTGCCGGCATGCCCCTGCGATCTCGCTTCGCTCGCTCGCGTCCCCTTTCGCCTCGAAAGGGGACGGAGTGGCTAGTTGTTGAGCTTTTTGAGTTCGGAGAGGACGATGGCGGTGTCGGGGCGGTCGGCGATGTCTTTGCCGATGTATTCGTAGGTGATTTTTCCGTTTTTGTCGATGATGAACACGGCGGGTGCGGCTACGCCGTCGTTGTGGAGGTTGTAGACGTTGTAAGCCTTGGGGACTTCTTCGCTCTTGGTGGTGTAGAGGAAGGGGAAGGAGGCTCCGGAGTTGGCGATCATGGTTCCGGCGCCTTGGAAATCGTCCATGCTGAGGGCGAGAATCTCGGCGTTCTGCTGCTTGATGCGCGGGTAGTAGCTTTGCAACTCGACGAGTTGCCCGAGGCAGATGCCTCAGAAAAAGCCTCGGTAGAAGACGAGGACGACGTTCCGGTCGTCTTGGAAATCGGAGAGTGTTACGTAGGTTGGGCGGTTCGCGACCGGAAGCGTGAAATCTGACGCGGTTTCACCGCCAGATGATGAATCTGAGCCGCAGGCTACGGCGACGATGCCGATGAAGAATGCCGAAATGATGGCGATGAGACGCGATTTGGTGTTCGGCATCGTCGCGGGAGATTGGTCGGTCTAGCCTTGAATGTCGGCAAGGGCCTCGAGAACCGTTTCGCCGGAGACTTGGTGCCTGTAGTTCTTGCCGACGTTTTCGTAGGCGATGTTTCCGTTTTTGTCTACGATGAATACGGATGCGGAAGCGAGGCCGTCGCCGAAGAGGTCGAAGACGTTGTAGCTGATCGGGACGTCGTTGTTCTTGCTGGAGTAGAGGACGGGGAAGTCGGGTCCGGCTTTTGCGATGATCGACTCGGCTCCGCTGAGGTCGTCGGTGCTGATTGCGAGAATTTCGGCGCCAGCATTCGAGATTTTGTCGTAGTGTTTTTGCAGCTCACCTAGTTGCTTGGTGCAGAAACCTCACCAGAAGGCGCGATAGAAGACGAGAACTACCTCTTTGTCGCCTTGGAAAGATGACAAGGAGATTTCGGTGTTGTCTTTGTTGGCTGCGGGGAGGGTGAAATCTGGTGCTGTGGGTAGGTCAGGGGCGGTTTCGGCAACTTCAACGACTTCTTGCTTCGACTCCGGGGCGCTAGGCTCATCGACCATCGACGAGGATGAGCCAGCCGTGTCGGATTCCTGACCACACCCGACAACAGCGAAAGCGAAGAGGCCGATGATCGCCGTAGTGGCGGCTGATGTAAGGACTCTGGAGATGGGTTTCATGGGATGTTCAGCAATACCCTTTCGGCGAGCACTCTTTGAGTGTAGTTTGGGCTGATGAACTTCCAAGTTATCTGGCCTTGCGGGTTGATTACGAAGACGGATGGTCTGGCGAGTTGATTGCCTGCGTTGTAAACGTCGTAGGCCTCCATCACTGAGGAATCACCGGATGTGTAGAGTACCGGAAATGTTACGCCAACCCGGCTCGCGATCGTGTCGGCGCCTGACAAATCGTCGACGCTGATAGCCAGAATTTCGGCGTTCTTCTCTTTGAACTCGTCGTATTTTCGTTGCAGATCACCTAGCTGCGCGCGGCAATACGGTCACCAGAAGCCGCGATAGAAGACGAGAACGACGGATTTTTCATCTCGGAACTGGGATAGGGAGTAGTTGCCGCCGGTTGTGATCGATGGTAGGAAAAAGTCGGGTGCTTGTGGGCCGGAAGCTACGGGTTCCGGCGTTGGTGTAGGTTCTGGGGTTGGCGTGGCGGTCGGTTCAGGCGTGTTGGTCGGAACGGGAGTTTCAGTGGGCGGGATAGGCGTAGGCGTATCGGTCGGGGTCGGAACCGGCGTCGGTGTATCTGGTACGGGGGTTGAAGTCGGTTCTTCGGTCGAGTACTCGGATTTGGCTGTGGGTTCTTCCGAGGGGGTTTTGGCTGTCGCTGTAGGTTCGGGTTGAGGCGTGTCGGTCGGTTCAGGTTGAGGTGTGTCGGTAGGAGGGACAGGTGTATGGGTGGGCGGAACGGGAGTTTCAGTTGGCGGTACTGGCGTGTGGGTTGGTGTC
This sequence comes from uncultured Dehalococcoidales bacterium, assembly GCA_964424025.1. Taxonomy (GTDB): domain Bacteria; phylum Chloroflexota; class Dehalococcoidia; order Lucifugimonadales; family Lucifugimonadaceae; genus Bin127. The sequence goes on along the minus strand of CAYRHG010000091.1, from coordinate 24,656 downwards.
GGTGTTGGAGTGTCGGTAGGTTTGGGCCGAGGCTTTTCCGTGGTAGGTACCGGCGTGTCGGTCGGAAGAGGTGTCGGAGTGTTAGTGGGGTCGGGTTCGACGGCTTTAACTTCGGGTTCTGGTGTCGCGGTAGGTTGAGGTGTGTCAGTCGCCGTTGGGGCGATTGTCGCGGTTGGCGGTACTGCCGTTGGAACCGACGTGGCAGTTGGGGCCGGGGTAGGCGTCTCGGCTTCGCAGGCGAAAACTAGGAGCATCGAAGACAGCCCGGCGATAGCGATACCGGCGATGCTGATAGGGACGGAGTCCCGGAATCTTATTTTCGAGAGCTTCAACAGCCCATGCTCCCGAGGTGTGATTTAGGCGGTCATCGCCTTGAGGGTAGATTCGGCAGCGTCAAGCGCTTCGTCGATGTGGTCTTTTTCAACCCATCCCATATGACCTATACGAAAGATCTTACCGGTGAGTTCACCTTGTCCGCCACCGAGGACGACGTTGTGGTCGTCGAGGACTTTGGATACGAAGGCTTTGCCGTCGAGCCCATCCGGAAGCTTGATGGCTGTCAGGGTGTCGGAGGCGAAGCGTCGCTCAGGCAGGATTTCTAGGCCGAGTTTTTCGGCTCCGTTGCGGGTGTGTTCGGCGATTTCGTGGTGGCGACTGAAGACGTTTTCGATGCCTTCGTCGACCATGGATTGCAGACCGGCTTCCAAAGCGAACATCGCAGGTTCGCAAGGCGTGAAAGGGGGTTGGCCGATTTGCAGGAAGTCCTCGTATTGCTGGATGTCGAAATAGTAGCGCGGTGTGGTGCACGATTCGTATGCGCGCCAAGCTTTCTGGCTGAAGGCGATCATGGAGATTCCCGGAGGAGCCACCCAGGATTTTTGCGCTGCGGTGCACAGAGCATCGATGCCCCATGCGTCGACGGCGATGGGCATGCCCCCAGCTGATGAGACGGCATCGACGAGGATGAGCGCGTCTGATTCATCGTGGACGGTTTTACAGATCTCTTCGAGCGGGTTGGAGACGGCACTTGAGGATTCGTTGTGCGTTAGGATGACGGCCTTGTAGTTCGGTTCGGCGCGTAGTGCTTCGCGCAGTGCGTCGATGTCAGCGGCCTGCCCTAGGGGGAATTCGAGTTTGGTGACGTCTGCGCCTACTGCTTCGGCGATTTCGGCGAAGCGGATGCCGAAGAAGCCGATGATGATGGCGAGGACTTTGTCTCCAGGCGAGACGGTGTTAAACACCGATGTCTCCATGGCCCCGGTTCCGGATGACGTGATGAAGTAGACATCGTTCTTGGTCATCAGCACGGTGCGGAGGTTGGCGCTCATACGCTCGAGCATGTCGGCGTATTCCGGCCCGCGGTGGTTGATCATCTGCTTTGCAGCGATCTGAAGGACTTCCTCGGGTAGGGGAACGGGGCCGGGGATTCGGAGATTCGGTTCGGAGGTTTGAGTCATGTTTGCTCGCGGGATGCTGCCACTAAGTGTTTTTGCCGTTGGTTCAATTTTAGTCTGGCGCGTTTTAAAGTACGCGGATCAGGCGGTGTTCGCGCCGGCCTCGGCGGAGGACGATTAGGTTGCCGTGGAGGAGGTCTTCAGGGGTGATGGCTCGGGCTGGGTCTTCGACTCGTTCGGAGTTGAGGTACATGCCGCCTTGGTGGACCGTTCGGCGGGCATCGCCGAATGACTGGGCGAGGGATGTCGCGACGGCCATTTCTTCGAAGGAAAGGGCGCGGGTGTCGATGTCGCATTTCTCGACTTGGATCGATGCCGCTCCTTCGAATAGGTCGTCGAGCTCGCTGGCTGTTAGCGTTTCGAATTCGCCTCGGAAAAAGGCGCGAGTGACGCGTCGTGCCTGATCAAGGCCGGATTGGCCGTGGACGATGCGGGTTATCTCCTCTGCCAGAGTTTGCTGGGCTTCACGCCTGCCGGGCTGTTCGCGGACGGCCTCTTCGAGCGGTGCAACGTCTTCTGGTCCGAGCCATGTGAACAACTTGATGTAGCGGATCACGTCGGCGTCGTCGGAGTTGAAGAAGAACTGGTAAAGGCGGTACGGCGAGAATTTGTTGGCGTCGAGCGCGGGTGCGCCGCCGATGGATTTGCCGAGTTTGTCGCCTCTGGAGTCGGTGATCAGGGGAAATACGATGCCGTGTGCTAGCGTCTGCCCGTTGGCCGCGTTGCCGTGTTTGCGACGGATCAGGTCGACGCCGTCGAGGATGTTCCCCCATTGGTCGGTGCCGCCGGATTGGAACGAGCAATCTTCGCGCTCGTAGAGCATGAGGAAGTCGTAGGCCTGAAGGAGAGCATAGGAGAACTCGGTGTAAGAGATTCCTTCGCCTTCTCGTTCCATGCGAGATCTAACTGAATCGCGGCGGATCATCGTGTTTACGGTGAAGTTTTTGCCGATGTCTCGAAGGAATTCAAGGTAGTTGATGGATCGAAGCCAGTCGGCGTTATTGATCAGTTGCGCGGGGTTGGTCTTGGTTTCGAAGTCAAGGAACCGCTCGAGTTGAACGCGGATCTTTTCGCCGTTGGCGTCAATCTGTTCGATTGAGAGCAGGTTTCGCTCATCGGATCGACCGCTGGGGTCTCCGATCATGCCGGTTCCGCCACCGAGAATAGCGATGGGCGTGTGACCATAGCGCTGAAGGCGAGCAAGACAGAGGATGGGCAATAAGTTGCCTATGTGGAGGGTGTCGGATGTGGGATCGAAGCCGTTGTAGCAGGTGATCTTTTCGTTTATCAGTAGATTCTCTGCTCCCGGCGTAGCGTCGGATAGGGCGCCACGCCATTTGAGGTCTTCGACTACGTTTTGGAATTGGTTGCTCATTGCTGGTCTGGTTTCGGGGATCAGGATGTTGGATGGAGTTGCAGGTTGGCGAATACTTCTGCGATGCGTTGCACGTCGCTCTGGATGGCTCGATTGAGTTCTTCAGAGGTGTCGAACGCTTGGTCAGGCCGGATGAATTCGATGAATTCGACGCTGATGTCAGTGCCGTAAAGGTTTTCGTCAAAGTCGTTGATGTGGACTTCGAAGGTGCCTCGGTTGCCACCTAGAGTCGGGTTGTCGCCGATGTATGTTGCGGATGGCAGGACGCGGCCGTCGGGTAGTTTGGCCCAAGTCGCGTAGATCCCTTTGGCGGGCATCACGAGTTCGCGCGACCACTCCATGTTTGCGGTTGGGACTCCCATTTCGCGTGCGCGTGCGGAGCCTCGGTAGACGTGACCGCCGCGCTCGTAGAGCCTTCCTAGCATGTTTGACGCGAGCTTGACGTTGCCGTCCGACAACGCGGTGCGGATTGACGAGCTTGAAACTACGACATCGCCGAGCAGAACTGGCGGTACGGTGTGCAACTCGAACCCGTGGTTTTTGGCGATTTCGCCGAGCTGCGCCACGTTCAACAGATCGTGGCCCAGGACGGCGCGTTCGCCTATCACGAGGTGGCGCATCCCGAGTGAACGCTGGAGTGTCACGAGGAAACCCTCGGCGGTCATCACGCGGATCGCATCGTCGAACTCGATGAGGCGGACGGTGTCGATGCCTAACTCCCGAATGAACGAAACCCGGGTCTCGGGGTCGTACAGATGCGGGGGTTTGCGCGTGGGATCGATGACGGCCCGAGGCGGTTGACGAAAACTCAGCGCCACGCTCCGCATGCGGAGCGAATCAGCCAGTTTGTCGAGTTTGCGCAGCAGGGATTGATGCCCCTTGTGCACACCGTCGAATGTGCCGATCGTTACGCAAGCATCGCGGTTCGCGTCTTGTATGGGCGCGATTTGTTGGAGCAGACCCATTTCATCAGGGCTCCGCGCGGTCTCGCGCCGCGGTTACGCGACGGCGACGGGCTGTCTGTCCAGCACGTGCGCGGCTTCTCTCAACAGCTCTTCAGTGGTCACCCAATCGACGCAGGGATCGGTTATCGATACTCCGTACTTCAGGGTTGATCGATCGCCGTTCAGCGACTGATTGCCTGCGTTGAGGTGGCTCTCGAGCATGAGTCCCACGATGCCTCGATTGCCGTCGGCCCTTTGCTTTATGACGTCCCGGAAGGCGATCGGTTGCTTGGTGTGGTCTTTGTCGCAGTTCGCGTGCGAGCAGTCGATAACCAAGTTCGGCTCCATGCCGCTGTCGACGAGTGCTTTTTGCGCGAAGGCGACGTGTTCGGCGCCGTAGTTCGGCCCGGTCGACCCGCCGCGCAAGACGATGTGGCAGGCGTCATTTCCAGAGGTTTGTACGACCGCTGCCGCGCCGGCATCGTCGATACCGAGGAAGGCGTGTTGTGCGTTCGCGGCGATCATGCCGTCGACGGCGAGTTGGATGCTTCCGCCGGTGCCGTTCTTGAAGCCGATCGGCATCGAGAGTCCGCTAGCGAGCTGTCGATGGGTCTGGCTTTCGGCGGTGCGGGCGCCGATCGCTCCCCACGAAACGAGGTCGGCGATGTACTGGGGCGTGAAGGGATCGAGGAACTCCGTGGCGCACGGCAGTCCGATCTCGCAGATGTCCATGAGGAACTGCCTGGCTCTGCGGAGGCCTTCGGCCATGTTGCAGGTGCCGTCGAGGTTGGGGTCGTTGATCAGACCTTTCCAACCGACGGTGGTCCTGGGTTTCTCGAAGTAGACCCGCATGACGACCAAGACGTTCTCCTTGATCTCCTCGGATAGAGCAAGCAATCTCTCGGCGTACTCGCGGCCGGCGACTTCGTCGTGGATGGAACAAGGTCCGGTAATCACGAGCAGGCGTTCGTCCCGGCCCGCGATGACGTCAGCGATCTCTTGCCGGGACCGGAAGACTAGATCTTCGACGTCTTTGGAGGTCGGGATCTCGGCAAGGTATTCGGAAGGCGGGTCGAGCGGGCTAATGGAAGCCACGTTCAGGTTCTTGATTCGTGAAGCCATTGGTTCTCCGTTTCGTTAGGTTTTTCGGGTTATCTGGGTTATCGGTTATTTTGGGGCGCGCGAAGTTTCGGTGCACTAGGTTCGCTAATCGGGCTGCTCCGCGCAGAGGGCCATTTCGCGGTGACACGGCGTCGCGCGGGCAGAGTGCCAATGCTTCTATGCGCGGCGCCGGCAGATATAGAACCAGCGATAGTTGTCGCCGGTGAAGGTAAAAGTGCCCGCGGCGTTGAGAGATTCGGCGCATTCAGAAACAACAGATACGAGATCTGCTTTTCGGAGAACGTTTTCGCGTCTATTGGGCATCGGTGATGTCCGCTCTCAACACAACGGCATCCCTCAAGTATATGTGTTTGATTTCTTCCTGAGATTTGTCGGTGTTCAGGTACAGGAGGACTCGGACGCATTTGGGCATCGATCCGGGTCGATCTATCTCTATGGAGTTTATTAGCGGCACGAGCCGCCAACCAAGTCTCTCACGAGCAGCTACCGCCGGAAATTCTGCGTTCAAGTCAGAAGTGAGTGTGAAGTAAACGGCGGCGATGTCTTGAGATTCGATCTCGTTTGCGGACACCATCTCGTTGAGGAGTTCCTCGGTCGCCTCCATAATGGCATCTCTAGAGTTTTCGGTGACGGTCGAGGCGCCTCTAACTCCGCGTACTGCAGTCATGATTTCCGTGTCGTCGAGTAGTGGATCATTTGGGTCGCCGTGATTTTACAGTCGCTTCGACATCGGAGCAGAGCATCAGGATTGCACCGACCGAAGGAATCGTGCGGCGTTGCGGGGAGCGTTTACGTGATCACCGCTCTCCAACTCATTGATGAGGGCGCTGCCTATCACCGCGGCGTCGGCGTACCGGCCTACCTCCGCGACATGTTCCGCGGTGGATATTCCAAAGCCCACGCCAACTGGCAGATCCGTGTGGCGCTTTACGGTGGCGACCAGCGTTTGCACGCTTTGCGACACTGCGGTACGGGCCCCAGTGACGCCGAGTACAGAGACACAGTAAACGAAGCCAGACGCTTGTTGACACGCAGTGGCGATGGTCTCTTCGGTCGATGTCAGTGCGAGCAGGGGCACAAGCGAAATACCGGCTTTTTGGCAAGCCTCGAGGAGCGGACCCGATTCGGCAGCCGGCAGGTCTGCGGCGATGATGCCGTTGACACCGGCATCACGAGTACGGGCGCAGAACTCGTCGAGGCCGATCTGGTAGATCGGGTTGTAGTACCCCATGAAAACAAGAGGGGTCTCGACGCCTTGATTTCGGATCGACTTGGCGTTCCTGAAACACTGTTCTGGAGTGATTCCGTTTTGCAGGGCTTTGAAGCTGGACCTTTGGATCACCGGTCCCTCTGCGAGCGGATCGCTGAAGGGAATGCCGAGTTCGATCACATCTGCACCAGCTTCGGAGAGAGCTTCGACGACATCAGGTGTGCTGTCGCGTTGCGGATGACCGACGGTGACGAAGGGAACGATCGCGGTACGATCGTCATCGGCGGCGCGCCGGAATGCTTCTTGGATCGGGTTGGACACGGCAGTTGCTCGCAAGCAATCTATCTTACTTTGCGAGAGTTGGCGAATTCGTCGTCGGCCAGTCGGATCGCCGCATCAACGCAGTTTCGCTTGCTCTTCCAACATGGCGGCCCGAAATCCCATCACGCGGCGGCGGAGATCACTGCCATGTGACTTCGCCGAACAATCCGGGGTCGCGCGGTTTCGCGGCGAATGCGGCGTACTCTTCCGCGGATCGTGCGATGGTCGTGAAATCGCCGTGACCGGGCATAACGACGGATTCGGAGGGCAGCGTCAGAAGGCGGTTGGATACGCTGTCGACGATCTGGTCAAAGGCTTCGGCGCTACCGGTCTTGCCTGGCCCGCCAGGGAACAGCGTATCGCCGGTGAAGACATGAGGGTTCGCGCCGGGACTGTCGCCGGGTAGCACGTAGCAGGTGGACCCGGGGGTGTGTCCGGGCGTTTCGATGCAGCGGATCGATATCTCGCCGACTTGGAGGATGCTGTCCTGCGACACGTCAATGGGATCTCGATATCCGTCACTATCCGAAATCGCCGCGGCATCATTGGCGCCGATGCCTACTGGAACCGCGAACTTGTCTGTGACCATGTCGAATCCTTCGATGTGGTCCCAGTGATTATGGGTTATCAGAATCGCTTGGACATCGGTCGCTTCGGCCGCGGCGATCATCTCGAGCGGTTGGTCGGGCGTGTCGATTATCAAGCTCTTGTTAGTGCTGTTGCAAGTCACCAAGTAGGCGTTGTTGTAAAAACCGGAGACCCATCTTCCGATGGTCCACATCTCACCTTGATATTCGATAGCCAACGTAGACCGCCTGGTTCCCAAAATTTGCCGAGACTAAAGCTGTCGGAAACTTTCGACCGCTTCTTCGCAGGTGTCCACGACTTCCATGACTTGGTCGCTCGAGGTGACTCTGAAGAGCGCGAGTACGTTGTTTCCTAGACCGCATAGCACGAGCCTGCCGTGTTTGATCACGAGTTTAGCGGCGATCCCCAGCAGGGATCGCAACCCTGCCGTGTCGATCGCTTCGACCTTTCCGAAATCGATGATTATGTTCAAATCACCGTTCAGGATACGTTCCTGAATCGATTTTTCGAACTTTTCGATGTCTGGCGCCTCGAGCCGCCCCTCCGGGATCAGCACCAAGATCGAACCGTGTCGCCTCTGTGTGGCTTCGATTGTCAAGACGGGATGCGGGAGAGTGAGGAAGTTGAGCAATACCGGCTGCGAAGGCCGAAAGATCGCGTATTCGCTCTAGGGATTATATTCGACTCGGTTTCGACGCGCGGGTCAACTCGTTAACGCTCGGTCCGCGACGACGCGGCGATGAGCATCGTTCGCGGCGCGTCCGACTATACTACTGACGAACCGACTGAATCGCTGCTTCACCAAAAAGGCTGACCATGAGCTACGAAGACATCGTTGTGTCCAAAGCTGAGGGAGTGGGTACGATTCGTCTGAATCGTCCGAAGGTGTTGAATGCGCTTAGCAAGAGGCTTACGCGGGAGGTGGACGCGGCGATCAGCGACATGGAGTCGGACGTTGACATCAGGGCCGTGATATTCACCGGGACTGGCGAGCGCGCGTTCTCCGCGGGCGGGGATATCCACGAACAGGTGCGCGATTCTGAGAATCCGCCTCCGCCGGACCCGAATCGGGCCGAGTATTCGTGGCACGTCGCGGCGTGCAAGAAGCCGACCATAGGCGCGCTAAACGGGCTTGCTTACGGCGGAGCGGCGGTGATGGCTTCAAGTTTTGACATTCGCGTAGGCTGCGAGCGCTCGAGCTTTCGCTTCCTCGCGGCGTCGTATGGCCGGGTGAACTCCACTTGGAGCCTGCCGATGCAGGTCGGCTGGCCGATTGCCAAGGAACTGCTGTTCAGCGCGCGCGTCGTCGGGGCCGAAGAGGCGTATCGCATCGGGTTGTTGAACCATCTCGTCAGCTCCGACGAGCTGATGCCCAAAGCGTTGGAGATCGCGGGCCAGATCGCGGCCAACGACCCTCGCATGGTTCAGGGCATCAAGTCATTGATGTTGGAAGATGTGGGAAATGGTTGGCGCTGGATGTACGACAACGAAGCGGCGGCGCAAAAAGATAGGCTCAAGGCCACGCCGGTCGAGGAGGGCTTCGCCGAGTTCATCGCCCGCAAGGGGAGAAAGGAATCGTAGCCGATGGCGTCTGACAACGACGGATTGAAGACACCGCTCGAAGGCATCCGGGTGCTGGACCTGGGTCGCTACCAAGCCGGGCCGCGTTGCGCGTTGATGTTCGCGCGCATGGGTGCCGAGGTCATCAAGGTTGAGTCGGTGCGCGGCGATGAGAGCCGGGCCAACGGGCCACGCGTCCGGGGGCAATCGGCGTACTGGGTGCAGTACAACAGCGGCAAAAAGAGCCTGGCCATCAATTTGCGCACCGAAAAAGGTAAGGAAGTGCTGCGCGACTTGGTCAAGGTGTCCGACGTCTTTCTGCAGAACTTCCGGCCGGGGACGATCGACATCATGGGTTTCGGGTACGAGAAGCTCAGAGAGCTGAACCCGAAGATAGTAATGATCAACGTCTCGGCTTACGGCCAATACGGACCCAATCGTGACAAGGTCGGGTTCGATCCAATCGGTCAGGCGATGGGCGGTTTGATGTCACTCACCGGCTATGGGGATCTGCCTCCGATCAAGACCTACTTCCCGCTCATCGACCGCATCACCGCGTTGCACGCCTGCATCGGCGCGCTCGCGGCGTTGCGCGAGCGGGAGATATCTGGCGAAGGGCAGGCGCTGGAAGTGTGCCTCGCGGACACAGGTTTCACGACCAACGAGATACCGATATCGGCATATCTGGGCGGTGCCGTCGAGACGACGCGGCCGGACACGGCGATCGGCGGTGGGGGGACTCCGTTCGGCGGTATGTACGAAACGGAAGACGGTCATGTGATCCTCGCCGCGGGTAACGACAACATGTGGCCTCGCGTTTGTGAGGCGTTGGGCCATCTGGAGTGGCTGGAAGATCCGCGGTTCGCGACGCGCGACGACCGCACGGATAACGTGGAAGTTTTGGAGGAGGGGATAGGCGATTGGCTCAAGCGGCGCAGCACCAAACAGGCGGTCGACGAGTTATCGGCGCACAGCATACCGTGCGCGCCGGTCAACACGACCGAACAGGCTGCGAACGAACCGCAGCTACATGAGCGCGAGATCATGATGGAGGTGCCGGATCCGGTGGCCGGGACGATGTGGGTATCAGGCAAATCGATCAAGTTCAGCCGCACTCCCATGGTGGTCGGTTCAGCGCCAGCCATCGGCGAGCACACGCGCGAACTGCTTACCGATCTGCTCGGTTACTCCGACGCGCAAACCCAGGCGCTCGTGGACGAAGAAGTGGTAGGAGTCGACGATCCGAACGTTGCTCGCGTTTAGGATGCGAGACCAAGAAGGTGAGGTCCGGTTGGAAACCTGTGGCGGAAGTTAGCCCCGATCTTCGGCGATTAGCCTGCCGGCGAAGGGTCTACAGCGGAAGAGCCTTCGGTTGAGCCCACCGGTTCCAACTCTTCGGTGACGTTTCCGCCGTCGCTGGGGTCGGTGGAGACGCTTTCGGCTTTATTCGGGTCGCGGCCTTCCATGATGGCTTCGAATTGATCGGCGTCGATCGTCTCGTTCTCGAGCAGGAAGTTAGAGACGGCTTCCAAGCGGTCTTCATGCTCGGTGAGGATCTTGGTGGCGGTCTCGACCCCTTCTCTAAGGAGGCGATCGATCTCGCGGTCGATGATTGCTTCGGTCTTCAGGCTGTAGTCGCGTTCTTCTGAGATTTCGCGACCGAGGAATATCGCCTCTTGGCGCTTTCCGAACGATCGATAAGTCAACTCGTCGCTCATGCCGTATCGCATGATCATCTCGCGCGCGATGCGGGTGGCCTGTTCGAAGTCGTGCGACGCGCCGGTAGTGATCTTGTCGAGTTTGAGCTCTTCGGCCGCGCGCCCGCCCATGGCGCCGGCGATGCGTGACAGCAGGTACGGCTTGGTGAGGTATGACTTGTCTTCCTGCTCCCAGCGCGTGAAACCGCCTGCGTGACCGCGGGCGATGATCGAGATCTTGCCGACGCGGTCGCCTTCGGGCATGAAGTATGGGACGACGGCGTGACCGGCTTCGTGATACGCGGTGAGCCGGCGTTCGTCTTCGGTGATCACCTTGCTCTTTCGTGCCGGGCCGATCGAGACGCGATCGATAGATTCGAGGAGTTCATCGAGGCCGATGGATTTCTTGTTCTTGCGGGCTGCTAGGAGAGCGGCTTCGTTGATCAAGTTTGCGAGATCTGCGCCGGAAAATCCGGGGGTCTGCCTGGCGACGGCCTGCATCTCGACGCCTTTGTCGAATGGTTTACCTTTGGCGTGGACGTCGAGGATGGCGGTGCGGCCGCGGATGTCGGGGGTATCGAGCGTGACGCGACGGTCGAAGCGGCCGGGTCTCAACAGGGCCGGGTCGAGGATGTCGGGGCGGTTCGTAGCCGCGATGACGATGACCGAGGAGTTGGTGTCGAAACCGTCCATCTCGACGAGGATCTGGTTCAGGGTCTGCTCGCGTTCGTCGTGCCCGCCGCCGAGGCCTGCGCCGCGGTGCCTTCCGACCGCGTCGATCTCGTCGACGAAGATGATGCAGGGCGCGTGCCGTTTCGCTTGTTGGAAAAGGTCTCGGACGCGTGAAGCGCCGACTCCGACGAACATCTCGACGAATTCGGAACCTGAGATGGAGAAGAATGGCACACCGGCTTCGCCTGCGACGGCGCGGGCGAGGAGCGTCTTGCCGGTGCCGGGCGGGCCGACGAGTAGGACGCCGCGCGGGATGCGAGCGCCGAGCGCTTGGAACCGCTCTGGGAATTTGAGGAATTCGACGATCTCTTCGAGCTCTTCCTTGGCCTCGGGGACGCCCGCCACGTCGAAGAACGTGACGGTGGCTTTGGCTCCGACGAACATTCGTGCACGGGTGCGGCCGAAGTTCATCGTCTGGCTGTTGCCTGCTTGGGCTTGCCGCAACATGAAGATCAGCAAACCGGCGAACAAGATCAGCGGCAAGAAGCCGATCAATGCCTGCAGCAACGTGGCGAGGCCGCTCTGGCCGCGCACGTCGAGCCGGTAATTGTTGAGATCGGCGCCAGCGTCCGTGAGCGATTCGAACACGGAGGTCGAGGTCTCCTTGCGGGATGTGAATACTTGCGAACCGTTGTCGATCTTGACTGTGTCGCCGTTGACCTCGATGTTGAGCGCAGGACCGGTGTTGTCGCGCGCCATCTCGACGACGCGGTTGAATGGAACTGTCTGCGCGTTATCGCCTTGCCGGAACAAGAGCAGGATCAAAGCGATCGCGGCGACCGCGATCAAAAGATAGATCAATGAGTTGCGCATCTTCACAGTCTGGATTGTAAATCACCCTTTATACGGATATAGAGCCGCGCCCATGTAATCGATACGTCGATCCGGACGGCTTCGGATCTTGCGAGAGCGGGTTCAGCGCCGTCTGAATCGATCCGGATCTAAGGGCTAAAGGGTTTATTGCGGTTCTCTTGGCAGAACTCCCGCGCCTGCCCGAGCATGAGTTCGCGTACGCCGAGGCCGAAGGTGTTAGCACCGATCGATTTGCCGGCGGCGACGGCGCGGCGTTCGATGTCTTCCGTGGCGGCGACACGGTCGGGATGTTGCGGCTGGCCCGCGAGGCCCATGCTCGCCGCGAAATCGTTCGGTCCTCCGGCCACTCCGGTGAGGCCGGGCACGGCGAGGATGTCGTCTAGGTTGTCGTGCGCCTTCTTCGATTCGATCTGGGCATAGACGATCATGTTGTCGTTGGCCCACTTCATGAAGGCTCGCTGGCCGCCGTATTCCGCGATCTTTTCGGCATCGCCGTACTCGGTGCCGCGTCCACCGCCCCATGATCGCCATCCATCTTCAGGAAAAAGGCACGCGTCGGCCAAAGCCTGCGCCTCGGCACCGGTCTCTACGTGCGGGCCGGTGACGCCTTGGACCCCTCGGTCGAGGTAGAGATTAATCTCGTATGCCGCGATGTTCGGCACCCGGGCGGTGACGGACATCCCGAAAGCGTTGGAAACGCGGCAGATGTTGTCGACGCTTTCGGATGAGTAAGCGCCGTGTTCGCCGTCGATTGAGATCGCGTCGAATCCGACGTGAGCCGCCAGTTCGATCAGTTCGAACGATGCGAACGGCAGAGCAAACACGAGGGCGTATCGGCCCTCGCGGTTGGCCTTGAGGATGGTGTTTTCGATCATTGGTTGGTCTCCATGGAGCGTCCGCTCCTGCATCTTCGTGTCCGATGAATTTTAGCAACGTGCCGAGGCGTCGCGTCGTCAGATTCGGCGGTTGGTCCCTCCACGAGAGGTGGGGCGTTTGATGGGCGGGTGCGCCGCAATTTCGTCGAGATCAAGTTCGATGCCTAGCCCGGGCGCGTCGCTGAGGGTCACGTAACCGTCTTCTTGCCTGGGCAATCCACGGCAGACGGTGAAGTACCAGGGCGAGTAGAACTCGGCGTGGTACTCCTGGATCTCAAAGTTGACGATCGACGCGTCGAGATGCATCTCGGCGATGGCGCCGATTGGTGAGCAGACATTGTGCGGCGCCATCGTGATGTGTTTGGCCTCGGCCATGATGGCGATCTTTTTCAGTTCGGTGATGCCGCCGGCGTTCGCGATGTCGGGCTGCAGCACGTCGACGGCGTGGTTGTCGATGATGTCGGCAAAGGGGAATTTCGAATAGAGCCGTTCGCCGGTCGCGATCGGTATGCCGACTTTGCGTCGGACCTCGAGCAGTTCGCAGACCCGCTCCTCGGAAACCGGCTCTTCGTAGAACAGCGGATGGTACTTTTCCAACCGGTTGCCGAGTTTGATAGCGTTCATCACGTCGAACTTGGCGTGGGCTTCGACGAGGATGTCGACTTCAGCACCGACAGTCTCGCGAACGGCGGCGACGCGGGCCTCGGCGATCGCTGCTTCGCGTTCGGAGATCTTGTAGTAATTTGTCTGCGCGAAAGGGTCGAACTTGAGCGCGGTGTAGCCCATGTCGACGACTACTTTCGACTCTTCGGCGTTCTGTTCGGGCGAGCCGGGGTTGGCGTACCAGCCGTTCGCGTAGACGCGGATGCGATCGCGCTGTGATCCTCCGAGCAGCTGGTAGACCGGTCGGCCGAGGATTTTGCCCTTGAGGTCCCACAGGGCGATGTCGATGCCACTTATGGCGGTCATGGCTAGGCGGCCACGTTTGCCGGGAGAGTTGTGGTACATATCCGTCCAGATCGCTTCGGAATCGAGCGGATCGCGCCCGGCGACCCATTTTTCGACGAGGTGCGCCGCCAGAAGTTTGACGGCATCGTCGGCCTCCATGGGGCTCGCGTCGCCGAGGCCGTACAGCCCGGGCTGATCGGTGTTGAGCTGAACGACGAGCCAGTTACGATCGGCGTTGTGATGCTTGGCTGAAAACTGGTGGAACTGGATGCTGGTTACGGCTGGCATGGCGTCTCCGTGACACTGAACTTCATCTTGCGGTCGCGCTTGCAAAGGATACCAATCGTCGGCGGTTGACAGTTTACGATTCTGGGGTAGCGGGGTTGCGTTAAACTTTGCGGATTATGGGTGTTTGCGTCGCAGAGAGCGTTTTGCATGAGGTTTGGCGGAGCGCGGATGGTGATCGCTCTCGGGTGGCCACGGCGGATGGGCGGAGTTTTCGGATTCTCTATTCGGGGATGCCCGGCGGTTCGTTCGGACCGGACTTCAAAGACGCGGTGCTGGAAGCGAGGGACGGGTCAGAGGTCCAAGGCGACGTCGAGATCCATCGGGAAGTATCGGACTGGTACACGCACGGGCACGACGAGGATGAACGGTACGGGCGAGTAATTTTCCACGCGGTCGGATCGTCGTCACATGGCGACAAGAGGCGCGCTACGCTGAATGCGCTCGGAGCAGAGGTCGAGGAGATCGAAATCGGTGAGTTGGTGGTTGGTTCGGACGTTTCTTCCATTGCTTTGAGAGCGCGTTTTCCACGGGAACGCGGCGTGACAGTCGAAGATGCTGTTGAAGTGGAAGATGAGTGGCTGGATGCCGCGGGCGACGAACGCTTCGCTCAGATGATCGCCAGCAGGCGCGTCGACGTCGACCGTTTCGGCCCCGATCTGGCGATGCAGATGTCGGTCTTCGAAGGCTTGGGGTACCCGCGCAATCGCATCCAGTTCAGGACCTTGGCCCGACGGTTGCCTTGGCCGTTTCTGGTCCGTTTCGCGCATCGAACTAGACACTCGGAGAGGGGGGGCGAAGATTGCGAAGAGGACGTTGACCGCGCCGCCGATCTTCTGAGATGGGCGGGCGGATTTGCGCCGAAACCCGGATTTTCTCCAGTACCTAAGCTGGCGGGGGATCCGCCGCGATGGTGCGCCGCGGCAAGCCGACCCGCGAATCGTCCGCAGGTTCGGATCGTAAGTGCGGCGCACCTGGTCGCGGAATGGTGGAGCATCGGTGGGCCGTTGAGATGGGCATTGAGCGAAATGTCGGTGGCGGACGACTCGGCGCGACTGCCCAAAGCCTTTCGGCCGATCAACGGCATCGGTGAGGGACGAGCGGGCGAGATCGTCGTCAACGCCGTCTTGCCGACGATCGCGGCTTGGGCAGAGATCGGAGGTGACGGTGCCCTGTATCGCGCAGCGACGCATCAGTACCGACAACACCGTTCATTGCCTTCGAACTCGGTTTTGCGGGAGGCTGAAAGGGCGATCCGTCTCCGCGGTTGTCCGATTGGGCGCATTAGAGGCGCGCGCCGGCAACAGGGGGCGATGCATATCTACAAAATGATGCTTCTGCGCCCGCGCGTGGCAAGCCAGATCCGTCTGGGACAGCGAGTTCTGTCGTCGTGACGGATCGAGCGCAAGCGACGCGGTTCTGTTCATGTTCCGCGGCCCCGGCGCACATCGCAGATTCCGATTTCGTCGCGGACAGCGGACCGGAAGACCGGGATGCGACGGAACGATTCGAAACTGGGCGTGTTCGTTTCTGCACCTGCTCGGACGTGCCGACGCGTCTGAAGCGGGATGCGGGTGAGATTCGCGATACGTTCGGCGAAGTCGGACCGCCTCAGGACGCGACCGGGTCGACCGCGCCTTCTCAGCCGCAGGGCACCGTCCCAGCATCGGTTGCCGATCTTCCAGAGTTGGAGAGCCTGACCGATTTGTTGCCGAGGGAGACTTCTCTATTTTCTGCGTTCACGCATGGCGAGGAGGGTTCGGAGGCTTTGTTGACCGATCGGCGCATCCTGTTGCGCGGCGCTCCCGACGCGAAGGTGCTGTTTGCCTCCATCCGATTGACAGATGTCGATTCGGTTTCAATATCGAGGGCGGTACCCAACCGCCGGTCGTTGATTTGGGGTCTGATCGGTTTGGGGGCGGCCGTAGGAATGTGGCAGGCGCTGGACGGTGTGGGCAATCTGCGATTGATCATCGCCGCGATCGTGCTGTTGATGAGCGCGGTGCTTTTGGCGGACTACGCATTGAGGCCGCCAGATCTTCAGGTCGTGATCCGCGCGCGGTCAGGCACGGATATGAGTATCGAATTCGCTCAGAACCGAGCCGACGCAGCGGACCGATTCTCCGCGAAGGTAGTGGCGGCGTTGGAAGCCATTCGCGCCTCTTGACGCGGCGTCGACAACATCGGCGCACCGTCGATGCGAAACGGCTTCAGCCGATTCGCAGGGAAGGGATGACATCGAGGTCGTAGCCGTGCCGTTGGCCATCCATGAAGAGGTCGAGACCGGCGCGGGCGATCATCGCTCCGTTGTCGGTGCATAGCGGTATCGGAGGTGTCACCACGGGCAATGGGGCCGACGCTGTCATCGTCTCCCGCAATGGGCGGTTGGCGGCGACTCCACCGACCAGGACGATGGCCGAGCAATCGTATGTTCGAGCCGCCTGGATCGTTTTGGCGACTAACACGTCAATCACGGAGTCTTGGAACGCCTTGGAAATTTCGGAGACGATCTGGGGATCGGGCGGCGGGTCGGTCTCGCTTCTCGGGTAGATTCCTTCCTGGCGGGCACGGTTGATTACGGCGGTCTTCAGACCGCTGAAGGAGAACTCCAACGACCCGCGTAGCCAAGCCCGAGGCAGGGGCTCGACGTTTGATCCGCTGGCACCGTCGGCAGCGTTCTGTATCGCGGGGCCGCCCGGGTACGGAAGGCCGATCGCGCGGGCCGCTTTGTCGAACGCTTCGCCAGCTGCATCGTCGCGCGTCTCGCCTACGAGTGTGAAGTCCAGCGTGGGACCCTGTCTTTTTGCCAGTACCAGTTCGGTGTGGCCGCCGGATACGATGAGGCACATCAGGTTTGAATCGTCGAGTTCGGCAAGGGTCTCGGCGATGGGCGAGTGGGAGTCCGCGCTGTTGCCTCGATCTTCGGCGTCGATCGGAGCCGGGAGTCTGACGAATGCCGCCATGACGTGTCCGACGAGGTGATTGACCGCGATCAAAGGTTTGCCGGTCGCCGCTGCTACGCCTTTTGCGAAGTTGACTCCGACCATCAACGAACCTGCGAGGCCGGGCCCGTTGGTGACGGCGATGGCGTCGATCGCTCGCCAATCCAAATCTGCCTGCTCCAAAGCGGTCTCGATGACCGCGGGGATGGCTGTGATGTGTTGTCGCGATGCCACTTCGGGGACGATCCCGCCGAATTTCGCGTGCACTTCAGCCTGAGTGGCGACGACATTTGCGAACAGGCGGCCTTCGGTATCGACGATGCCGGCCGCAGTTTCGTCGCATGAAGTTTCGATTCCGATGATCAATTGGGTTCAATCCAGTTTTTGGCGAGATTGGGGCGAGATTGGGGCGCGTGCGGTGCGCGCTGGAGTCTTTGAAGTGTTGGGTCGCGGACGCGCGGTCCTGAAACCGCGGCACCGGTTCAAGCGTATCGAATATAAATCATCCACCGAGGGCTCGCGATCCGGTCGTCGCATTAAGGAAGTGGCATGTTTGCCAATTCGTTGCGTGGTGCAGGATTCAGGTGGTACACTTGACGGTCAACGGAATCCGCGTATTTGAAGTCTCGTTTGAGTTGTACGCGGGCCTGGGCGACGGGGTGCGGCGACGCCTTTGCGCCGGGTGATGTTGAGAAGCAGTAGCAGCGTCGGCGGAGGTTAGGACGTTGGAAGCGATTATTTCGTGGCCAGAGTGTCTGGCATGTGAACAGGGTGTATTAGTGCCCCTGTCGGATTTCGGTGGGCAAGGCGCACCGGTACACTACAAAGCGTGGGTATGTACACTTCCAAATTGCGATTACAACATAAAGATTCGCAACGGGGATGTGCACGTTAACGAACCGATTTTCGAGGGCCCGAGAGGCCGTTGACAAAGACGTTTCGCCGCTCGGCAGATGTCTTGGAGGCTCGTGGGCGAAAGCGAAATGACTCGAATATCCAGAATTGCGAAACCCTTGGGGATCGCGATGGCCGTAGTCGGCCTTGCGATGATCGCGATTTCGGGGTTCTATCTTTTCGAGTACGCGCGGTCTGGGTCCGATGCTGACGAGTTCAATGTAGTCGCCGCCTCGCCAGAAGACTATCTAGAGCTGGTGGGCCAGAGCATCCCTAATCCGAATGCCCGTATCGCCGCTGATGAGGCGATGCAGGCGGAAGAGGTGCTGTCTGGCGAAATCACGGCGAGCGTCGGCGGTGTCGAACCCTTCGATCGAGAACGTGAGATCGACCGTGCAGAGACGGTTTCAATCGCGTCAATGCTGCCCGGGATCGGTTCGGTTTCTCGTCCGGCGGAAGAGCCGGCATCGCTCGGAGCTGCTGCGGATGTCGATGGTGATGACGCGGTGTTAGACCGCGACGTTGCAGCGCGCATGGTCGCGCCTGCCGCGGCCCGTGATAAACAGACCGTCGGTGGTGCGCCGGCACCTGCGCTTCCGTCTTCGAGTCTGCTTGTCGAGACTTTCGCATCGATCTATCCGGGCGGGAATATGAACCCGCGTTACTGGTCCGAACCGCACTGGGCGGGCAATCTGCCGTTCGGCGGGCCGACGATTCCTGACGATTTCATGCCGGTAGACTCGACCGCCACGGAGTTTGCGGCGTTGAGCGGCGAACTGGGGTTGAGAATGCGCATTCCGGCGATCGATCTGGATGCCACGGTGTCGGAGCTTGAACTCTTGGACCTCGGCGACTCTCGAGCTTGGAGCACGCCAGACAGGGTTGTAGGTCACATACCGACGACAGCGAATCCCGGGGAGTCGGCGAACGGGTGGTATTTCGGACATCTCAGCAATTTCCTGAGCAATGAGGGCGACATCTTCCGCCGGCTGCCGGAGATCGCGGGGATGATCAAAAACGACCCGGTGGATATCTTCATCACCACCTCTAACGCCGAGTACATGTACCGAGTGACGCAGTCGGAGTTGTTGCACCGCGACGATCTCAGTTTGACGGAGACGTCTAACGCCCAAATCTCGCTGGTGACGTGCTGGCCCTTCCGTGTATACGATCACCGCGTCTTAGTGTCGGCGGTCTTGGTTGCGGTGAAACCGTTGCCAGAGGCTTAGGCGTTTCGTTTGTTTCGATCGGAACGAAACCTGTCGTGCTCCCCGAGCAGGTGCGTGAAGGCTGCGGTTCGGGTCCGAAACTAGATGAATTCATCATTGAATCGAGGTCGCAACGGCGGCGCGATCTGGAATGACCGCGTGTTGCTGGTTCTGCTCGCGGCGTCGTTGATAGGCGCATTGATCCAGATAACGATGGGTGGCGCGGTGCGTGTCACGGGTTCGGGCGACGGTTGTCCGGACTGGCCAACTTGTTTTGGAAGTTGGATTCCGCCCTTCGAGTATCACGCGCTCATGGAGTACACGCATCGGACGATCGGCGTGTTGGTGGGTTTGACGATCATCGCAGCCGTGGCGAGGGTCTGGTTGAAGCATCGAAGCGAATCGTCGGTGGTGAGATCGTCGACCGCGGGTCTGATCGCGGTTTCTGTAACTGGCGGTATTGGAGGCGCGGTCGTTCTCAGCGAGCTCGATCCTGGCCTCAGGACGTTGCACCTGCTGTTGGCCGAGAGCGTACTTTTGCTGATGGCGTATGCGTTGGTTGCGACTTTGTACGCCCGGTCCGCTACTGAGACGGACCGGATGTCGCGCGGGTTGATGTACGTCGCGTTGATCGGTTCGGCGATGACGCTCATCGCATTGCTGTCCGGGTCGTACGCGGTCTGGCGGGGTGCGGGTGCGGTATGTCCGTCTTGGCCGTTATGCGGCGGGTCGATTATTCCGCAATACGAGCTGGTCTGGATTCACGTCGCGCACCGTGTGATCGCGTTGGTATCGGTCTTCCCTGCGATGGCGGCAGCACACATGGCGATGAAAGCAAAGGGCGACTCGGCATCGTCTGCGCAGATGTTGCGTGTCCTTGGGATCGCGATTTCGGCGATCATCGTGGCGCAGATTTTGTTGGGTGCCGCGAACCCTTGGACGGGTTTCGCCCAGTGGGCGAGGGTTTCACACTTGACGGTGGCGTCGTTGCAGTGGTTGAGCATGTGCCTGCTAACACTGCTAATTCTGTTGCCGGTCGCAAGACGGAAGCTGGCGGAAGGCGTTGATCGGGAAACGTCGCGCGGGGTTTCGATTTCGGGAGCGAAGGCATGACGGTTGGCACGGCGGAGGACCGTCAGAAACTCGGTTCGGCTGCGCGCATGATTTTGGACTATGTCGCACTGACCAAACCGCGCGTCATGTCCCTGCTATTGTTCACCGCATTGGGCGGTTCCTTCGTGGCCGCCCGCGGCGTACCGCCGTGGCAATACATCGTCGTGGTTCTGATCGGCGGCGCTTTGGCCTCAGGCGGAGCGAGCGCGCTGAACATGTGGTACGAGGAAGACATCGACCGCGAAATGCACCGAACAGATCATCGTCCGGTGGCCGGTGGGCGCATCCGTCCGTTGAACGCGCTGGTTTTCGGGATCGTGTTGAACGTGGCGTCTTTCGTGGTCTTTTACGTGTTTTCGAATGTGCTGGCGGCCGCGCTTGCTCTGGCCGGCTCGGCGCTATATGTAGTGCTCTACACGGCACTGTTAAAACGCTCGACGGCTCAGAACATCGTGATTGGGGGAGCTGCGGGTGCGATTCCTCCATTGGTGGGTTACGCAACGATCTTGGGGATGTTGGAACTCGAAGCATGGTACCTGTTTGCGATCGTGTTTTTCTGGACGCCGCCGCATTTCTGGGCATTGTCGTTGCTGATCAAAGACGATTACGCCCGGGCGGAGATTCCCATGATGCCGGTAATTGCGGGCGAGGCGGCGACCCGGGTGCAGATCTTGCTCTACACGGTTTTGATGCTGCCGTTGACCGCGCTTTACTACCTCGCAACATCGAAGCTGGGAATCATGTACCTCGTCTCGGCGGTTTTGTTGGGACTGATCTTCGTGGCGTTGGCGGCGCGGATGTGGCGCACCGGAGAGCGGCGTGACACGGCGAACCTCTACAAGTACTCGTTGCTGTACCTGTTTCTGCTATTCGCAGCTTTGATGGTCGACGCGGCGACGGTCTGAAGGTTGCGAAAATGCGTTTGAAGGTGAAATACCTGTGGGCTGGCTGAATCGTACGGCGTTGTTGGCTGGTGGTTTGACATCGGCGTATCTAGGTGCGTCGGCGGCTTTGGCGATGAACATGTCACGGCGCCGGAGGCGGGTGCCGTTGCACGATGATCCTTCGTCGGTGGGGATGCCGTATCGAGACGTTTCGTTCACCAGTCGGCGAGACTTCGATGACCCGGAACATGCGCTGAAGGGTTGGCTGGCGCTACCGAAAGGCGTGGAGCTGACGCCGGTTTCTCGCGAGACAAGGTGGGTCGTGCTAGTCCACGGCGACAGCGCGAACCGGGCCGACCCGCAGGCAGGAACGATGGGTTTGGCGAAGTCGATGTGGGAGCTGGGTTACGGCGTCCTTATGTTCGATCTTAGGGGCTGTGGCGAATCGGATGACGGCGAATTCACGGGAGGTTGGAACGAACGATTAGATGTGCTGGGCGCGTTGGACTATCTGGTCTGGCTCGGCGCGGATCGATCTCGCATCGGGGTTCTGGGATTTTCTCTGGGAGGCGTAGCAGCGGCGCTGGCTTGCGCCAACCCCGGCGTGGCTGGCGCGTTGATATCGGACAGCGCTTACTGCGATTTCTGGATGGTTATCAAGGAGCGATCGAGGATGCGACCGTTGGCATCGACGCTGTTGAAGCCGGGAATGGATCTGATGCTCCAGATGTTGGTGGGCTACCGGTTGGATGAAGTATCACCTGAGCGTCATGTCTCGGAATGCGATATTCCGATGTTGGTGATTCACGGCGCAGAGGACGACGTGGTGCCGTTGAACCACGCTCGACGTTTGGCAAGAGCCCGCGGGTTGAGCCAAACCGAAATCGATGGTGGGGATTGCGAGCAGTTGTGGGTCGCGCCGAATGCCGGACATGCGCAGGCGTTTCGCACTGATCCGGCCGAGTACGTCGATCGGGTGGCGGGATTCCTAGACCGCCATTTGGCGCGTTAGGCGGCGATCCTACGCTTTAGATTTCCGCTTTGGCGGTCTCGACGACCTTGGCGAAGGCGGATGGTTCTCGAATGGCCAGTTCGGCCAACGATTTGCGGTCGATCGCGATGTTGGCTTTGCCGAGTGCGTTGATGAACGCAGAGTAAGACAGGCCGTGTTCCCTCACCGCGGCGTTAATCCTGGTGATGGCTAGTGCTCGGTTCTGACGTTTCTTCAGCTTGCGATGCCGCGTCGCGTAATCGAGCGCGTGAAGCATCGACTCTTTGGCGACTCGATAGCGTCGGCTGCGTGCGGCGCGGTGTCCCTTGGTCGCCTTGAGTATCGCCTTGTGGCGTTGTCGGCGTGTGGTTCCTGCTTTAACTCTGGGCACGTTGGACCTCTGAACTCTATCGGGACGAGCCTACGAGCGCTTGCTTAATCGATTTGGCCATGGTTGGAGAGTCGATACCGACTTTTCCGCCCAATAGACGCTTCATCCTCTTGGCTTTGCGTCGCCGGAAATGGCTCTTGGGGCCTTTGGTCCGCAAGACCTTGCCTCTTGCGGAGATGTGGAAGCGCTTCTTCGCGCCCTTGTGTGTTTTCAACTTGGGCATAGGCTCAATTATGCAATACGCGCCCGTACGAGTTCCGCACGAGCGCGTCTAATCAGGTGAGAGCAGGCATCTGTCTGGTCAGATGCCAGAAAATCAGACGGTTTGGACCGCTGGTTCTTGCGCCTCAGTCTCGCGGCCGTTTACAGCGCCGTTGTCCCTTCGATCGCGAAGATTTCGCCCGTTTTGGCTGGCCGATTGAGTTGATTCTTCAGGTTTCGGCGCGCTGCGACCGGATCTCGGCGCGAGCATCATGCTCAACGTGCGCCCTTCCATCACCGGTTTCTGTTCCAATCGCGCGTACTCGGCGACACCTTTTGCGACGCGGCGGAGAACGTCCATGGCAAGTTCGGGATGGGCCCGTTCGCGACCCCGGAACCGGACGAACACTTGGACTTTGGCTCCGTCCTGGAGGAATTGGAGGACGCGTTTGGTCTTCTGCGCGACGTCATTCTCGGCGATCTTCGCGGTCAGCCGGACTTTTTTGAGCTGGCTGGTAGCGCGAGAAGCCTTGCGAGCTTCCTTTGCACGCTTTGACTGGTCGAACTTGAACTTGCCGTAGTCCATCAACCGGACGACCGGCGGGTTCTGGTCAGGGCCAACCTCGACTAGGTCGAGCCCCATGTCTTGCGCGAGGCGCATTGCCTCGTTTCGCTTCATCACCGTCGACGAAGCTGCACCATTGCTCGAACGTTGCACCAGAAGCACTTCCGGCGCTCTAATTCGATGGTTGATGCGATAGTTCCTTGCTATGTCGATTTCCTCTCTTGCAGGTGAACGTTAGTTACGGGTTGCCAAGCAGGCTTTTCCCGTGATGCAAATATATCAAAGTCGGCGTTGCGTACGTATTTTGGTGGCGAACACGTTTGCATCGAGTTCGGGTTATTGGTCAATCACCGATCCATCGAAGTGGAGGCGGGTCTCAACTTCCCGCGGCACTGGTGGGCACTTTTCTACGGCGTCGGGTTTGAGTTCGATCCCGATTCCGGGTCGATCGGAGATGATGAGGTATCCGTTGCCATCGTGCTGCGGTGTTTCGTCGACCATATCTGACTTGGGTGGCACGTCTTCGCCGGTAGGATACTCCTGAAGCGCGAAGTTCGGTGCGGTCGCGGCGATCTGCAGGCAGGCCGCCGTGCTGACCGGTGAAAGTGGGTTGTGCGGCACGACGCCCGCGTGTCTCGCTTCGGCCAATGCTGCGATCTTCTTCGCTCCCGATATACCTCCTACTAAACATACGTCGGGGCGGACGTATTGGACTGCGCACCTTGACAGCGCCATCTCGAACTCCCAGAGCGATGTGTAGCGTTCGCCGGTGGCGATGGGTATGTTGATCTTGTCGGCGACGTATGCCATCTCGTCGAAGTTGTCGGGAGTGATCGGGTCTTCGTAGAAGTACGGGTGGAACTCTTCGATGCCAAGACCGAGTTGCACCGCTTCGGCGGGAGTTAAACGCCTGTGGATCTCGATGCAGAGGTCGACGGAATCGCCGACGGTTTCGCGGTAGCGTCGCACGGTTTCGATGGCGTCGCGGATCTTTTCGGCGTGGGTCTTGAAATAAGGGACGTCGCGTTCCTCGTCTAGAAATGGAGTGAGATGGCCGACGGCGGTGAATCCCATTTCCTTTGCCTCGGCGATTCCAGTTACGAGTTTTTCAGTGGTGTCGCCGAAGACGTGGTAGTAGACGCGGGCTCGGTCTCGGACCTTTCCGCCGAGAAGCTGATGCACGGGCGCATCGAAATGTTTGCCCATGATGTCCCACAATGCGATGTCGATGGCGCTCAGTGCGCCCATGACGGCTGATCCGCGGAAATGTGAGAAGCGGTACATGTACTGCCAGTGGTGTTCGATGCGCAGCGGGTCTTCACCGACGAGGTATCTGCCGAACTTCTCGATCGCGGCTTGGGATGCTTCGAGGTAACCCCACGCGCCTGATTCGCCGATTCCGGAGATCCCTGCGTCGGTGTCGATCTGGACCAATAGGTAGCGGTCGAGCATCAGCGGCGTTACTTTGGTGATTTTCATGGGGCGGTGTTTTTGCTTGGTTTCTCAGTTTGCTGTTTCGGCTAAATGATGATTATGGATGAAG
>CAYRHG010000090.1:0-22899 GCA_964424025.1 uncultured Dehalococcoidales bacterium | reverse complement strand
CCCGATTATAACGCGGGCAGAATCTCCGACATATCGAACGGATCGTCGACGGATCATGTGGTGGTTCAACCGATGTTTGCGATTGCCAACTCGGCGGCAATGTTCCCGCTTTGCACAGCGCCTTCCATGGTTGCTGGTAGTCCGGTGTTGGTCCAGTCTCCAGCCAAAAACAGTCCCGGGACCGAAGTCTGTGCATCGAGACGGTGCGCGTGAGAGTTCGGTTTAACTTTGATGGTCGCTTCGAGCGTCTTGGCTATCGAAGACTTGACTAGTCGGGTTTCGCCGACTCGAGGGAATGCGATCTTCATTGAGCGTTGGATTTTCCTCAAAACCTCAGATTTCGTCATCGTGGCCCATTCGTCGCCACCACTCAGCGAGACAACGATGTGTTGCCTGTCGTCAGTCGAACTCCGCCGTAACGCGGTGTCGTTGAAAACCCATTGGAGCCCAAGGTCGATGAAAGCGGTTACGCGTTCAGTCATAACTGGCTGTTCGTACCAGAGATGGACCGCTACGATTGGCGAGTATTCGATCGCCATGAGCGATTCTCTGGTGCCGGTGAGTCGCCGGTCGTTTTTAGGCAATATCGCTCTCAGGGTGTTAGGAGCCAAACAAGCGATCACTGTATTTGATCGCAAGGTCTCACCGTTTGACAATTTGATATCAAAGTGGTCGTCTGCTCGAACCGTGAGCGTCTCCGTCCGCACATTGGTCACCAATTCAACCCCACGAGAACGCAGCGACTTTTCAGCCGGAGTACCAATCAAACTAGACAATCCGCGTTTGGGGTAGCCGATCGCGGCGTCCGCAGCTCTGCCTATGAGATACGTTCGCGTGAATTCGATCGCATCGTAGGCCGCGACCTCTTCGATTTTGCAGTTGAAAACCGGAAGAATAAAAAGAGACCAGAAACGCGCGATAGCGGCGTCTGACTGGCCGCGCGATGACAACCATTCGGCGAATGATATGGATTTCGTGTGTTTCTCTTCTTGGTGTTTCGGTTTGGAAAGCTTCAATCCAGCCATAACTCGAGCGACGGCGAACCGCTCTGACAGGCTGAGATGCCGGTATCGCAGCAAAGCTGCGACATTTCCAAAGATCTTGCTGGCGCGCAGGCGAGATGTCCGACCCTCATTCGAAACCGATACATCCAGAGTAGGTTCGAGATCTATCTGGTCAGAGGTTCCCAGTTCGACCACGAGTTCAAGGAACTGGTCACACGCTCCCAAAATAACGTGTTGCCCGTTGTCGATCTCTTCCCCGCTGGAACGATCCAAAAACGAGAATGCCCTGCCGCCCAAATACGGGCGTCGTTCGACCAAAGTGGGTTTCACGCCATGCCTTAAACACCGCATTGCGGCGGCGACACCCGCCAAACCACCGCCCAATATGATCACATCTCTTTCGGCCAATGCGAATCCCAGGTCTAACCGCGTTTTACGGATCGCAGTGCCCATCGCCATCCAGCACCGGCCGTGATAGAAAGCTTTTCTGCGGTCGACAAACTGACTCGGTGAGAGAGCACATCCGCGTCGTTCTCTTCGATCTTTTCCAAGATCCTGAAGTAAAACCCGCTCATCAGCTCCAAGCATTGTCGTCCGCGGATTGCTAATGGGATCACTCGTTCACCGCTTTGATAGAAACCGCGAGCTCGATCCAGTTGAAACCTGATCAGTTCGCGGAAATTATCGGAAGGTCGACTATCGGCAAATTCGGTTTCTGAAACCCCATAAGCTCGCAGTTCGGATTGGGGCAGATAAACCCTGCCGTTGGCGAAATCCTCTCGGACGTCGCGAACGATATTCGTCAACTGGAAGGCGACGCCCAAATCGTTGGCGTACTCAATGGCTTTGCGATCCGAGTGACCAAAGATGCTGATGCAGATGATGCCCACGGCACTCGCGACGCGACGGCAATAAACGCGCAGGTCTTCGAAGGTCTCGTAGCGGTTTATCCCTAAATCCATTCGACAACCGTCGATCACATCGATGTAATACTGCTTATCTAACTCAAACACCTGGATCGCATCTTCAACCGCAATGAAAATCGGACTGCCGGCATACTTGGTCGACGGAGCGTCGTCTAACGCGGTTTGAACGAGATCTAGTTCGTTACCCGGGTCCGCGCCTCGCGATGGTTCGTCGACGATATCGTCGCATAACCTGCAAAACGCGTAGGTGGCGTAGATTGCGCGTCGCAGTTCGTTTGGTAACGACAAGAAAGCGACATAGAAGTTGGAACTAGCAGATCGTGTCAAACGGGCGCACTCTTTGTACGCGTTCTCGATTCGTCTATCCGCTGGTTGCGGCAATTTGCCCTCAAATTTCGCCGGAAATCTTGCGATGTTGGGTACTCAAAAAAGCTTTGTCCGGCACGGGAGTTGAGCCAAAAACACTGCGTGTGAGGATGTTGATCATAATTCGGATCTTTTTGGCACCAGACACCGTCGGACGTGTGGTGAGTGTGTCACAGTCCAACTCTTCGATCGCGTCCAAAACCGACAACCCACCGGCGGTGATCGCCGAGAACTCAAGTTTGAAGTCTCTTTCAAGATGGTTCCGAAGTTCGTAGCCGGCTCGAAAAAGATCTCGAGTCCGGTCGACCTGAAACTGCATCAACTCCCGAAATTGCCGCGTCGGATTGCGATCTCGAATGTTTGCTACGGAGACGCCATAATCGGACATGTCGGATTTGGGGATGTAAATGCGCCCCTTATCAAAATCCCTCGCGACGTCTTGCCAAAAGTTTGCGAGTTGCAAGGCGATGCAAGTGTGATCTGACAGTCGCGCCATTTGCTCGGAAAAATATCCGTAAAGGTAGAGGACAAGGTGGCCAACCGGCGTGGCTGAATAGGTGCAATACTCGACAACGTGATCGAAATCTCGGTACTCCGAGTCGCTTTGATCTCGGCGATTCGCCTCAATCAGTCGCAGGAACGGCTCTGACGGGATTTCGAAATCGCGGATGGTGTTCTGCAGAGCTTGGAACCACACCAGGTTGGGGGAGCCACCATAGCACAACTTCAACTCATCCTCCCAACGGTCAAGCAGTTTTAATCGGTCGCCTTCAACCTCGTCGCCCAAGTCGTCTACCAACCTACAAAACGCGTAGACCGCGAAAAAATGGGGACGCAGATTTCGTTTGATGAACCAACTGCCGACGTTGAAGTTTTCGTAACTGGCTCTCGCCAATCGCCGACAAGCGTCGTACGCCGCGTCAACATCTGGAGCGTTGCCGGTCAGGTGTGTAGTGGCGTTCATTAAGGGATCAGCTGAGAACCGAGAGATCGGTTGGGTCAAGAGATTCGATCGACCAAGTACTCTCCCAACTCAAACAAATCGTTTCGGATGCCGGGATTCAGGTCCAATTCATCGATTATCGCGGCGGCGGCCGACCAATGTCGGGCCGACATTTGATTGCAATATTCGTACGTACCGTTGTCCATCATGATCTCAAGCACCCTGTTGACGTCCCGCTCATTCAGTTCGGGTTTTTCGTAGATGGCTTGCATCTCAGTTGAAAAGTTGCCGTGGGTCGCGTTCAACGCATGGATCGCAGGCAACGACTTCTTCTTGTTGTAGATATCGCCGCAAACTGGTTTGCCGGTTTCGTCGCTGCCCCAAACGCCGAGCATGTCGTCTCGGATTTGAAAAAGCCGACCGAATTCGTATCCCGCATTGCGCAATCCTTCGGAGACGCCGATACTGGTTTCATCGCTGCCCGCAACTAAGGCGCCCAAATAAAGACTGGTTTCGATTAATGCGCCGGTTTTCCGTTCGATCATCGCCAAATAAGCTTCTACCGAGACGTTAGCGCGCTTTTCGAAGTCGATGTCCATGAATTGACCTTCAATCATGCGCATGTACGCTTCAGTGATCGAACGCCGCGCCTGCATCGATTTGCCGTTGTTCACGCCGAGTTCGACCAATGCACGGGCGGCACGATCTGCGATCTTTAACATCGAATTGCCGGAGACGATGGCGCTTTCATCGCCCCATACCACCCATACGGTGGGGCGGTGGTGCCGGAACCTGTCGCGGTCTTCAATATCGTCGTGGATCAAAGAGAAGTTATGAACGAATTCCAGTGCTGTCGCGACCGGCAACGCGAAACTGGGATCGCCGTCAACCGCGTCTGCGCCGAGCAGAGCCATCGTTGGCCTGAGTCGCTTTCCCTGTGTCGCGACTATCTCTTCGCCGTCTTCGTTCGCCCAACCCATGTGATAACGGTGCGTATCGCAGATGCCGGAATCGTAGTTTTCCAGTTCCGATCGAAGCGCGCGGTCGATTGATGGCTGGTACCTGGCGAAAAATGAAGGGACCTTTGCGCGGTCTGCAACGGTTGACATGTGATGACTGATATCGCTACGCATTCTCAATGTTACGCAAGTCTGCACGAGATTTTCTTGCGAAAGAAAACGGCGCCCTGCAGAAGTGCAGGGCGCCGCAGATTAGGAGGTTGACCGGCTCGCTAAGCCGCGATCGGTAGTCGCTTGGGCTGGCCATTTTCGTTCTTTGGCAAGTCGATCCTCAGAACGCCGTCCTTGTAACTGGTTGTCGTCGCTTCGATGTCGACGCCGTCCGGGATCCTGATGGCGCGGTAAAACTTGCCAGTCCTCCGCTCCCGGACCACGTAACTGCCGTTGTCCTCGGTGTTGTCGGTCGACTTTGCAGCGCCGATCCTCAACACGCCATCGTTGACTGTCACCTCGATCTCGTCAGCGTCGAAGCCGGGCAGAGATGCTTCGACGGTGTAGCGATCCGCGTTTTGGATCACATCCACGCCGAGTCTCAAGGGTGCGTTTACGCTTCGCCTATTCCCAGCGAAATCGTTCCAAAGGTCAAAGGGCCATGCTGCCGATCGAGTGAACGGACTCCAACGGGTCAATGATGTCATCTGATTTGTCTCCTTGTGTTATCGGGTGAGCATCACCATCGCTCACATGAAATAAATAATAAAAATAGATACGTCCTATGTCAAGAAAGAGTGATCAGATGATACAATTCATCATATGAAGCACATCAACCACGCGGCGGGTCAAGAAACCGCCGCGATGGAGTCAACCGAGGAAGCTAAGGACCAGGATGACGATATCACCTGAAAATTTCACTCACGGAGCCAGAGCGGTCATCGATGCCGCTGTTCAATTCATGATGCAACGCAAAAACGTCCAGTTGGACGTCGAGCATTTGCTGTTCGCGATGGTTGACGCCAATGATGGGCCCGTGAGAGAGGCTCTGGACCTCTTGGAAGTCGATTCCGAAACCCTACGCGGAGATCTCCTTCGCTTGGTTGATTCGAAACCGCTCGGGATCGGACAACCGCGAGGTAGACAGCGACAGATCTTCATCACTCCGCGCGGGCAGAACGTGATGAGCAAAGCTCAGACGATCCAGCGGAAAACGTTCCGCGACGAATTGTTGAGCATGGACCACCTATTCATCGCAATCGTCGAGGAGGCAGACGGAGATCTTGCCAGAGTGTTGGCGAAGCATCGCATAACGTCGGACCGGGTCTATGTAGCCGTCCACCAGGTCCGCGGCGCTGCCCGCGTCACTTCTCCCGATTCAGAGCAAGCGTACGGCACTCTGCGGAAATATACGACAGATTTGACCCAACTGGCGGCAGAGGGGAAGCTCGATCCTATCGTGGGACGCGATTACGAAATCAGGCGCGTGCTTCAGACCTTGACCCGCAGAACGAAAAACAATCCTGCGCTTATCGGCGATGCTGGAGTTGGTAAGACGGCGATTGTTGAGGGGCTCGCCCAAAAACTCCAGAGCGGCGACGTGCCCGAGATTCTGGCGGGCAAACGCGTATTGGCATTGAGTATCGGTGTACTGTTGGCGGGTGCGAAGTTTCGGGGCGAATTCGAGGAGCGGTTAAAGGCGGTCATGGATGAAGCCCAGGCTTCTGCGGGTGAAATCATCCTTTTCGTGGATGAACTCCACTCTGTGGTAGGAGCCGGCACCGGCAGCGACGGGTCGCTAGATGCGGCAAACATGATGAAGCCAGCCTTGGCGCGTGGCGAGTTACAGGTGGTCGGAGCCACGACGCCAGAGGAGTATCGCAGGTTTATAGAGAAGGATTCCGCTTTAGAGCGTCGATTCACCCCGATATGGATAGAGGAGCCGGATGAAGAATCGGCTGTAGAGATGCTGAAGGCGTTGCGCAACAACTACGAAACGCACCACGGCGTCGAATTGACCGATGGGGCTTTGAACGCGGCCGTTCGGCTGAGCGATCGCTACATCACGGACCGCCAGTTGCCCGACAAAGCTGTCGATCTCATCGATGAGGCTGCGGCTAAGGCTCGCATCGAACGCGCACCAGCCGCTACCGTCGACGACGCCGGCGAGGATTCGCAATTGCCGACGCTCGTCATCACCGAGCAGGACATCGCATCTTTGATTTCCGAACGCATAGGCGTTCCGCTCGATCAACTCGTCGAAGAAGAGGTGGAGAAACTGCTGAGGCTTGAGGACCGTTTGCATGAACGTGTGGTGGGCCAGGATCGTGCCGTCAGCACGTTAGCCGACGCGGTACGTCGCGGCAGGATGGGCCTCAAAGACGCGGATCGTCCGACGGGCGTTTTCCTGTTCATGGGGCCAACTGGAGTAGGCAAAACGGAGTTGGCGAAGGCGTTGGCGGAGTTCATGTTCGACGATCCCAACCATATGATTCGCCTAGATATGTCCGAGTACGAGGAGAGGCACTCGATATCGCGGATGATCGGTGCTCCCCCTGGCTACGTGGGATACGACGATGCTGGGCAGCTTACCGAAGCGGTCCGTCGCCGACCGTACTCTGTGATACTCCTCGACGAGATTGAAAAAGCACACTCGAACATCTTCGACAGCATGCTCCAGATCTTCGACGACGGACGACTGACCGACGGCCACGGTCGAACCGTCGACTTCAGCAACACGATCATCATCATGACCAGCAACCTCGGCACAGCCGACCAACAGAAAGGCGGCTTGGGCTTTGCGGTGAGCAAGGACGAGGGCGGGTTGAACGGTTTCGATTCGCTGGGGCTGACGAATCGGCACCAGTCGGCATTGAAGTCCCGCTTCTCACCGGAATTCTTGAACCGCATCGACGAGATCGTCGTTTTCGATGCGCTCGGCCGGACCGAGATCGATCACATAGTGACCAAGTTCATCCGTCAAGTGGAAGAAAGATTGGGAGATCGGGCAATCACGATCGAGCTAACCGAACCTGCGAAGAACTGGATCGCCGAAAGAGGTTATGACACGTGGATGGGTGCGCGACCGATGGCGCGTGCGATCCAGCGTCACATTGAGTCGCCTCTTGCGCTGGCACTGATTAAAGGCGAAATCAGCGACGGTTCGCATGTGGTCATCGACGTGAACGACGACCGCATCGTGTTCAATCCAGCTTATTCGGAGATCGTTGAGACGACCGAAGAAATGTCACCTGCCGGTTTGAACTGAACTGTGGCGGGAATAGAATCGAGGGACGACCTAGACCGAGATTCGCAACGCCACTGTCGGATTAGGTCGCCTCGGTGAGTAAGCCATCAGCGACGAAACCGCCATAGACAAATCTACGGTAGATCAAGGGGCTAGGGAGCGCGAATCAGCAGGTGGATTCGCAGATGGAATCCTAGGTTTTCTTGCTAGTCATCCGCGTTCGGTCCAAGCCGGAATCTGGACCGTTGTCATCGGGTCCACAATCGTCGGATTGGCTCTTTCCTTCGGTGGGTTTCTACACGTCGACGATGTTGGGTACCTAGCGACTTTTTATCTCAACCTTGTCGGTGCTGCGACGATCTTGTTGCCATTGCCGGGTGTTCTGGCGGCATGCGTTGCCGCCGAGTCGTCATTTGGACTGAATCCGGTGCTGATCGGATTCGCTGGCGCAGCCGGATCGACGATCGGCGAAACCACGGCGTATTTGGCTGGTTACGCTGGCCACAACGCCGTCGCAAACCTTCGGTGGTACCCGAGAATCCACGATCTCATGGAGCGACACGGTTCGATCACGCTTTTTTTGGTCTCGGCCGTTCCTACGCCATTCTTTGATCTGGCTGGGGTTGCGGCAGGGGCTCTAAATTACCCGTTCCGGAAATTCCTCGCATACGTCTTCGCGGGTAAGTTACTGCGATTGATACTCATGGCATACGCCTGCCGCGCGGGCATAGACTGGTTAAGAGACATCTACGAATTCAAACTGCCGATCGGGTGAGGTTCTGCTTCGATTTCCTACCATCTGTTTGCGGCATCAACGATCCGTCTAACACTCAGATCGGTTGTTTTTCGTGAACGATCAAATCATGCCCGAGGGCACAACCGCAAGCGACGCACTGTCGGTTATCATCGTCGCGGCCGGCGAGTCGACTCGGATGGCGGGTATTGACAAGCTGAGTTTGCAAATCGCGGGTCTTCCAGTTCTTTGGCGCTCGATTGGCGCCTTCGATTCCTTTGATGCAGTCACTCGGTTGGTGATAGTTACTCAAGCTGCCAAAATCGGGCAGGTCAAAGACAGTGTCGAAAGCTCTGGGTTGACCAAACCGTTTAAGGTCGTTGAGGGTGGGGCGAGGCGCCAGGACTCAGTTAAATGCGGGTTAGCTGCGCTCGACGAATGTGAAGACGCTTCAGAATTCATCGCGGTTCACGACGCGGCGCGGCCTTTCGTGGATGAGGACATGATCCGGAGAGGACTCGATGCCGCCAGGGTATTAGGTGCAGCGATCCCCGTCGTTCCGATTAAAGACACGGTCAAACGCGTCGAACACGGCATCATCGTTGATACGCCAGATCGCTCTTCCATGTTCGCGGTGCAGACACCCCAGATTTTCAGAGCCGACGTGCTACGAGCGGCGCACGAGACGGTTGCTGACGACGTTACCGACGATGCATCTATGGTGGAAGTAGCCGGTGGGCTTGTGGGAACGTTCGAAGGATCGGAAGACAACATCAAAATCACGACGCAATCGGATATCGCGGTGGCGAATGCGATCGCCGCCAAACGATCGCCCTCCGCGATGATCGGTGCTGACGTCCGTTATGGGATTGGATTTGACGGTCATGCGTTGGTTGATGGTGGTCCTCTGAAACTCGGCGGTGCGGTTATCGAGTTCGATAAGCGCCTAAAGGGGCACTCCGATGGAGATGTGCTTTTGCATGTCGTCGCGAGCGCCATTTTGGGAGCCGCTGGGCTCGGCGATTTGGGAGGCAACTTTCCGTCGTCCGATCCGAGATATCGGGACGTTGACAGCGATTTTTTCGTTGGTCAAGCAGTGTCTAAAGCGAATGAGTCCGGGTGGCGGGTCGACCACATCGATGCAACCGTTATCGCGCAGCAACCCCAATTAGCCACACACGTACCTGCGTTTCGCTCAAACATCGCGCGGGCGCTTTCCACGGAGGTGGACCGCATCAACGTGAAGGTCACTTCAACGGACCATGTGGGTTCCATCGGTCAAGGGGAAGGTATAGCGGCGCAGGCGATTGCGACCCTCGGTCATTGATACGGCTGGGGATAGAATCTCGGTATCCAGATCCCAATCCCGAATCGAAACCATGCAGCTTTACAACACGCTCACTCGCCAAAAAGAAGAGTTCAAGCAGATCACCGATCCGGTGCGCATGTATGTGTGCGGTGTCACCACGTATGACGAACCCCATCTGGGACACGCACTGTCGACGGTGATATTTGAGGTGCTGCAGTCATACATGCAGTACCGCGGCATCAATGTAAAGCGGGTCCAGAATTTCACGGATGTCGACGACAAAATCATCGATAGGGCAGCAGAGAACGGCATCGATTGGTTCGAACTGACGCAGGAGCATGTCGATTCCTTCTTCGAAGCGATGGACGGCCTCAACGTGACGCGAGCAGACGTTCATCCGCGTGTCAGCGAGGAGATGTCGAACATAATCGGGCTGATCGGTGAGTTGGTAGATTCGGGCGCCGCATACGAAGCCGGAGGATCGGTCTACTACCGCGTCCGACGCAACGAGGAGTACGGAAAGTTGAGCGGCCGCGCCGTCGATGGCGTTGCCGAGCTCGCTCGACTCGAGCCGGACCTTCTGAAAGAAAACCCAGAAGACTTCGCGCTGTGGAAAGCTTGGAAGCCGGGCGAACCATCTTGGGACAGCCCTTGGGGTCCTGGTCGGCCGGGATGGCACATTGAATGCAGCGCAATGGCTCGTCGATATCTCGGCGATCAAGTCGATATCCATGGTGGCGGCTTAGACTTAGTATTCCCGCACCACGAAAATGAGGTCGCACAATCGGAATCGGCGACTGGCGTAGTACCGTTCGCGCGTTTCTGGGTACATAACGGTCTCTTGCGGATGCGAGGCGATGAGAAGATGTCGAAATCTCTGGGCAACGTGGTTACGGTTCGCGACGCGCTCAAATCGCACTCTACCGACGCGATCCGTCTGTGGATTTGCCAGAGCCATTACCGGAGTCCCGCCACCTACGATGCGGAAAACCTAGTCGCAGCGGAGCGCGGCGTTCGACGTCTAAGACAGGCGGCCAACCTAGGGAACGCAGATACCGAATCAGGCGATGTTTATGACGCCGACCATGTTGCACAGCGTTTCATCGAAGCGATGGACGACGATCTGAACACTCCTCGAGCTCTGGCAACGATCTTTGATCTTGCACGAGAGATATTCACCCATCAGTCGAATGGCTACGACATATCTCAGGCGCAGTCAACCCTGCGTGAATTGGTCGGCGTGTTGGGAATAACGCTGGAAGAGCCACAGATTGGCGACGCGCAGGACGATGAAGCGATCGAGGAGTTGATCGAAAGACGCAGGATTGCCAGGAGCGAGCGAGATTTCGCAACGGCAGACGGTATCCGCGATCAGTTAACGGAAATGGGAGTTGAGATATCAGACACTCCGCAGGGCACCACGTGGCACAGGGCGTAGCGGCGCGGCGGGTCTAAGTGGCGAAGCGGACGTTGGCGATCGCCACTGCGACGAACACGATCGTCAATACGATCGTCGCTCTGAACAGCAGCTTTTCCACACCTCGACGTACGCGGAATGTGCTCTCCGACTGTCCGAAGACAGAAGGGTTGTTGCCCCGTGCTTGAAGCAGCAACACTACGATGAGCACAACGGCGAGGATTAGGAGCGTAATCTGAAACCACATGGTTATTAGGTTAATTTAGCGGGTCAAGGCGACACGGCGTCGCACAGCGTTACGAATGGGTCTATCCGTCCATGGCTTCGCCGAGAAGCCGCATCACCGTTTGGGCATCGGCTCGCCCCCGCGTTGCCTTCATGACCTGTCCCATTAGGAACCGGATAGCCGTTGTCTTTCCTGACCGATAATCGTCAACAGCCGTTGAATTGCTGGCAAGAACCTCTTGGATTAATGGTGCTAACTCATCGACATCCCCCACGGCTGCCAGACCAAGTCGTTGGATCACTTCTTCGGGATCGGAGCCGTTTTCAAACATTTCTCCGAATACCCGTTTCGCAGAATTGTTGTTGATTTCACGTTTCTGGAACTTGCGTACAAGTACCGAAAGTGCCGCGGGCGTGACCTTGGTTTCGTTCACGTTGTGCAAGCCGCGTTCATGCATAAGCCGTGCCATCTCACCGTTGAGCCAGTTCGCGGTCTCTTTCGCGAAACTCGCTTGATCGCGCTCCGATTCACCGGCCGCGGTGTCCATCACCGCTTCGAAATACTCGGCGGAGGAACGCGTCTCCACCAGTAAGGAAGCGTCGTAGTCTGATAATTCCCAGGAGTTGATGAATCGGCGTTTCTTGGCCAACGGCAACTCGGGCATTTCTGCGGCGATCTCCGATACCCAGCCGCGACTGATTTGCAGCGGCGGGATATCGGGTTCAGGGAAGTAGCGGTAATCGTGAGCATCTTCTTTCGATCTTTGCGCGACCGTTAACTTTTCACCGTCCATCCATCCACGGGTTTCTTGCACGATCCGCTCCCCGCGTCCTATTGCGGCGATCTGGCGTTCGATCTCGTGCTCGACCGCTTCCCGGACGGCGCGGGCGCGGTTCATGTTCTTGACCTCAACCTTTTCGCCGAGTGTGGTGGAACCCACAGGGCGGACGCTGATGTTGGCGTCGCATCTGAATGAACCCTCTTCCATGTTTGCCGTCCCGACGCCGAGATATCGGATGATCGACTGGAGCGTGGTTATGTACGCCTCCACCTGCTCCGGTGTTCGCATATCGGGTTCCGTGACGATCTCCATCAATGGCACCCCTGAGCGATTGATGTCTAGCAGTGAGTGCATTACGCCACCGGTTGGGGCGTCAATGTGGATCAAACGGGCCACGTCCTCTTCCATGTGAACGCGGTTGATGCCGACACGGCATTCTTCCTCGGTTGGTAGGTCCAGCCAACCATCGGTACAGATCGGTTCGTCGTACTGGGAAATCTGGTACCCCTTCATGAGGTCCGGGTATGTGTACTGTTTTCGATCGAACTTGGTGACCTCTGCCACGTCGCAATTGAGGGCGAGGCCGATGGCGATGGCCGATTCTACGGCGCGTTTGTTTACGACCGGCAGCGTTCCGGGCAATGCCATCGATACGGGGTCTACCAATGAGTTTGGCGATGCCTTCTGGTATCCGGCACTTGACCATGAGAACATCTTGCTCTTGGTGTTGAGTTGAACGTGGGTTTCGAGCCCGATTACCGCTTCGAATTTTGTGGTTGTCATTCCCGTGATCCCGAATGTTGGCGAACGCTTCTATTTTCTAATAGCCGAGATCAAACGTCGGTGCACGGATGCTAGCCGATGTCACCAAGCCTCTGGTCCGATCAAAGGAACGAAGACGCACGAAACACCGAACCGGACATCGTAATCATCTTCCGTTCTGGTAACCATGGCCAGCCTTTGCTGCCTACCCGCGCCAATAGGGATGACCATTCTGGCTCCGATCTGCAATTGCGAAACCAAGCTCGACGGCACTTCAGGCGCGCTGGCTCCAACGATGATCGCATCGTACGGTGCTGATGTGGGGTATCCCAGCACGTTATCGGATGCGAGAACCACTTTAATATTGTCGTAACCCAATCGTGAAAGACGTTTTTTGGCTGCATCTGCCAAATCGGCGATCCTCTCCACCGTTATTACTTGCACGGTTAAGCGCGAAAGGATTGCGGCCTGATATCCGGACCCGCATCCGACATCCAAAACTCGTGCGTGTTCGTTTGTCAGTCGCAATTCCGAGATCATGTGGGCAACGAGGCTGGGTTGAGATATCGTTTGGCCGTTTCCAATCGACAAAGCGCGATCGGATTGAGCACGACGAAGATCGGTCGGATTCACGAACTCTTCGCGCGGCACGCTCAACACCGCGTCTTTGACACGCGGATCGATGTCGCGACGCGATCTTATGGCCGTTTCTATTTCGGTTACTGAATTGACTGTGGCTAGGTCACGCCGCGGCGAGAAAATTCGCGAGACTCGCCGTTTGATTTCTAGAAAACTCACGTTTCAAATCGTACGCGACCGCCGCGCGTCAATTGTTTACCTCTGAGTTGATAAAATTAGATACGCGAGGCTGGTGACAGTTGGTGCGGCACGCTCCGGGGCGAAACTGCCGGGCGAAGTGTCACTTCGATGACCATTAATCCACAGCTCCACCACACCTCGGCAATTCGGACGCAAAAACCGGGAACCTAGTTGACTACCCAAGACAGACTGACCATCTCACGCGAGTCCAAGCTGGACGATGCGGGCTACAAGTGGGGATTCACGACGGATGTCGAGATGGAATTGGCGCCTAAGGGCGTTAACCCTGACATCGTGCGCCTGATTTCTGAGAAGAAGGGTGAACCGGAGTGGTTGTTTGATTGGCGGATGAAGGCGTTTGACCACTGGATCAAGTTGCAACAAGCAGATGCAGAGCCACGATGGGCGAAGCTGCGGTATCCGGATATCGACTACCAAGATATCTACTACTACGCGGCGCCGAAATCTCTGGAAGACGCCCCGAAGAGCCTGGATGAGGTCGATCCCGAGATGCTCGAAACATTCGACAAGCTCGGAATCCCTTTACACGAGCGCGAACGATTAGCAGGGGTGGCGGTCGACGCGGTGTTCGATTCGGTCTCCGTAGCCACGACGTACGCGGAACAGCTCGAGGAGCAGGGGATAATCTTCTGCTCGTTCACGGAAGCGGTGCAAAACCATCCTGAGCTGGTCCAAAAGTACCTTGGATCGGTGGTCCCGTACACGGACAACTTCTTCGCTGCGTTGAACTCGGCGGTTTTCTCCGACGGCTCGTTCGCATACGTGCCGCCCGGCGTTCGATGTCCGATCGAGTTGATGACCTATTTCCGCATCAACACCGAAGGTTCTGGCCAGTTCGAACGAACGCTAATAATCGCCGACGAGGGAGCTTACGTCAGCTACCTTGAGGGCTGCACGGCGCCGATCCGCCGAACTAGCCAACTGCACGCAGCTGTTGTGGAGCTAGTCGCTCTAGACAGGGGCGAAATCAAGTACTCCACAATCCAGAACTGGTATCCAGGGACCAAGGATGGTCAGGGTGGGGTTTACAACTTCGTGACGAAGCGCGGGATGACGGGCGAGGATGCCAAGATTTCATGGACGCAGGTTGAAACGGGGTCGGCGATTACTTGGAAATACCCATCGGTGATCCTGCGAGGTGACAATTCAGTCGGTGAGTTTTACTCGGTAGCGCTGGCAAACAACTATCAGCAAGCCGACACCGGCACCAAGATGATCCACATCGGCAAGAACACGAAATCCACGATCGTATCGAAAGGCATCTCCGCCGGACACGGAGAAAACACGTACCGTGGGGGCGTGAAGATACTACCCGGAGCAGAAAACGCTACCAACCACACGCAATGCGACTCATTGCTCGTGGGTGATCAGTGCGGGGCACACACCGTCCCATATATCGAAGTCCGTAATCCAACAGCTCGCTTGGAGCACGAAGCAAGCACGTCCAAAGTCAGCGACGAACAACTCTTTTACTTGATGTCGCGCGGCATTTCAGAAGAGGATGCCCACCACATGATCATCACGGGGTGGAGCCGCGATGTCATCAAGGAGCTACCGTTCGAATTTGCGCTTGAAGCTGGTCAATTGCTCAAGGTGAGTTTAGAAGGCGCAGTCGGGTAGTGAGATCGCAACGCAACGGTCGACTTAATCGTCGTTCGCGCTCCTTCACGTTTCCGCCGTTTATTCCATCGCCTACCTCACTCGCAACACGCCAATCAACAATGTGCGCAGACATGGCGGATTGACTGCGTAAGGTTCCTCCGAGAGATCGAATGCTGAAGATACAAAACCTACACGCGGTAGTCACGGACAGTGACGAAGAGATCCTGCGCGGAATCGACTTGGAAGTCAATCCGGGTGAGGTCCACGCGATTATGGGTCCCAATGGAAGCGGCAAAAGCACGCTCGCTAACGTTTTGATGGGAAAACCGTCCTACGCAGTTACTGAGGGTGACATCACAGTCGACGGTGAGAGCATCGTCGATATGATGCCCGACGAACGGGCTCATCTAGGCCTCTTTTTGGCGATGCAATACCCGTCGGAGGTGCCGGGAGTGCGTCCTTGGCAGTTTTTGAAGGCCGCCAAGGATGCGATCGACGACGCAAATGGCCGAAAAAAGATGTCTGTCAGGCAGTTTTCACAGCTGTTCGATGGAAAGGTCGAAGAGGTCGGAGTCAATCAAGATCTGATCAAACGATCGCTAAACGAGGGTTTTTCCGGCGGTGAGAAGAAACGGAATGAGATGCTGCAGATGCAGGTGTTGGACCCCCGCATCGCGATTATGGACGAGACAGATTCCGGATTGGACATCGACGCGCTTCAAGCGGTCGCAGACGGCGTCAACAATATGCGTTCGCCGGATCGAAGCTTCGTGATCGTGACCCATTACCAGCGGTTGCTCCGCTACGTCCGTCCGGACGTTGTTCACGTCTTAGTCGATGGCAAGATCGTCGAGACTGGTGGTGCCTCGCTGGCCGAGAAGGTTGAACAGAACGGTTATCGCGACTACCTTGTTGCGCGCTGACGCCGATTAGTTGAGATCGCGAATGAGCCTGAACCACGCCGTGATGACGTCGAATCCTGCCCGGCATCTTGACCAATACCGTGCCGATTGGAAACGTAACGCAGAATTCCAAGACGGCTATCATTCGGGCGGTGACCTGACTCGAGAGTTGCGTCATGCCGCGTGGGATGAGTTTCAGCGGTTGGGTTTTCCGATCCACCGTCGCGGCAATGAGATATGGAAATACACTGATCTCCGGCCGATAGACCGTATCGGATTCCGGCTGAGTGCCGAAGAGCATCCAGTGGAGTTTGAAGAACTCGCGAAGCGGCTCCCGGTGCGCGAAGATTCGAACTGCGCGGTTTTCGTCAACGGGTTTTTGCAGGAAGTTCGAGGCGACGGAGCTATAACCCGGATCCAAGCGTGTGAATGGATCGGTGACATCGCAGGATACGCCGAAGATCCATTCGTTTCGTTGAATACGGCCTTCATGAATATCCGCGGCGGGGCATACGCACAGTTCGATTCTGGACGCCGCAATGAAGCTCCGCTACATCTCATCTACGTTACGACCGAGTCAGTCGAGGGACCGCTAGCAGTTTACCCTCGCATCGCGATTGACGTGGGCGCAGGAAGCAGCGGAACGCTGATCGAGTCGCACTTATCGTTATCGGATGATACGCACTTGTCGGTGCCGGTCGTGGAAATCCGCATGGGTGCGGACTCGTCGTTGACACATTACAGGTACCAGGATGACGGCGAGAATTCGTACCACTTCGCAACCACCCGTGTCTCGCAGGGATCAGGTTCCAGCTACAGATCGACATCGTTCAGTGTCGGCTCATCGATTGGGCGCAATGATGTTTTCACGTCGTTAAACGGAGAACACGCAGAGTCGACCCTTCACGGCGTCTACATAACGACGAATCGCCAGCACCACGACAACGAAATCAGCACGACTCACGCTGCGCCGTATGGGACGAGCGATCAGTATTTCAAGGGCATACTGTCAGGCAGGTCGCGAGCTGTTTTCAGCGGCAAGATAGTGGTGGAACGGGGTGCCCAGAAGACCGATGCGAATCAGAAGGACTTGAACCTCCTCCTTTCACACGGTTCCGAAGTCGACACCAAGCCATCGCTCGAGATCTATGCGGATGACGTCAAGTGTGCGCACGGTGCGACGGCTGGACACGTGGATGAAGATACGTTGTTCTATCTGCAATCACGGGGCGTCGATTACGACGCTGCACAAGCGATGCTCATACGCGGGTTCGCGGCTGAGATTCTCGACGAGTTCGACGACGAAGAGTTGCGTGAATTCTTAGAGAACAGACTTGACCAATTGATGCCTGATTTGCAGGAAGCCTCCGACACGATTGGCACCGCCTAACGTCTACGACCGAAGGCATCTAAAATGATCCCGCGGGCGTTGGACGAGGGAAACGGCAGAAACAATTCCTGCGGCAAAACGAGATGCGTAGCGGATTCGGACACCTTGACGAAACGAATCGATACGTCGTCGAGGATCATTACCGCAATCCGCGCAATTCGGATCCTTTAGCCGAATACGATGCCGACGCTCGGATTGACAATCCTTTTTGCGGCGACGAGGTCTACGTTCAGCTGCGAATTGAGGATGGAATAATCGATTCCATCAGCGTGCAAGGCTCAGGCTGCGCCATAACCCAAGCTTCATCATCCATGTTGGGCGAAGTCGCTGAAGGCCGACGGGTCGCCGAGATTGATGGGCTTTCAGGGATTGTGCGCCAAATGTTCTCTAAAGGCGAATTGCCAGCTGTCGATGATGCTGATGAGATCGGTGACACAGTGGCGTTACGCGATGTCTCGCGATTTCCAATTCGGGTGAAGTGCGCTCTGTTGGCTTGGGCCACGTTAGAAGACGCGATCCAGAACTACCGCTCGTGAGTCGTTAACGCACGCGATCGCCGAGCCAAAGTCGAGTAAGCCAAAACGGATCGGCGCGGTAAGTGTTGGGTGCTACGTTTTGCAGGTGAGACCACCAGACCCAGTGGGAAACTTTGGCCGCCGGCCTTAAGAGATGTGCACCGTTCAAGATC
Organism: uncultured Dehalococcoidales bacterium; assembly: GCA_964424025.1. Classification (GTDB taxonomy): domain Bacteria; phylum Chloroflexota; class Dehalococcoidia; order Lucifugimonadales; family Lucifugimonadaceae; genus Bin127. The sequence goes on along the minus strand of CAYRHG010000090.1, from coordinate 4,813 downwards.
TCTCGTTGTATCTCATGCAGCAAGTCACGTCTTACTAGTGGGTCCAACTCGATCGACTGCTGTTCGATGAGGGTGTCGAGTCGTTCAGATGCGTATTTCGTAGTGTTCCACGGACCTTTGGAGTGGTGAACGGCGAAAAGCATCGAGGTCGCGCTGGATTGAGGCGGGGGAGCGCCGACGTAGATATCGTATTCGCCGAAACTCCAGATGTCTTCGCCAAACGTGCGGGTCGATACTCTCTCGACGGAAACGATCAATCCAAGGGATTCCATCGCTTTCGCCAATGAACGAGCAGTTTCCACGTACTCGTCGCCGAATTCGCTGACGCGGATTGTGAGAATAATCCCGTGAGGAACTTGGTAATCATCGAGCAACTCGAGCAACCCGGTGCGGTCACTGAAGAACGGGTCGATTTCAGATGCCGGCAACAACCACGCAGGGTCGTTGGACGGTAGCCCGACGCTAATGAACGACTGGCCGTGATGGACTGAATCGATCAACGTGCTTGGGTCCCAAGATTTAAATATGGCAGTTCGGAGCGGGAGCGAAGCCAATTCGCCGCGCGAGGTGTTGATGGCCACTTCGACGCCGGCAGACGGGTCGTGGCTCTGGGTCCAACGAAGTTCTTCGAAGCGCTCTATGGCAGGAATCATCTCGTTGAGCGCTGGTTGCAGAAGATCCAACTGGCCTGTCCGCAACGTGGTGATGCGAACTTGTGGATCGCGGACGACCGCGACATCGATGCTGTCCAAGAGCGGGAGCTCGGGAATGAAGTAATCGGGATTGGCAGTGAACTGCATCCGGTTTCGATCAAACGAGTCAAGGATCCAAGGTCCGGTTCCGATGGTTGGGCCTTGGGTAAGGTCACCGTTCAGGGCTACCGCCTCGGAGGCTACGATTGCGAATCGGGCATCGGCCAGTTTGTCGAGTATTTCCGCGTCGGGGATGGTCAACCTGATCTGCAACGAGTCATCACCGATTGCGCTCGCTTCGGCGATGGTATTGACGAGATGAGAGTTCGGTAGCTTGGGATCGCTGAGCCTATCAATGCTGTAAACGACGTCTTCGGCGGTCAGGCTGCGGCCGAGTTGTGGGTTGGTGAGCTGCCACGGCACATCGGATTTCAGTTTGATTGAAAGTGTTCCATCGGCATCAAACTCCCAGCTTTCGCACAGGTCGCATATGATCTCGTGGGCGGCAGACGAAGATTGAGGGTCGTAGCGATTGGATAGGGCGTCGACACCCCTGTTGGGTTGGTTTGGCTCCAGCCAGCGGTAACGGAAGATTCTGGAATAGGCGATACCTGGTCCCCAACCGGCGAGTATGGGCGATACCGATTTGTGGATGTCTTGATGTGGGGCCGATTGTGGGATCGCCGTTTTCAGCGTGCCGCCGTATTTGCCAGTAACCGGCAATGGTGCATTTCGGGCAACTGAGATGGCGGTGGGTAATGCGGTGGTTTCCGGTATCGCGGTCGGGGTAGCGGTCGGTGGCAATGGTGTTGGCGTCGGAGGAACAGGTGTGGAAGTTGGATGTGGTGTCGAAGTGGGTACAGGCGTTTCCGTTGGCGGGACCGAAGTTGCTGTTGGCAGATCCCGAGAATCAGTTGAGGTGGTAACAGTTGCCGTAGGTTGAGTCGTGGCGATGGGGACTGGGGTTGCGGTTGCTGCAGGAGCGGGGGTGTGGGTCGCCGTGGCGGTCGGTTCGGGCATTTCGGTCGGCACGAGCGTTGCCGAGGGCGCAGGTGTGTTCGTTGGAATGGCAACGGTGGCTGGCTCGGCGGTGGATGTCGGTTCCTCAGTTTGGCAGGCAAATGCGAACCAGACCAGCAGCAAAGCCGAAGTGAGGGTTGCGGCACGCGAGAAGCGGTTGGGCTTCAATGGGTTGCTCGTCTGAACCATTCGACTGTTTGGCTGATGCCGTCTTGGAACGAAGTTTTGGCTTTCCAGCCGAGGTCGGTTTTGGCTGCGGTGACATCGAGCCAGATTTTGGGGATGTCGCCGGCTCTCGGCGGGCCGTATCGCGGGGGTGTGGAGTTTTGGATGAATTCGGCGAGTACGTTGTATATCTCGTTTACGGAGATGCCGTAGCCGGTGCCGATGTTGTAGGGGCCTGGCAGGTCGCTATCGGCCAGGGTCAAGACTCCATCGATGAAGTCTGAGATGTAGATGTAGTCGCGCTGGTCGTTGCCATCACCGAAAATCGTGATTTGCCGGCCGTCTAGCATCGCTTGCGTAAATATTGCGATCACGCCCGCTTCGCCGTGGGGGTTTTGGCGAGGGCCGTAGACGTTCGCAGGGCGGATGATGGTGTAGTTGAGATCGTAGAGGTGGCCGTAGGCGCGGAGGTAGTGTTCGATGGCGAGTTTGGAGACTGCGTAAGGCGATAGGGGTTGAGCGTTGATGTTTTCGTCCGCGGGCAGGGCGGATGGATCGAGGTCGCCGTAAACAGCTCCGCCGGTGGAGAAGAAGATGAAGCGAGGACGATGCGGCAGTTCACGGATGCCTTCGAGCAGGTTGAGGGTTCCGTTGACGTTGATGTTGACGTCTGTTAATGGTTCGCGGGCTGAGATTGCGACGGATGCCTGGGCGGCTAGGTGATAGATGGCTTTTGGGTTGAGGTCCGCGATGAGATCCGGGATGCTGGGATCGCAGATGTCAAGGTCGATTAGGGAGGCGTCGGGATGGAGGAATTGAGTGTTGGACGTGAACAGGTTGTCGATGACGGTGACTTTTTCACCGCGGTCGATGAGGGCATCAATCAGATGGGTCCCGATGAAACCGGTTCCGCCGGTCACTAGGGTAGTGCCTGCGGTCCGCCGAAAGTTTTCGTCCGTGTCGTTCAATTTGGCGTTGAGGTTTCTCGAGAATAGTGCTGAACTGTTAGACGAAACGGGTTGGTTGACGGTTTTAAGGTGGCAGTCTTTGGGCGCTTCAAATTCAATTATGCGACAGCGGCGAGTTGAAACTCTCGGTGCGTAAATGCCGTTAAGAGACGAAGGGGTAGAATTGGCAGGCGTTAACCGTTTCGACCAGATGGAGTCCAGATAGATGCCTGACGTGAAATTGATCGCTTCTCGACACTCTGCGTTTTACAGTCCGTTGATTTCGCTGATTGCGGGCGGATTTCTGGAGAAAGAAGGGCTTTCGGCGACGTACACGCCTGCGGCTGCTGGGCAGAATTCGGCAATTGAGGTAGCCGAGGGTAGGGCGGATTTAGGGCAGTCGGCGGTTTCGGGCAGTTGGACGGCGTTGGACGCGGGTCAGAAGCCTCCGGTGGCGCACTTCGCGCAGATCAACGCGTTTGATGGTTTTATCGTCGCAGCTCGTGAGCCTGACCCGGAATTTGCGTGGGAAAAGCTGTTGGATTCGAAATTTCTTTACGTCCATGGAGGGCAACCGGAGGCGATGTTGCGGTATGGGTTGCACCGGGTTGGCATCGATCTATCGGATATCGAGGGGATCGAGTCGCCGGGCGGCGACGAGATGATGGAACAGTGGCGAAACGGCGAGGGAGACTATTTCCACGAACAGGGCGCGTTTCCGCAGCAGTTGGAGCATGAGGGAATCGGGCACATCGTGGGATCGATCGGCGAGATTGTAGGGCCGACGGCGTTCAGCAGCTTGGTGGCGCGGTGGGACAGTTTGGATTCTGACATGGTCAAGGCGGTGACGCGGGCTTATCGGGCCTCGAGGAAGTGGGTCAACGCGGCGGATCCGATGGAGATAGCGGAGGCGGAAGAGCCGTTCTTCCCGGGATTGGCGGTTGAGGCGACGGCGGCGGCGGTTGAGTTTTACCAGAAGTTGGGGAATTGGGACGGGGATATCGCGATACCTAGGGATCTGTACGAGTCGGCGTTGGATGTGTTCGAGCATTCGGGAATGGTTGGCGCGCGTCATGCGTATGAGGATGTTGTGGTTGCGCCGCCTGCGTAGCCGTATCGAATTGCATGGATGGGCAGGATGGATATGGATTTCGGGTTGTTGTTTGGGCGCGTTTAATCGGGGATTTGGGCTCCTCGGTTGTTTGGTTGGTAGGGCGACCACAAGGGTTCGCCCCTATCGGTTAAGGTGGTCGAAGCATCGTCGCCGGAGTTCGGTGTAATGCAGTCTGAACTCGGGCATTCCCTGTGAACTTCGCTTTGCGAATGGGACATGCACTCTTCGAGTTCTTGTTGCGCGAAGGGGACCGAGTTAGCGGGAGATTTCGCTTACGACGTTGATGAGGGGTTGTCCGCGGGTTAGGCGGTCTAGGTTTTGGGCTACGGTCTGGGCTCGGCGGGATGCGGTGCCGTAGGTTGCGCCGGAGTGGTGGGGGACCATGATGATGTTGTCGAGTTCCCAGAAGGGGTGGTCGGATGGTCGGGGCGTGTCATCAGGGCCTTCGGGGTATTGGTACCAGGTGTCGATAGCGGCACCGGCGATGGTTCGGTTTTTGAGGGCGTTGTAAAGGGCGGTTTCGTCGATGATGTGTCCGCGTGCGGGGTTGATGATGTACGCGGTGGGTTTCATCAGCGAGAGTTCGTGTTCGCCGATGAGGCCGTGGGTCGCGGGGCCTAATGGAGTGGAGATTAGGACGAAGTCGGAGTTTGCTAGGATGTGCTCCATCGCTTGGCTACCGCCTCCGACGTAGTTCGCTCCGTAGAGTTCACCTGGTGCCGAGTCGGCGCGTCCGGATGCGATGACGGGCATGTCGTAGGCTTGGGCGAGTTTTGCGACGCGGCGTCCGATGGCGCCGAAGCCGATGATGCCGAAGGTGCGACCCATGAGTTCTCGGTAGACGCCGTGACGACCGGGCCACATCTCCCATGATC
>CAYRHG010000089.1:0-4343 GCA_964424025.1 uncultured Dehalococcoidales bacterium | reverse complement strand
TCGACGCGATGGCGATGACGATGCGGAACCCGATGACGACCAATCGGCATCCGACGAACCCGCGGACGAACCGACTGAAGAGGACGATGATGATGTGCCGCCCGAAGAAGACGAACGATACCAAGTGTTGCGATACGATCCGCCTCCGAACCGATAATCTGAACCAGCGCAACACTTAGGCCACAGTTCGTCGCAAGGTTGCACAGTCGATCTCTTCCGTCATCCCGAACCGTTCACATCCTGGTTCTGAACCATCATTACAATCACATCATTCGCAACTCAGACAAAGCAGTCAAACTAATGACCTCCTCAACCCCAGTGATTGACGTCCAAGTCCACGCATACGAACGCGATCGTCCTGAACGGCCTTGGCACGGCGATCTCGCTGGTCCACCCGAAGTGACCGGCGACGACATGGTAACCGCGATGGACGCGGTCGGCGTCGACGGCGCCATCTTGGTGTCTCCCTTCTCGATGTACCAGTACGATGCCAGCTACGCCTTGGAGGTTTACGACCAACACCCCGGTAGCTTCGGCCTCGTCAGACCGTTCGATCCCGATTCCGACACCATCGAACAAGAGATGGAAGAGTGGACCTCCCATCCCGGCGTAGTTGGCGCACGCATCATGCTCGCTCGCATCGAACTCGAAGCCGATAACCCCGGAGTCAACCGCATCCTCGCCGCCGGCGCCAAAGCCGACGTACCGATCAACGTCATGTGCTCGGGCAAGCTGCCAATCTTCCGCGAGATGGCACGTAACCATCCCAATACACAACTCATCATCGACCACCTCGGCCTCGCGCAACCCTACGAACCGCCCGCGCCGCCCGACGCTTGGAACGACCTCCCAGACGTCCTCGCTCTAGCCCAGTTCGACAACGTCGCTATCAAAATCTCCGGTGCCGGAACGCTCTCACACGAATCCTTCCCATACGCCGACATCTGGGAACCCCTCACTCAAATCTTCAACGCCTACACCCTCGACCGCTGCATGTGGGGCACAGACTGGACCCGCGCCGTAAACCTCCTCACATACGAACAAGGCGTAGAAGCCTTCCGAGTAACCGACCAACTCACCGACTCCGAACGCGCGACCCTAATGGGCGGCAGCCTCCAGAAAATCTACAACTGGTCACCCACCTAAATCCCCCATACCTCAGTACTCTCATCCTCTCCCTCTCAGGAGGAGATTAAGAGGAGGTCTAGGGTAAGGGTGAAGAGGCGGACGGAGGGCATCGCCCACATTTTCACCACCACATTCCTAACCCAACTGGTCCACCATTTCTCCACGTAGCTATTACCTATTCGCTCCCGCACGCCTACTCGACCAAACCCAACATCATCGCAATCACCCACAAGATAAACCCAATTGCCGCGACGTAGAACAGAATACTAAAAAGCGACACACTGATCGCGAATAGCAATCCGCAAGCATCACCCGAGGATTCGTCTGACTGATCGTCCTCAACCTGAGCATTCACCTCCGTAAATTCGGTTCCCCGAGTGTCCGGCACGCGATAGCGCCGATACGGCTCAGACGCATCGTCCTCATTTTTCGGATTGCGTGGTATCGTGCCACTCCCGGAGGTTTAACGGCTATGTTTCATCGCCCACCAATCTCATCCCGCATCCGCTCTTCCCTTTCAATCTGCTCAGGCGAGATCGCGTCACCAAAATCCTCGTACTCGAATACCGGCCGTATCTCCACCTCGCTCCGACTCAGCATCGGATTCGGACACCTCTTCACCCACTCCACCGCTTCCCCCATATCGTCAACTTCCCATATCCAGAACCCAGCCACCAACTCGTTCGTCACCCCGAACGGGCCCTCTAAGACCTCCCGACGCTCGCCGTCGAAAACGACGCGCTTACCTTTCGACGTCGGATGCAGTCCCTCACCAGCCTGCATGACCCTAGCCTTCACCAACTCCGCGTTGTATTCACCCATCGCCTCAATCAATTCGGCCGACGGCATCACCCCCGCTTCGCTCTCTTCAGTCGCCTTCACCAAAACCACTACGCGCATATCGATATTCCTTCCGTCGTCGGTTTTCAACCCGCCTCAAAATCTCCTGCTCCTCCATTGTCCGCCCGAGCAGCGACCTACAGGTGATTCACCTCACGGACCATCGTCGTTTGCATATTGACTATACCAATGCTGAAACGTGCCCTAATAATTCGTCACAACGAACACGAGACGCTCGGCGGAAATTACACGGCGGTCTTGCTCGATCGCGGTTTCGAGCTAGTCCCGCTCAACGTGTTCGAAACGGCTCCGAACTTCGCCGACTTCGAGGCTCCACCGCTCGAAGACTTGCACCTCATCATCGCCCTCGGAGGAGCACTGTCAGCCAACGACGACTACCGGGCGATAAACGCGGAACGCGAGTTCTTTGCCGCCGCATTGTCTTCAGACATCCCCATCTTCGGCGTCTGCCTAGGAGCCCAAATCATGGCACGCGCCCTCGGCGGTTCGGTCGAACCAACAGGAGGTTACGAATTCGGGCTCCGCAAGATCTGGATCACCGAAGCAGGATCAAATGACCCCGTCTTCAGCAAACTACACGTCCCCTTAGTCCCGACGCTCCACGGCGAGCACTTCACCGTACCCTATGGCGCCGAAGAATTGGCCTTCGGTTACATGCTCTGCCGCGATGGGACATTCAAACGCCAAAGCCTGGCCTTCCGATACCGCAACTCTTACGCCTTCCAGTTCGAACCCCAACTCACCCTCGACGAGCTGCGCGTCTGGAACCGCGAACTAGCCGACGACTACAAACTCATGGGTTCACTCTTCGATCCCAACTTCGAAGCCGACGCTAACCTCCGCGAATTCACCACCTACTCCCCCATCTACGAGTCGCAATCAAGAGAAATGCTCATCGCATTCCTCGAAAACGCCGAACTAGCTTGAAACCAACCTAAACAGGGCCAGAATGCTCGTCAACCCGGCGAAAGCCGGATCCACAAGGCCGGGCGGGGATCGCTACGAAGCCTGGCTAATCACCTGGCGGAGTGTAGTCGATTACTCGCTGCGATGCCTCATCAATCGTCGACGGGTCCAACAGCACCGTCGTCTTAATTGTCCCCGCTCCAGTCGCAGCAACACCTAGCGAAATCGCCGTAGCCGCCGCATCGTCCGGCAACTCCGCAATCACATACAGATCATCATCTCCAAAGGCGTAGTAAAACGCCTCCATGTTCCCGCCCGCGCTCGCGACCAGCTCGCCGATCGCCTCTTTACGAGCCGAACCGCCAGACGCCAGAAGCCCGTTTACACCGTCCAACGTGTAAGAAGCTTGAAAAAGATACTTCGACATTGAATCTCCTTTACCTTTTGGCTCTTTTAAACCAAGATATCGTAGTTCGGTCGCAACAATGCGATTAAGGATGTGCCCAGAGCTAAACCTTCAGCTGATCGACTACGCACGCGTCGAGTCCAGATTCGTACACGCCTCGCAGACGGACTGCGGTATCAATCCCCATCGCATCAGATAGTTGAAGACGAAGCAACCCGCGCAAAAACCGACAAACGCTTCGAGCGAGGCGAAAAACGTCAATAACACAAGTACAACCGTTGCAGCCGTCGGCAAACCCGCAACGAAGTGCAGCACAACCGCGCTCATCGAAAACAAGAGGCCAACCGATTGCGCGAAGCGTTTGGGCGGCCCGGGCACCAACTTCGGTTCCGCGATGCGCGGTGCTATGAACTTCATCGCCAACAACCCCATCGGGCTCAACGTTGGACCGGTTGCCACTCGCGCCAGGAAGCCATAAACCAAGACGAACATTAACCAAGTTTGGCCGGTCAGCAATATCGCGAGACACAACGCAACTACCATGCCGGCGACCACCCTGGCCGCCACTTCGTTGACCGGATTCGGGAAGCTGAATATGGATCGAAGGCGAGTCTGCAGCTCACCGTTGAGTTGAATCATACTCTTGGAGCCTTTCTTGCCGGACGGAATCTGCACCCTGCATAAGTGACTTCGCGATATTGTCGTCAAACGCCGGAGAACGATTGATACTTATCGCTAAGCACGCAGGCTATCAGTACAAATCTCGCTGAGTACCGCTTCGTTACGCCCTCGCCGTCGTTCGAAACTCGCATCTCGCCAACACTAGCTCGTGCAATCGACGGACCGGCAATTTCCGACTTTGGAAGCATTTGCGAGACCGTTACCCAACAATAGGACAGGCTTGCCCAACTAATCTGCCAACCCCGAGAACTCCTCAACCCAGGAAACATGATCGGCAACACCCTCAAATGTCGCGGCGATCCGGAACGATGCGAAAAGAGCAGAGGATGGTGGGCCCGGACGGATTCGAACCATCGACCTC
>CAYRHG010000088.1:0-61847 GCA_964424025.1 uncultured Dehalococcoidales bacterium | reverse complement strand
TCTGGCGAGACAATTTTGGCGTTCCAAGCGACCAACGGAACGCCGTCGCCATTCAACCCGAGGAACGTGCGCTGTTCGGGTTCGCTTCCCAGCAGTTCTACCGCCATGTCGTAACCGACCCAACCCAAGACCATGGACGTCTCGCTGGGGCTCTGGATCACCGGATTCAACTCGGACATCATGAGGATCTTCGCCTCGGGTGACCGCATCAATCGATCGATTTCGTCATTGTCGCGGCGAAGTGCGTCTGCCCTGTCGATGGGATTTCCGGCGAAGGTGTGAGGCGTCTCTATTGCGTTCAAGATTGTGTCGCCGATCTCGATTCTTGGTTGATAGCCAAACATCACTTTACCCGCGTTCGTATGAAGATTCAGCACCTTGATAATTGAAAGCGATCAGATGATGGACTTAGTCAGAGATTGGCGATTGGCGGCTGCGCCTGTTTTGGGTGTGGCATTGGTGTTGGTTGGGGTTGTCGCGTGTGATTCGGGTCAGGAGGTCGTTGAGCCGACAGCGACTGCGGCGTTGGTTGAACCAACGGCGACGAAAGTTTCTGATACGCCTATTGCGGTTGTCGAACCGACCGCGACGGTGGTTCCACCGACTGCGACTGTTGCCGTTGTTGAGCCGACGGCGACGATGGTGCCGTCCACTGCGACACCGGTTCCCCCGTCTGCGACGGTTGAGGCTGAGATCGAAGTTGCTACGGAAGTTGATCCTTATGTGTTATCGCTGGCGGATCGGGTGTATGAGTTGACGATTATGCTGGCGGAGGAGCTAAGTCCGCGGCAGAGCGCGACGGAGGAGGAGCTTGAGGCGGCGATGTATCTATCGGCGGAGATGGAGGAGTTGGGTTACGAGGTGGAGATGCAGGATTTCGAAGTGACCGAGGCGTGGGGGTCCGGAAGGTTGGAGATCTTGCCTGATTCCGAAGGAGGGGAGCCCAATGTGAAGTTCAGCCGTCGGGATGGTGAGACTGAACGGATATTTTTCGTCCCATTCGATCCTTTCAAACCTGGCATTGTCGAGGGTGAAATGGTTGAGGCTGGACTTGGATACGACGAGGATTTCGAGGGAATCGATGTTGACGGCAAGATCGCGTTGGTGGGACGCGGCGATATCAGTTTTGAGGAGAAGGAGACGAATGCGGCGGAGAATGGAGCGATCGGTGTTGTGGTCTATAACAACGAGCCTCGGTTTTACTTTGGCGGTCGATTGGACCAGGAGCCGGAAATTGTCGCTGGTGGGATACCAAAGGAGGACGGCGAGCTTCTGCTTGACGCACTCGAAAACGGAGAGGCGATTAATGCTGAGTTGATGGTGTATCCGTTAGGTAATGGGCCGTCTCGCAATGTGATTGCTGAATTGAACAACGACATCCACGATGATCAGGTGGTGTTGATCGGCGCGCATTACGACACGACGCCTTGGACGCAGGGCGCGAACGACAACGGTAGCGGAATGGCGGCCGCGATGGTGTTGGCGGAAGAGTTGATGGATGATGACTTGCCGTTTGATCTGCGGTTCGTCTTCTTCGGTTCCGAGGAGACGGGTCTGCATGGGAGCACCTATTACGTCGAAGAGTTGACGGCGTCGGAGTTAGGTCGGATTGAGGCTATGATCAATTTGGATGTAGTGGCGACTGGTCAATTGTCGGCGGAGGGCGCTGTTTGGTTGCTTGGCGAAGCCAAGGCTGCCGCTGGAGAATTTGGTGTTGAGTTTGCATCGACAGGTGGCCTGGACGGCGCGACGTCAGATCATGCACCGTTTGACGAGAGAGGTGTTCCGGTCGTGATGCTCTACGCCGATGATTTGAGGTTCGTCAACCATCCGGATGACACCGTCGAGCATCTCGATGCCGAACCGATGGGTCAGACCGTAGCTGTGGTTCTTGGCATCGTCGAACGATTGGCGGATAGCATCGAGCCATGACGGGCGAGAATCCAGAGGATACTCCGGATCGATTGGTGATCCGGGGTTTGGAGCTGCGCTGCGTGGTAGGAGCTGAGGAGTGGGAGCGTCGGATAGCGCAGCGGGTTGTTGTGGATATCGAGTTGAAGGGAGATTTCTCGGAGGCGGCGGAATCTGATGATTTGGCATATGCGGTGGATTATCGGGTGCCCTGTTTGAAGGCGGTTGAGGTGGCGGCCAGTGGGGAATATCAGCTGGTGGAGACTTTGGCGGATCGGATCGCGGGGGCTGTTTTGCGGTTAGATGATCGTATCGAGGGGGTTTCGGTTTCGGTGTTTAAGCCGTTGGCGTTGGCTGGGTTTGGGAGTGCCGAGGCTCGGGTTGAGGTTACGAGGGGGCGGTAGGTTTCGCCACCCGCTGAGAATGAAACGGCGCGGGTGCGTTAAATTTCGTTCTTTGGAGATCCAGTCGCGATACATCGCGTTGGCTGCGACAATGGTTTATAGCGGATATGAGATAATATGGTGTCAAAGAAGTGGACTGTTGAAACGCTTAATGCGACGGTTGATCGGGAGATCGCTGCGTTGCCTCGCGACATGCTAGCTAAGCTCGAACGCATTGCGCGGCTAGTTTCGGAGTTCGGATTTGCTGCGATCCAACCGAATGTGTTGCGTAAGCTTCGGGGGCCACTTTGGGAGATCCGTATTTCCGGACGAGACGGGATCTCACGTGCGTTGTACGTTACCGCGCGCGCCAAGCGCGTCGTGATTGTCCGGGTATTCGTCAAAAAGACTCAACGAACACCCAACAAGGAAGTTGAATTGGCTCTCAGACGAGCCCGTGAGGTTTTGTGATGACCAAGATAAGTGACCTTCACCGCGAATGGATGAAAGACCCCGAGTACCGCGCCGAGTACGAAAAGACACAACCTGTTTTCGATCTGATGCACGCGCTTGTTAGTGCACGGGTTAGCTCGGGGTTGACTCAAACGCAGATCGCCGAGCGGATGGCAACCACACAATCGGCGGTGGCGCGACTTGAAGGTTGGACAGCGAATCCGTCCATCAACACCTTGCGACGGTTTGCCGAGGCGACGGGGACGCGATTGAAGATTGTCTTCGAGCCGGTTGGCGAGGTTCGGTCAGCTGATGAGGAGGAGGACGCAGCTTCTTCGGATGAGGTGGGTAACGTAGAAGCCGAGGAAACTCGAAGTGTTGAACCTGCGCCTGTTTCTGCTTGACGATCTTGCCGAGACGAACGACGTGACCCTTCTGACGTATGCATGACGTATCGCCGTATAATCCTGCGCAGGCAATCCACATTCCAATAAGGGCTTCGCAACCATGAAAATCCTCCTTGTCGGCGGTTCCGGGCATGTCGGGACGTTTATCACTCCTTATTTGAGGGAGGTGCATGATCTGCGCGTGCTGGATCTGGCGGAGCCACGGCATGATGGGATTGAGTTTGTGAAGGGGTCGGTGACGGATACGGGTGCGATTGCGGAGGCGGTGGATGGTGTGGATACGTTCATCTGGTTGGTGATGCAGAGTCCGCAAGGCGGGTCGTCGACGGTGCAGGATGAGAAGGTGATCCGAGAAAACTACACGGTGAACAACATGGGGTTGCACCTTTTCCTGTGGACCGGCTACAACAACGGTTTGCGGAACGGTGTGTACACGAGCACGATGAGCGTTCACTACCGACATAGGACGTGGTATCAGTCGGAGGAAGAGATTCCGTTGGATACGCCCAGCGCGTACGGGCTGTCTAAGGGTTTTGGCGAGTTGATATGCCGGTATTTCGCACGGCATTTCGATATGAATTTGGCGGCTTTGCGCATTACGGGCCCTAGGACGAGGGAACAGTGGATCGAGTACCGGTCTGCGGAGCACGAGTATGATCCGAGCGATCCAACCTCCGCACCGCCTCTGCATGTGAGCGATGAGGAAGACTTGGCGAACGCGTACATGAAGGCGGCGGAGTTTGTCCAGATCGGGCATGGATCATTCGAACCGTTCTTCATCGCCGGCGACGAGGACGGCGTCGAGCACAATCTCACGAAAGCGGAGCGGGTACTGGGCTGGAAGCCGATGACTCACCTTAAGGTCGAGGTGCCGAAGATCCGGCGCAAATGATCCCTCGGCGTGGGCGCGAAGGAAAATGCACACGCCTAACACTTTCGAATCATCGTTCATCTTCTTCCCGCAGCCGCAGTTGCGGGGCGACCCATCGCATGTAGGGTTGCGGTACCGAGATGTGTGGCTGACGGCGGATGATGGCGTTAGGGTTCACGCCTGGTTGATCCGAGGTGAGGAGAGTGTGGACCCTGGTCAGAAACGAATCTTGATGCTGATCGCCCACGGTAATGGGGGCAACATCAGCATCCGTTTGGACCAGTACCGTGAGTTTGTCGACAGGTTCAAATTCATCGACATCTTCGCGTTGGAGTATCGGGGTTACGGGTTAAGCGAGGGACTGCCTAGCGAGGAAGGGATCGCGCTGGACGCGTTGGCGGCGCGGCGTTGGATCGACGATTACGCGAGCGCTGTGCCAGTCGAAGAGCGGCCATCGATTGTGTATTTCGGTCGGAGCTTGGGTGGCGCTGTTGCAGTGCGTTTGGCGAGTGTGATGCCTCCGGATGCGCTGATTTTGGAGTGCCCGATATCGTCGATTCCGGATCTGGCGAAGACGGTCACGCCGTGGCGGTTTCTTCCTGTGGAGAAGTTCATTCACAACAAATTCGACGCTGTGGTTCACGCCGCCGAGGTGCGGTGTCCGTTGTTGGTGATGCACTCGGAGTTCGACGAGATCGTGCCGATCGAGTCGGGACGGAAGGTGTATGACGCGGCGCAGGGGCCGAAGCGGTTTTACGTCATTAAGGCCGCGCCGCACAATGGGGCGGATTACTACGATCCGGAGGGGTATTACGGGGCAATGGGGGAGTTTTTAGGGGATGTCGCGTGAAAAAAGAGGGCGCGCAAGCGGACTATGCGCGTTTCCACCCTTCATTTGGATTGCCATGGGTCATGTACATCGATACCAAGTCCATCGAAATCTCTGACGTTGCGGGTGACGAGAGTCAATCCATGTGCCATCGCGGTGCCTGCGATCAGTGCGTCGCCGAGATCGACAATGTGACCGACTTTTCGCGACCGAGCGCGCAATACAGCCGCCCGTTCTGCAACAGACCTGTCGATACTTAGGACCCGGTCGGAGTAAGCGGACACGACGTCGGTGCACATCCTGAAAAGGGATTCTCGGCGACGGCCTTCGGGAAGCAGTTGGATACCGAACTCGATTTCGTGGATGACGATCGTCGACAGCCAGATCTGCGTTTCGTTTCTAAGAAACGCAATCACCGAAGGATTTGGCGACTCTTTCGACAGCTCCGAAACTACATTCGTGTCGATCAGATAACCGGTCAACCTTGGACCTCGTCGATGAATGGGATCTGTCTTGTCGAACTTCGTTCCCGCGGCACTTCGAGATTTGTGCCCCTCGGCACGTTTTCAACTAGCCAAGTGCCAAGAGGACTGCGAGGATTTCGGTTGGAATCCCATACATTTTCCGGCACGACAACGTAAGTCTTCTTGGTGCCGATCCTTTGGGGGCCTTCGTCGTCGGCTAAACGCAGGATTTCGGAAAGCCGCGCCTTGGCTTCTGCAATTCGCCAAACGCGTTGAGGGTCAGTTGATTGCATGAACTGCACTTCTCGCGATTATGTGTTGGTCTACATTAGACTAGTCCATACTAACACGGTTTTGGGTGCGTTGACCGTAGACGCGGCGACGATGCAACAGGGGTTAGACGAGATCGTGCTGATTGAGTCAGGTCGCAAGGGTTATCGGTCCGCTGCTGGCCCGAAACGGTTTTATGCGATCAGTGGAGCGCCACACAACGGCGTGAATCACTACGATTCGGAGGGCTATCACGGGGCTATAGGGGAGTTTTTGCGTTGTTTTTGATTTGTTGCAAGGTGTTGCCGCGACCTAATGGTGTGCGCGGCGGAGGGGAAGCTTATCGTGCATCGGGCGATTTGGTTAGCGAGTATCATTCCATATGTCTCCAATATCCGACGTTATTGCGAGGTTGATGTGCGAATCTCTAAGCGTGGTCAGATAACCATCCCCAAGCGTTTGCGAGAGCGTTTTGGGTTGCATCCAGGCATCGAAGTTGGCTTCTTTCCCACCGATGAAGAGTTGCTGATGCGTAAACGAGTCGTGGGGCAGCATCCCTTAGACAAGGTAGCCGGGATCCTCGACGAATGGACGCTGGACGAAGGGGTTAGCGTCGACGACTACATCGAAGAGATAAGGGGACGGTGAATGTGGTGGTTTGGCCTCAACCTCGACCAGCCTTTGTTCCGTCATCCGTGGTTCCGCTCATCCTGTTGAGCGTATTGCGGACGGCCTGACGCGCGAACTCGATCTCCTTCTCAACGTCAAGGACAGGCACTAGCTCATCGCGCTCGAATTTTTCGAGGATTTCGCGTTCTTCATCGTCCAACCTGAAGTTTTCTCTATCGGCCATGATTTACTCCCACCTGAACGCCCGTACGGCGAGGCCGAAGCAGATTATTGCCCATACCGCCAAGCCTAGGATTGAGCCGCCTTGGATGAAGAGGGTTTCGCCGCTGTTGACCATTTCGCGCATGGCGTCGGCGAGGAAGGTGAGGGGGAGCCATTTTGCGAAGGCGACTACCCAGTCGGGAATTACGGAGTGGGGGATGAAGACGCCGGAGAGGAACATCATCGGCAGGGTGATGATGTTGGCGAGCGGTGCCGCGGTGTTCTCGGTTTTGGCGATGCCGGATACGGCTAGGCCTAGCGAAGCGAATCCGATGCCTCCGAGGATGATCAGCGGTATGACTTCGAGCCAGAACATGGCGTAGCCAGGGGAGACTTGGACGCCGGAGACGAAGATGCCGACGAATAAAAGGACGTAAGTCTGCATTATGAGCAGCAACATCCGCGTGAAGAGCAAACCCGCTAGGTAGTGCCTGGGGTTAATGGGCGTGGCGTGGAGCCTTTTCAGAACGCCCTGGTTGCGGAGCCTGACGAGGGTGAAGACCAGACCGAATAGTGCGCTTTGCATGATGGAGAGCGAGACGATGCCGGGGACGACGAAGCCTTTATAGCCTTGCCCTCTTCCGGCGACTTCGGTCGTCGAAACCGTTGCCCAGTTTTCGACTCGGTATTCGGGTGGGACATCGGCGACGGTTTTGAAGACGCCGTCTAGGACTTGGCCCAGAATAGCGCGCGCTGCCTCCGCTTCTTGTGCGCTGCGACCGTCGTAGGTCAGGTCGATCACAGATGCCGAACCGACAGTGCCGAATCCTTCCGGTATCACCATGACCGCTGTGATGTCTCCTTCGAGAATGTCGGCACGGAGAGTTTCCTCGTCCTGCGATTCAGGGACGTTGAAGAGTGGTTCGCCGTCGAACTCGCCTTTTAAGACGGAGACCAGCACTTTGGATGCGTCGTTGTTCGCCTTGTCAACGATGCCGACTTCAGGTGGTTCGAAACCGCCGAAGTTGAAGAGTCCGAAGACCACCATCATGACGGTTGGAAATGCGAGCGTCCAGAAAAGCGCGGCGCGGTCGCGGAAGAACATTTTGAGTTCAGCGACTATGAAGGCTTGGTAGATGCGCATGTTGGTTGTCTATCGTGCCCCCTTTGCCTTCGGCATTTCCCCCGTTAACGGGAGCAACCAAGAGGATTCGCTGTGGCCTCGATTGCAAAGGCAACTGGCCGGCGTTACTCGATGAGGTTCCTGCCTGTTAGGTCGATGAAGACGTCTTCGAGGGTTAGTGCGCCGTCTCTGCGAACGGATTCTGCTCCTCGGGCTTTGAGTTGGTCGATGAGGGCCTGTGGCGTGTCGAGTGCGACGATATTCCCGTGGTCGATCACGGCGACGCGGTCGCAAAGGACCTCGGCCTCTTCCATGTAATGCGTCGTGAGCATGATCGCCATGCCGTCGGACCGCAATCCGTCGATGAGGTCCCACATGTTGCGGCGTGCTTGCGGATCGAGTCCGGTGGTGGGTTCGTCGAGGAACATTGCGACAGGGGTGTTTATTAGTGCGACGGCGATGGAGAGTCGCTGTTTCTGTCCGCCGGAGAGGTGTCGGTATTGGGACTTGGCTCTATCTGCGAGATCGACTTTTGCAAGCGCTTCTTCGGCTGTCATGTGTGAGCCGTACAAGGTGGCGAAGAGTTCGATCGTTTCCTTGAGGTTCAGGTTGTCAAAAAAGGCGTTTTGTTGGAGTTGGACTCCGATCATCCCTTTGACTTGCGTGGGGTGTTTGGTGACATCGAGTCCACCGACATAGGCTTCGCCACTGTCTAGGTCGCGCAACCCCTCTAGAATTTCGACGGTTGTCGTCTTGCCTGCGCCGTTAGGCCCAAGCATTCCGAAGATCTCGCCGTGATGGACTTCGAACGAGATGCCGTCGACAGCGACAAGATCTTTGTATCTCTTGCGGAGATCGCGGACTTGGATGACGATGTCGTTGGTCATTGGCAATGCGCTTGGATTGCAGGAAGAAAGTTGGGAAAAGGTGAACCCTTAACTGATATTAAGGAGGCCTGTGCAATCACGCGCTGACCAATCAATGATAATGGCGAGGTGTTCGCGGATCGTCGGCATATGGCCACGCTGGAAAGGGCTTTGGATGTCTGTCACACCGGTACTCGTTTCATGGTCGAGCGGAAAAGATTCCGCCTGGGCCTTGCACACGTTGCGTTCGCAACCCGAAAAGTATGATGTGCGCGGGATTTTCACGACAGTGACTCCGGCGTTCGATCGCGTTTCGATACAGGCGACGCCGCGCAGGGTTTTACGCCGGCAAGCAGAGGTGATGGAGTTGCCGCTGTACGAGATTTCGATACCTTATCCGTGCTCCAACGCGGAGTACGAGGAAGCGATGCGCGAATTTCTGGACCGTATTCGCGCGTTGACTGAGGATCTCGGGGCCGAGCACCTGGCTTTTGGCGACCTTTTCTTGGAGGACATTCGAGAATACCGAGAGTCGAAGCTGGAAGGAACTGGTTTCACACCGATCTTCCCTGTTTGGGGGATGCCGACGCCAGAGTTGGCTCAGGAGATGATCGCTAGCGGTCTACGTGCAATCATCACGGCGTTGAACCCCACCATGTTGCCTGCAAGTTTTGCCGGACGGTGGTTTGATCAAGAGTTCCTCGACGATTTGCCAGACGGTGTCGATCCGCTGGGCGAGAATGGGGAGTTCCACACTTGCGTCGTCGATGGACCGATGTTTCCGCGGCCGATCAAGGCGAAACCGGGGCGCATCGTTACGCGGGATATTACGGGCGCATCGGATGACGACGAGGATGATCCGATTCATAGCGCCAATCGGACGTCGACTTATGTTTACGCCGATGTGGAGTTGCTTGACTAGGCGACTTTGGTCGCCACGTCGCCGACTCGGATCGTGCCGGATTCGATGATTTTGGCGTTGGCACCGCGGCGTCGCTGTTGCATGGCTACGGGACCGCTTACGAACCTGAGGGCGGCGTTACCGAACCGGGAGGCGAATTTGACGCATCCGGTGTGCGGTTCGGCAGTCAGTTCTACCACGGCCGATCCGATTTGGAGTTGGGAGCCAACGGGCAGGTTGGCATGGCTGAGGTCGATGTCGACGACGAGTTGATCGCCAGCGAGTTCCCATCGCGATTTCGAACCGGAAACCGCATCGACGAGACGTGAGTTAATGATCGTCAGTTGTGCGTCTGGGTTTGCCGATCCATCGGGAGTGCGGGTGCTGCTGCGATCTTTCCAGTTGTCGCCGACTAGCCCCTGCGCATCATCTAGAGTCGCTTCCGCCAACTGTTTGCGCTCGCCGACCGCGGGACGTGCGGAAATCATCTCGAGCTTGCCGCCATCTGACGGCGACGCCAAGATGTGATCGAGGGCCGATTCCAATTCGGCCAGTGAAGGGTGTTCTGGCATGAGCTAAGTGTAAACTCATGGTTTGAAAGTTGAAGCTGCCGATGCTTCTATCTGACGGAGCACATCGCGACAGCCTCGTTCCAAATCTAAGGAGTCGATTCCAATGTCTGCCAATCGGGTCAACAGGGCTGTAGAGCTACTGTCTCAAGACCAGCCGATCTACTATACGGGCGGCCACACGGGCGCGATACTCACCCACGAGCAAGGAATGAAGGACGCCCACACATGGGCGGACTACATCAATGTCGGGATGGAGCACGGTCCGTTCGATTTGGGCGGTTTGCAGCACTACATGGAGGGAATGGTTGCAGGCGGACCGACCAACAGCGGCCATCGCACGCCGACCGTGATCGTGGAAGCGCCGGTTGATGGCTCGTCTGAGGACACGATCCGCTACAACGCGTGGCAGTTCCGGCAGATCTTGGCCCGCGGCGTTCACGGGATATTGCTGTGCCAGGCGGAAACGCCGGACGCGGTGCGAGCGTTCGTGGAATCTTGCCGGTATCCTCGGGCCGCCAACGGTGTCGGATATGGTCTCAATCGCGGAACGCGAGGCGTCGGTTCGGAACCGGGCGCTTCGGCGATATGGGGTCTCGAAAATGCCGAATACATCGCGAAAGCCGATCCGTATCCGTTGAACCCTGAAGGTGAGTTGATGCTGGGCATCAAGGTTGAGTCGGTGCGCGGTGTGACGAACATCGAGTCGATGCTTGCGACGCCTGGGCTGACGTTTGCTGAGTGCGGACCTGGTGACTTGCACATGTCTTACGGCGTCGATCGCGGCGCGCCAAACACTCCGTTCGATCCGCGCGTGCAGGAGGCGAGTGAGCGGGTTCAAAAGGCTTGCGAAGAGCACGGTGTCGCGTTCCTCGGCGGTGGCACGGCCGAGACCATTACGGACCGCATCGATAGTGGCATCCGTGTCGTTTCCGGTTCAAACCCTGAGATCGCGGCGATCGGCCGGGCGCACACTAAGCGGACGATGCCGGTCTAGCGATGCTGCCGGTTGTCGTCGATACCTTCGCGGAAGCGGTCTCCGATGTGCCGGATGGCGCAACGGTGATGATCGGCGGCTTCGGAGGGTCTGGTGGACAGCCAACGAGGTTGATGCTCGCGCTCGCCGACCACGGTCCCCGCCAGATCACGATCATCGGGAACGTGGCAGGGATATCGAAGACGACGGGTTACGGCTGGCCGCCGCATTTGGAGCCGATCGACCAAGGCATCTTCTTCGAGCTGGGGTTGGCGAACAAGATCATCTGCTCGTTTCCGATACCGGGTCAGACGCGACCGCTGTGCGAGATCGAGAAGGCGTGGCGCGAGGGGCGTGCCGAGGTGATCGTGATACCGCAGGGGACGCTGGCAGAGCGGATCCGTGCCGGCGGCGCGGGCATTGCCGCGTTCTATACCCCTACCGGAGTTGGTACGCCGGTGCAGGAGGGCAAGGAAGTTCGGGATTTCGCCGGACGGCCTCACTTGTTGGAGCATGCGTTGCGCGCCGATTTCGCATTGATCCGCGCCAAGCGCGCCGACACCTACGGGAATCTCGAGTATGGCGGGACTTCCCGGGCGTTCAATCCGGTGATGGCTCCCGCAGCCGATGTGACGATTGCGGAGGTGGACGAGGTGGTGGAGCCGGGTGAGATCGATCCGGAGCGAGTCGGGACGCCAGGGGTTTATGTGAATCGGATTGTGCGGCGGGAGGATGGGGACCCGTTGCCGTAGGAGTGTGAGGGGCGGCGCGCCCCCTTTGTCCTTCGGACATTTCCCCCGTTAACGGGGGAAACCCTTCAACCGCTCATCCTTTCGCGCCACGATTATCAGGAACGATGGGGCAATTAGGGTGTCGTCAAGGCCTGGCCATTCGGCGATGGCTTCTTCGGTGGCGTGGGGTTCGATGAAGTCTTCGAGGATGAAGCCGGCTTGGATGACCCATCGCATCCAGCGTTGGAGGGTGAAATTGTTTCCGGTAGTCTCGAAGTTGTATTTGTAGCGATCGCTGGTCCACTTACAGACGAAGGGTGTCTCGTCGAAGTAGTCGCCGATCTTGACGGCTATCTTGTTGCCGTGTTCGTCCCTGTGCCATTCTCGAAACGCCGTATCAGTGACAGGATGGGTGTTCGTGAAGACCAATCGGCCGCGGTCACACAATACGCGGTGCGCGCCGCGGATCACTCGTGCCGGATCGGGGATGTCGACCAGCGAAACGCAGGCGGTTACGAGATCGAACGACGCTTCGGGGAAGTTTTCGATGGCCTCCGCGGCGTCACCTAAGACGTATTCGATGCCTAGGTCGTCGCTTTCGTCGCGTCGTTTGGCGTGCATCAGTTGGTTGGGTGAAATATCGATCCCAACCACGCGCTTGGCCTTTCTTTTGGCCATTTCTCGGCTGAAATAACCGGCCCCGCAACCGACGTCTAGCACCTCCAAGCCGCGAACATCCCGGCAAGCCTCGGTCATTGCGGGTCCGAAGAAGTTGAGGCGATAGTAGTCCACGCCGCGTTGTTGGGCATCGGCATAGGCGTCTGATGCCGCGTCCCATTGCTGGCGCACGGTCTCAGCATCGAAGCGGTCGGCGGGATGTCTGGTGACCATGTTTCGATTCTATTGGCGCACCATCTCGCAGGAAATTCGGCGATTTGTGATACTGGATATCGCGCGATTTCGATACTTGGTATCATTAGACGCATTGATCTTTAGATTGTCGAAGGAACAGAAAATGTCGAAACGACGATTGAGCGCGATCAGGTTCGTGTCGGTTGTGACGGCCGTCCTGATGCTACTTTCATTTGCTTGCACCGAGTCCGAACCGGAGCCGACTGCGACCAGAGTGGTACAACCTACAGCGACTACCGCTCCCGCACCGCCGACGGCAACTGCGGTGCCACCGACGGCGACATCTGAACCGGTCGTTGAGGTGAGTGCCGATCCTTTGCCCATAGTTGCCACGAGCAACATCGTGGGCGAGTGGGTAGCGATCGTTGGTGGCGACCGAGTCGATGTGCTGAATCTTGTGCCTCGCGGCGTAGACCCGCACGGCTATCAACCGGGTGCTCGCGACATCGCCCGGGTGGCGGATGCTGAACTAGTGTTTGCGGTCGGTCTGTCGCTTGAGCAGGGGTGGTTGGAAGATCTGATCGATAACGCCGCCGCGGATCACGATGTCGTCATCGAACTTGGCCAGCGGATCGATCCAATCGAGTTTAGCTTCGAGGGAGAAGACGATCACGGGGAAGAGGACGACCACGCCGAAGAGGAAGGCGAGGATCACGACGAAGACGAGGATGCCGAAGAGGAAGAGCATCACGATGAGGATGAAGACGCCGACGAAGAAGAGGACGAGGATCACCACGGTGACGAAGACGAAGATGCCGACGAAGAAGAGGACGAGGATCATCACGGCGACGAAGACGAAGATGCCGAAGGTGATGAGGGCGAAGGTCACGACGACGAGGACGAAGATGAGGACCACGGCGACGAGGATGACCACGCTGAAGACGAGGTCGAGCATCACGACGAAGACGATGGACACGGCCACGGTGCGCTGGATCCCCACTTCTGGTTCGACCCAGAACGCGTAATCGTCGCAGTTCGACAGATAGCCAAGGAGCTTAGGGAACTCGATCCAGACTCAGCCGATTACTACAACTCCAACCGTGACGATTACATCGCGAAGCTCGAGGAGCTGGATCATTGGATCGTGGAAAGCGTCTCGACGATCGACGACCATGACCGGATATTGGTCACAACGCACGATTCGTTTGGATACTTCGCCGACAAGTTCGGCTTCGAGGTCGCCGGAGTGATCATCCCTGGCGGCGGTACCGAGTTGGAACGCTCGCCACAGGAGTTGGCGGAGCTTGTCCATGAAGTGGAGGAAGCAGGCGCAACCGTTGTGTTTGCCGAGGCGCAGCTGAGCGATCGTTTGGCAAACACCCTGGCGCGTGAAGCCGGCATCAAATTCGTCGGCGGTCTGTACACCGGTTCGTTGGGCGAGGATGGCAGCGGCGCGGCCACGTACGTCGAAATGATGCGGTCGAACGTTGGTATCATCGTCGAAGCGCTGGCCGAATAGATGCGACCAAATGGCACATTCCCACCACCAGGACCACAACCCTGAGTTGGAGACGCACACATCTCCGCTCCCGGCGGTCGATGCTCACAGCACGAGCGTAACGTATGGAGAGAACACAGTCCTTGATGACGTGACGTTTTCGGTGCCGTCGGGAGCGTTTGTGGGGATTGTGGGTCCGAACGGTGCCGGCAAGTCGACGCTGCTCAAGACCTTGGTGGGCATCATCGAGCCGACGGTCGGGACAGTTCACATCTACGGGATCAACCCTTCAAGGTCGCGCGGGCTCGTAGGCTATGTTCCGCAGTCTGAGGCGGTCAACTGGGTATTCCCGGTGACGGTGTGGGACGTGGTGATGATGGGCCGGACTCCGAGTCTCGGAGCATTCCGCTACGAGACGACGGAAGATAAACACGCCGTGATGGATGCGTTGCACCGGGTCGGATTGCTGCACCGCAAGGACGAGCTGGTCCACTCCTTGTCGGGTGGTCAGCGCCAACGAGTGTTCGTCGCACGGGCGCTGGCCCAAGATGCTCGAGTTTTGTTACTGGACGAGGCCTTCAGCGGCGTGGACGTCGGGTCGCAGTATGAGTTGGTGGCGGTGCTGAGGAATTTGTGCGAGGAGGGGCAGACGATTCTGCTGACGACGCACGACTTGGCGAACATGGCTCGGCAACTGGATTTAGTGCTGTGCCTCAACGGCCACCTTTGCGCTTGGGGACCGCCGGACGAGGTGTTCACTCCAGAAGTGTTGGAAGAGCTCTATGGGCCGCACGTGGTGTCGGCGGGAAGCTCCTACGCGATCTAAGGAGCGAGATCGGTTAAGCGTCCATGGATGTGTTTTCGTACATCACCGAACCGTTCCAATACAGCTTTTTGGTTCGTGCGCTGATCGTGGCGGTGATTATCAGCGTCGCGTGTCCTTTGGTCGGTGTGTTCGTCATCACGCGCGGCTACGGTTTCATGGGCGACGCGATGGCGCACTCGATCTTTCCGGGAATGGCAGTGGCGTTAATCGCGGGGCTCAGTCCTTGGTTCGGAATGTTGCCCGCGGCCCTGGTTTTCGCGTTCCTGATCGGCTTCATAATCCGGAAGACGGGCATCGAGGCTGATGCGGCAATCGGGATATTGTTCGCCTCACTGTTCGCTCTTGGTATCGTGATGATCTCGATTTGGGGTTCTGACGTCAACGTGAATCTCGAGGACATCCTGCTGGGTCAAATTTTGGCGGTCACCGAGACCGACATTTTGGTGACTTTGGGCGTGACGATTTTGACGTTGGTGGTTTTCGCCGGATACTTCAAGGAGCTGATGTTCGTCAGTTTCGATCCTGTTGGTGCGGAAGTTGCGGGAATTCGGGTGGCTTGGATCGACTACCTGCTCCTCGCACTCATCTCGGTTGTGGTGGTGGTTACGATCCAGGCTGTCGGAGTGATCCTTGTGCTGGCGATGCTGATCGCGCCTGCGGCGGCGGCGACTCTAGCGGCGAATCGGATATTCCCCATCATCGGCTTGGGGATCGTGTTCGCCCTGATCGCTTCGATAACGGGGCTGTACGCCTCGTATTACGGCAATCTTCCGTCTGGCGCATCGATAGCTTTGGCATCAGGGATCATCTTCGCCATCGTGGCTGCGATCCGGCGTCGCATCTCCTGAAGCGTTCGACTTCACGGGTTCGCCTAGCCATCAACAAAGTCGCGAGTGCGACGAAACCCGTTGCAAGCCCGATGACTAGCAACAGAGCTGTCACATCGGCATTCGGGGCGTTGCCGCCAGTCCTTGGGAGTATTTGCGTTTCTGGCGCAACTGGGGTTTCAACGATGACGGGTTCCGGCAGTTCGAGTTCTACTAGATTCGGGAGAACAGCTTCGAAAGCCTCAACCGGTGGCACGGGATCTAATGGGTTACCGTCTAGGTAGAGGTTTTGAAGCGTGTCAGCGAACGGCGACAAAACGGCCGGATCAAAAGTGGTGATCTGGTTGTTGGATAGGTGCAGGTCGGACAATACTTCCCATCCTTCGAACCACGCAGCATCGACCTCGGTCATCTCGTTGTCCGTCATTCGGACGCGGACGTAGTCGCGGTCCCCCGAGACCCTCGCCAAGTTGGTAAGTATTGTTGCCGCGGCCGTCGAGTCTAGTGAAGCATCGTCGAGATTAATGAACCACCAATCGGCTTTTGGCAATTTAGAGAACGCTTCTCCCAATCGATCTTGGAGGTCAGGGTCGTTCCAACCGCTAAGGTCGTTTTCGGCGAACGAGAATCGTTCAATATTCGGGCCGACACTTTCGAGTATCTCCAGCGCGGTGTCGCCATCAATCCCGGTGTCGGCAAGCCCTAAAGTGTCCAAATTGGCGTGTTTGGCGAGGGCCTCGGTTACCGCTTCGAGGTTTTCATCGTTCCAGTCGCTCAAGTCGTTCGAAGAAAGAACCAGTCGGTCGAGATTGGGCGAAGCGAGGTATTCGAGCAGGTGGACAAGCGCGGCGCTCGGCAGAACGGTCTCAGTCATAGAAAGCAGTTCGAGCTTGGTGAAATCCTTGCGAATCGTAGCGAGCTCCCGGCCAGTCAGCGAAGCACTGTCGATCCAGAGATCGGTTATTCCATCCTCTGAACTGCACCCGTTCTTTGAAGGTTGAGATAGGACCTCCAAGATGTTGTAGGTGACGCCTTCGACCGTTGCCGTCGGTATTCCTCCCGATGCACTGCCGGTGAAGCCTATAGTGTTCAGCGAACAGGGCGGTGCGGTGAATAGGTCTTCAGGAAGCGCAACGCCTTGGTTGCCGTCGAAGTCGATCCATTCAAGTTTGCCCGCGTCCGAAAGGTCCAGATCGCTGACATCGGTTAATTCGTTGGCGAAGAAAGTCAATTCCGTCAATTCCGTCAATCCTTTGACAAGATCGTCCGGCACTTCAGTCAATTTGTTCCTGTCAAGATGGATGATCTCGAGGCTGTCAAGCCCTTGAAAGATGCCTTCGGGCAAGCGCGTGAAGTTGTTGTCGTGCAAATAAAGCTCCCGCAGCCGCTGCAACCCAACGAATGTGCCGCTCGGGAAGGTTTCCATTGCGTTGTCGTGCAGATGGAGGTGAGTCAGATTCGTCAGGTGCCTGAAGACGCCCTGAGGCAATGATGTGATCTGGTTGTCGTTTAGATGCAGTCGACGCAGGTTGTGAAGGCCGGAGAACGCGTCGGAACCCATTTTGGTGATACCGCTGCCTTCCAAATAAAGCGCTTGCAAATTGCCCAGGCCAGAGAATGCGCCGCTTTCGAGCGCGCCGGTAGCCTCGTTGCGGAAGTGCAAAGAGCGCAGGTTGGGCATCCCGGTCAAGACGCCGTGCGTCAAGTTTTTCACGCCACCCACGTGGAGATCGAGTGCCCGCAGACGCTCCAAACCTGAAAACAGGCCGATCGGCAGTGAGTTGATGCCATCCCCGTGTAGCCTCAATATCTGTAGATTTTCGAGCCTTTGGAAGGTGCCACGAGGCACTGCCTTTACGCTGTTGCCCTGTAAGCGCAGATTCTTGACCTTGGGAATGCCTTCGAACGCGCCAGTGTGGATCGTCGTGAGCGAAGGGCTCTTAACCTCTAGCGTTTCTAGGTTGTCTAGCCCCGAAAAAATGTCGGACCTCAACAGAATCAAATCTTGGCCTTTGATCTCGAGGTCGGTAAGCGAAATCAGTCCGTCGAAGTCACCCTTCTTGAGGCCTGAAGGCGCGATGCTGAGAGGTCCTTCAATCGATGCCAGTTCTTGCTTGGTGATGTCGGCGCAAGTCGCTTCGGCGCGGGAGTTTTGGATTTCGCCAACGACGGCATCGGCGACCTCACTGGTTCGATCGCATATCCCAGTGGCCTCGGCGACGACGTCTCCGGAGAGAGATCCGGATAAGCTCGAAACAAAGCCAATCAATGCCACGAGTACGGCGAATAACTTAAAAGATACATTGTCTCTTAAGGCGGAGGTTTTCGTTGACACAAGGTTACGGATCATGTCTTTGTTTGAAATCCTTATTTTCGATACGTTATACGAATTGGAATCCATCTTTTGATACATCATCTCTCAATTTGTGGCGCGCCACATAATTTTAAATCACGGCCCTCAATTGAACATGAAAATCATTGAAAGGGCTTGTTGCACAGGATTTTTCGGAGGAGTTGAGACATTTTGGGTAAATCATGTAACATTTAACTTATGTTCGCGGATGCAAAATCTAATTTGTAGTTGGCGACAGAAAACGCTTCATGGCATCAAGCTATCGGAATAGACAAGGAGACGAATATGGCCGCACACGCACACGAGGTTCATGAGTGCGACGACCACGAGCATCACGCCGGCGAGCACGTGCACGACGCGCACGAATGCGATGACCACGAGCACCACGGCGATGAGGAAGGGCACGTGCACGACATGCACGAGTGCGATGACCACGAGCACCACGCTGGTGAGCACGTGCACGACCCGCACGAGTGCGACGATCACGAGCACCACGGGTAAAGCCGGTCTCTCTGAAAAAGAACGCCCCGCAATTTCGAGATTGCGGGGCGTTTTTGTTTGTTGCTCGCGCCAGATCCAGCGGACCGACAGTAGGGGGCGGCTAGAACGCGCTGCGCGCCCTTGCCAGGAGATAACTGACAAGGTGATCCTCGGTGCATCCTTGAACCGTCTGCTCGATCTGCACCGTCAGGTGGTGAATGCCGTGGTCTTCCCGAGCGAGTTGTCGTATCGAACGTAGCAAGGTGTCGGTTTCTTCCTTTTCCAAGTCGGGATCGACGAGAACGTGGGCTGTCATGGATTCGTAGCCGGAGGCTATGGTCCAAACGTGGACATCGTGCACTAGCGTGACACCTGGAAGATCTTCGACTTGACCGCAGAGTTTTTCAACGTCAATGTGTTGCGGGACACCTTCCAGAAGGACGACAAGGACCTTTTTGGCCAGACCCCAAGAACTCCAAAGTATCAACACCCCGATCAGAACGCTCAATATCGGGTCGATCAGCATCCAACCAGTGGTGATGATCACGATTCCGGAGATTACGACACCGACGGAACCCATCAGGTCGCCCATGACGTGCCAGAAGGCACCTTCAACATTCAAACTGTGTTCCGAGTTTCGGTGAAGTATCCACGCAGCAATGATGTTGACGATCAGGCCGAGGGTGCCGACGATCAACATAAGCGGCCCCTCAACATGTATCTCTTCTATCCCTCGGAAGCGGTGATAGGCCTCGAAGAAGATCCATGCGACGATAAGCCAAAGTGAAATGGCGTTGATCAACGCGGCGAGCACTTCCGCTCTTCTGAAACCGTAGGTTCGTGCGGCATCCTCGACTCTGTCGCCAATCCACAAAGCAAACAACGCGAGCGCTATGGCCATCGCGTCAGTGATCATGTGACCCGCATCCGCCAACAGTGCGAGTGAGCCGGACAAAATGCCACCGATGACCTCGGCGATCATGAAACTGCTTATCAGGACAAGTGAGATGACCAGGCTTCTACGACCTGCTTCGCGATAGTCGTGTGAATGGTCGTGATGGTCGTGATCGTGATCATCATGCGAATGCTCGGAGTGATCATGGTCGTCGTGACCGTGATCGTGCGAATGGCTTGAATGGTCGTGATCGTCGTGGCCATGGTCGTGCACATGGCCGGAGTGATCGTGGTCGTCGTGACTGTGGTCGTGCGAATGGCCGGAATGATCATGATCATCGTGATCATGTAAATGGCCAGAGTGGCTGTGCCTTGATGCACTCATTAAAACGGTCGCCGGATGATTTTTCGTTTTTTCGGCTACTATCGACTACGAGTGTTCAGCCATTCCTTCGCAGGTTAAATGCCCTGCTCGAATAGCCCCATTAATCAATTCCGAGTTGCGGAATATTTTAGCGCGTATTTGACACGCGCGGCAATACCGAACGAGATCTTCTTATGCGGTGTTCTCTGCGCCGCATCGAGGGCAAATGTCGTAGACCTCGATGCGATGGTCCATTACTTCACCCATCACTCCGTCGACAGATGAGCTCAGCGTGTTAATCGCGCTCTCAATGGCTTCGGCAGTAAACCTTCGCACGATACCGCACACGGTGCATACCGCGTGGTGATGGTGCGCGGGATCGATAAATGGCCCCCTCACTGGGTCGACAGCGGCTGAAACACTGTAGGCCATTTCATCGCCGGGCATCACTACTTTGCAGATGATGTCCTCATCCTGGAGCATCTTTAGCGTCCGATAGACGGTCGCTCGCCCGATGTCAGGCAATTTCGCGCACACCTCTTCTGCCGTAAACGTCCTCGGCACAACGGAGATGTAGTCAATGATCTCGCGCCGGGGTCCTGTGACGCGAACGTTTTGTTCGACCAACTCGGCGACTATCGACTCTGGAGAACGCGGCATACTCTAGTCCTCTAACGTTGCGCGCACCGCGTCGGCAATCTTCTCGGATGATGGGTAAACCAAACGCTCAAGCACGGGCGTATATGGGATGTGAACCTGCTCTGCGGCCACCTTCATGATCGGCGCTTGCAAGTCCCAAAAACCATCTTGGGAGACGATGGACGCGATTTCGGATGCTGCGCTGCAAACCTTGTGCGCAGGGTCGGCGATGACCAAGCGCCCAGTCTTGGCAACCGATTCCAAGATAGCGTCTTTGTCCAATGGTACCAGCGTTCGCGGGTCCACCACCTCGGCGGAGATTCCTTCTTCTTCCAGCTCCTCTGCGGCTCGCAACGCCATCGGGACTGCGCCGGCTATCGCAACTATCGTGACATCGGTGCCGGACCGCGGCACATCAGCGACCCCGAAGGGCACCAAAGCGGCTTCGCCCTCTTCGACCTCGCCGGATGATCCGCCGAGAGTGCCGTCTTCGAACACGATACAGGGATCGTTATCGCGAATCGCGGTCTTCAACAGCCCTTTCGCGTCGCGTGGGGTGGCAGGAACGAGGATCTTGAATCCGGGCATGTTCATGAACATGGGGTACGAGCGGTCGGAGTGGTGCGCCGCCGAACCTCCGCCGTAGAACATCGTCGCGCGGTAAACCACCGGCAAAGTGGCCTGGCCTCCAAACATGTAGCGCATCTTGGCCGCCTGGCTCACAAGTTGGTCCATGGCGACCCACATGAAGCTGGTCAATGTCTCGACGATCGGCCGCATGCCCACCAGAGAGGCGCCAATAGCTGCGCCGAAGAACCCATTTTCGGACAACGGCGTGTCCAGCACTCGGTTCTCGCCGAACTGTGTAAGCAACCCTGCGGTAGCGCCGTAGACGGAGCGTCTGATGTCTTCACCCATGATGAAAACGTTCTCGTCGCGCGCCATCTCCTCGATGATCGCTTGGTTGATCGCCTCTACATAAATCGCGTTGGATGCCATTACGATGATGCCTTCGTGTGAGTTAGGTTCTGTTGATCTGATGCTCGGTTCTTATGGCGCGGGTATGGGATCCGCCCACATGTCGTCGAACAGCTCTTCGGGTTCCGGGTAAGGGCTGTTGCGTGCGAATTCGACCGCCTCTTCGACCTCAGCTTCCTTGGCTTTTGAGATCGCATCGCACTCTTCCTGCGACAGGATGCCTTGCGAGGTCAGAGTCCGCTCTAAGACATCGATCGGGTCGCGTTCGCGCCACTCGTTGATCTGCTCTTCAGTTCGATACTCTCCGCGGCGCACGCGTCCGAGGCCCAGCGAGTGTTCCTCGTAGCGGTAGGTGAGAGCCTCGATCAAGGTCGGGCCTTCACCGGCCCTACCGCGGGCAACGGCCTCGCGAGTCGCTTCGTACATCGCGATCGCGTCCTGCCCATCTGCGAGCACACCCGGCATGTCGTATGCGGCGGCGCGGTCGGATATGTGTTCGACAGATACCGAGTCGTGGTAGGAGGTCGTGACCGCGAATTGATTATTTTCGCAGAGGAAAATCACCGGCAGGTTCCAGAGCGCGGCGAGGTTCATCGACTCGTGGCAGGCACCTTGGTTTGACGCCCCGTCGCCGAAGAAGACCATCGAGACGAAGTCTTCACCCCTGATTTTGGCGGCCAAGGCTGCGCCCGTAGCCACAGGTACGGAGGATGCGACGATCCCGGACTCGCCCAAGATGCCGATTGAGAAGTCGGCGAGGTGCATGGAACCGCCCTTGCCTTTGCAGTAGCCGTCTACGCGACCGTAGAGTTCAGCCATCGCGCGTTTGACGCTCCCGCCTTTTGCCAAAGGATGCCCGTGGGATCGGTGGTTGCCAGCGATGTAGTCGGTGTCTTCCAGCGCCGCGCAGGCCCCCACAGCAACCGCTTCCTCGCCGATGTAAGGGTGCGCGGCCCCCGTGAACTCGCCCGCTGAGTGCACCTCCATCACGCGTACCTCGAAGTGCCGAATAAGCCACATCCGCTCCAACATCTGCACCAGTTTTTCCTTGCTAACGTTCTCCAACTCAACTGCTCCCTTTTCTGCACAAATACCGACTGCTCGATCAGATCACGAGACTTGGATCGCTCGCGACTATCTTATTCCAATACCACCTTAGATGTAGCCCCTGGATGTTGAAAAGTAAGCTCAGCTGTTTGGACGTGTTGGTTCGGCCAGGTGGTTTATCAGAACGGCCAGTTTAGAATCTCTGCATGATCGATGAAGCGACCATCGAGGCACGGGCAGGGAACGGCGGCAACGGGATCGTCACGTTTCTGCGGGAGGCGATGCGGCCGCTCGGCGGACCCGCGGGCGGAAACGGTGGTAACGGCGGCAATGTCTGTCTGATCGCCGATCCATCGTTGAACACTCTCTTGAAATTCCGTTGGCGCCGGCATTTCATCGCGAAAAACGGTGGTCATGGTGCCCGCAACAAGCGCCACGGCGCGAACGGCGAAGGCGTCGATGTCAACGTCCCGGTCGGCACCGAAGTGTGGCAATTGCCCGAGAATTCGGGAGAGCCGGAGGTATTCCTAGGCGACTTGGTACAACCGGGACAACGCTTGGAGGTGGCGAAAGGCGGCCGGGGCGGACTCGGAAACGCCGCGTTCGTGACCTCGGTGAACCGTGAGCCGCTGTTGGCCGAAGCTGGTGAAACAGGCTCAATCGTCAAGCTTCGCCTCAATCTCAAAATCCTAGCGGACGTCGGGCTTGTCGGAATGCCCAACGCCGGCAAATCGAGCCTGTTGACTGCGATCAGCGCGGCCCGACCGAAGATCGCGGACTATCCCTTTACGACTCTTGAACCCGTGCTGGGCATCGTGGAACATGGCTTCGACGCATTCGCCGCGGTTGACATTCCGGGTTTGATCGAAGGGGCTTCGGAGGGAGTTGGCCTAGGCCACGAGTTTCTGAAACATATGCAGCGCACACGATTGCTGGTCCATGTTGTCGATGGAAGCGAAGGCGAACCGGGCGAGCGGATTGTAGCCATCAACCGGGAGCTGGAGGCTTTCGACCCTCGATTGGCGCGGTCACCACAGATCGTCGCGGTAAACAAGCTTGACCTGGAAGAGGTCGAATTGCTGCGCGATGAGATCGCAGATGAAGTCAGACGGGCTGTTGGAGACGAAACTCCTGTTCATTTCATCTCGGCTGCCACTCGCCACGGCATTGAAGATCTCGTGTCCGCGGTAGCGTATCGATTGGCGGAGATACGCACGACTGACACGTCTGACTTGACGCAAGGTTCCGAATACGCTCTGCCAGACGGCTACGATCCGTTGGAAGACGACAATCTGCCTGTGGTTCAACCTAAAGGGTCCGATTTGCGGATGGTTGTGCGCGCCGGTGCCGACAGCTATCGAATCATCCACGACCGCGCGGTGCGTCTCGCCGAAGGCTCCAACCTCGACAATTGGGACGCACTCGTGCAGTACCACGATCGGCTGCAACGGATGAAGGTGACTGACGCGATTAGGCGCGCCGGCGCTCAGAACGGCGACATCATCCTCGTAGGTAATTGGGAGTTCGAGTGGCAGTGAGGCGGATAGTCGTCTACGGCGGTACTTTCGACCCCTTCCACAATGGTCATCTGGCAGTTGCTCGTTGCCTTCTAGAAGATCTCGCCTCGGACCCTGTCGTCATCGTTCCGGCGGGAAGGCCGTGGTTAAGGGCAAACCCTCCGGTAGCTTCGTCAGAGGATCGTCTCACGATGGCCCGACTCGCGACAGAGTCCGAACCCGGGATCGAGGTGTCCGACGTCGACATCATTCGCTCAGGCACGACTTACTCGATCGACACCATCGCCGATCTCCGTCGGGTGTACGGAGACGATCGCGAATACTTCCTAGCGATTGGATCCGATTCCGCCGCCGAACTTGACCGCTGGCATCGCTATGAAGATCTTGTAGATGCGTGCACGGTCGCCGTAGTCCAACGACCAGGTGCTGCGTTGAGCACTGAGCTTCGACTGCCATCCAAGACCGTGTATATCGAAGGCCCGATGATCGATGTCAGCGCATCGGAGATCAGGGGCCTATACGCGTCGTCCGAGCCATCCGCTGCGGCAAAGTTTGTACCCCATTTAACCCACAGATTTATCATCGAATCTGGTCTCTACCGATGAAATACACCGAAGCCATCGCCCGCGCTGAACGCCTTCTCGAGCGTTCCATCGAACTTCAAGCTCTGGAATACGGCGATTTCACACTATCTTCGGGCGCGAAGTCAAGCTACTACTTCGATGGCCGATTGTTGACGACAGACGGTGAGAGCGTCGAGATCATCGCTAGTCTTTTCCTAGACGTGCTTGCTAGGCGAGACGTTCACCGCTTCGGCGGACCTGCAGTGGCCGCCGTACCTATCATCGGCGGATTGGCGTTGATGGCGCACTCGAAAGGCTATGACCTCAAAGGCTATTTCGTTCGTTCCGAAGTGAAGAAGTATGGGATGGGCAAAATGATCGAAGGTCACATCGCGCCCAACGAGAGGGTTGCGGTCTGGGATGACGCCATCTCCACTGGCGGCTCACTTTTCGGAGCAATCGACGCTATCGGCCAGCTACCAGCGGAAATCGATTTGGTGTTCACCATCTTGGACCGAAATCAGGGCGGGAGCGATCGGTTGGAGGAACGCTCCATACCTCTCTTCAGCATCTTGTCGAGCAATGATGAGGGGCGCGTAGTAGTTGACCAAGCATCATTGCGCGAGTGGTTCAAGTAGACGAATCACTCAAGGATGTCATCCTTGGATTGATGGCGTCCACCTGACAGCAAGGTGTCAATTTACGGTCAAGATTCTGACGGTAACCTGACAATGTAGCTTACGCAGTCGAAATCATCAACGTTGGAATTGATGATCCCAAGGAACGCGTGGTGTCAACTTGACATTCGATGAACACCAAGTTGACATCATCTGAATTGCCCAACTCAACCAAATTCCTGTTGGCGTCCGCGGCTACTCAGCACCGGTTTTGACAAAGTTGACGTGCTTGTTGTGGTTAAGATTCAGATGTTTCTTCTGAGGATCGAACTGGGATTCTCTAGACATCCAAATTCTTAACCTCAAGCGCGTTGGCCCGGATGAAGTCACGCCGTGGAGCGACCTCCTCACCCATCAAGGTCCTAAAGATGTCATCAGCGCTGATCGCATCGTCCGCGGTGACCTGAAGCATCACTCGGTTCTGAGGATTCATTGTGGTGTCCCAGAGCTGGTCTGGGTTCATCTCTCCAAGGCCTTTGTACCGTTGGATATTTATGCCGCTTGTGTCGGAGTTTTCTTCGAGTGCTTCAGGCAGTTCGTGCCAAGTAAGGTCTTGTATCAAGATGTCTTCACGGCGCTTCAATTGGAACGCGTCAGCGGCGATGAAGTTCATGACATCTTGGTACAGTCGTTTTGAGCGCCGAATCGCTGGGTTATTGTAGATGTCCTCGGTCAGTTCGTAGTCTCTGATCCGATACGTTACTGGCGCGTTGTCCGGCTCGTCGGCGGGTTCTTCGTTAACTTCGCGTGTGAAAGGCGTCTGTTCCTCGTCAACGCTGCCATTGAACAGACTGACTTGGAAGCTCGCGTCATTGTCGAACTCATCTTCGCCATCCAGATCGCCAATGATTTCAGATGAACGGTCTCGAGTGAACGTCAGGTTCTGGAGTTCCGGATCCCGCAACAGATCAAAGAAGACTTCTTCCGGCATCCCGAGAACCTTCACAATGTCGAGGGCCTCCCGGAATTCGCGGAGCTGCGTGATCGTGCTTCCAAGGCGCTTGCCTTTGACCTCTACCGCGATGTCGTCGTCGTCGGAAGCGATCGACAACCCATTGAAGACACGCTCCGCCATCCAGTTGTCCAGATCGGCGTCAGCGTAGAGCCAATTGCTGCGGCGACCCTTCGAGGCCTTGTAGAGAGGCGGTTGAGCGATGTAGAGGAATCCTTCGTCAATCAATTGACGCATGTTCCTAAAAAAGAATGTCAACAGCAACGTCCGAATGTGGGCACCGTCGATGTCGGCATCCGTCATGATGATGATGCGGTGGTAGCGCAGCTTTTCGGAATCGAACTCTTCGCCCATGCCGGCGCCGATAGCGGTGATCAGCGCGGCGATCTCCTCGTGTGCGAACATCCGCTCGGGCCGAGCCTTTTCGACGTTCAAGATCTTGCCCTTCAGAGGCAGAATCGCTTGGAACTGGCGATCACGACCTTGTTTGGCCGAGCCGCCGGCGGATTCGCCCTCGACGATGTAGAGCTCCGATCGGGAAGGATCTTTCTCCGTGCAGTCTGCGAGTTTGCCGGGCAGCGAACCGCCATCCATCGCGTTTTTGCGGATGATGAGGTCGCGGGCTTTCTTGGCAGCTTCTCGAGCTCGCGCGGCGGTAGATGCTTTATCGATAATGATCCGGGCTTCGTCAGGATGATCCTCGAGGAACTCGCTCAGCTGGCGACCGAATAGCTGCTCTACGATGCCTTTGACCTCGGGGTTGCCGAGCCGCCCCTTGGTCTGCCCCTCGAACTGTGGGTCTTTGACCTTCACACTGATTACGGACATCAGCCCCTCGCGTACGTCTTCGCCTGACAACGTTGCCACGCCGTCTTTTCCGCCGCTCAGCATATTGTTCTTCTTGGCGTAGTCGTTGAGCACGCGGGTGAGCGCTGATCGGAAGCCAGTGACGTGTGTACCGCCGTCACCCGTGCGGATCACATTTGCGAACGACAGGCAATTTTCGACGAACGACTGGTTGTACTGGAATGCGACTTCCACCGAGACGTCGTCGACCGTGCCGGCAGCGTAGATGACGCTGTCGTGTATGCCACCGCGGCGACGGTTGAAGGTGCGGACGAAACTCTTCACCCCGCCGTCGAAGCGGAACGTTACATCGTTGTGCGGCCAATGGGTCTCGTGATGCCATTCGCTTCGCAGCCTAATCGCGAGGCCCTGGTTGAGGTAGGCCATCTCCCGCAGACGTCCGGTGATTGATTCCCAGTCATAGCCGATCTCCGGAAAGATCTGACCGTCGGGCATCCAAGTAACTTTGGTGCCGTTTCCCGGTAGGTCCGTGGAGCTCTGAGCCCGACGATCCATGTCGTTCATCGTGATTCCGCGCTCAAACCGCTGGGTGTAGACGTAACCATCGCGTCTGACCTCAACGACAGTCCACTCGGACAGCGCGTTGACGATTGAAGCGCCAACGCCATGCAGGCCACCAGAGACTTGGTAACCCTTCCCGCCGAACTTGCCGCCGGCGTGGAGCGTGGTCATGACTGTTTCCAGCGCTGATTTGCCGGTCTTGTCGTGAGTGTCCACGGGGATGCCTCGACCGTCGTCTACGACCGACACGGAGCCGTCAGCGTGGATACGGATGTCAACCGTTGAGGCAAATCCAGCCATCGCCTCGTCGACGCTGTTGTCGACGATTTCACGGACCAGATGAAAGACGCCTTCAGGCCCGGTCGTGCCGATGTACATCCCTGGTCGTTTGCGGACGGCCTCAAGGCCCTCCATGACGGTGATGTCGTCGGCAGTGTAGTCAGCCGAACCGGCGTGCCCGTTACCGGTGGTCGCGATGGTAGTTTCTGTAGTCATAGGTCTCCACGTATTCAGATCGGTTGGTCCCCGGCGCCTAGGTCGTAGGCTCCCCGCGTAGCTCTGCCAGACATCCCGATCTTGGCAATGGAATCGGCGTGTCCTCGCGTACGCGCGTGCGCGCGTCTTTAAGAACGGCGTTAATTCATCAACTCAATCTTATCAGCACCGACCCAGTCAATCACTTTCCGCGCAACAATCAAAGCGGATTCCGGGTGAATAACGCCTATTTCGTGCGATTCAGGACAACAGATGGCCGCACGCGCGCCCGCCAAGCGCGAATTCTGCCAACGAGTGGTCGGGAATTTCCCAATCATCTGGCCGGCCGTGCGCCGACTGAAACGTCGGCGCGGTTTCAAATGGTGAGTCGGCTACTCGAAAGCAGCGGGGTCTGCAACGGCACCGCGTTCGAGGGCCACGTTGATTAGGTCGACGAGCTGTCGTGCCGACTGGGGCGTCAGTTCCACCGCTACGCGCGCTCCCAGACCTTGAGATTCGTCAACGAAGTCGATGTTCAGCGCATGTTCCAAGGTCATCTGACTGGGGTGGTCATATGACACGTTGATTTGGTTGACTTGTATCCAATTCGGCGTGCCTTTACCGCATCCGGTAACGTTCGCCTTCTCCGCGATCATGGTGCACATCGATAGTTCTCCTCCGGGATGTCGTGTTGGTTCGATGAACCTATCCGAGGTGTTTGGGCAGAAAGTCGAAAATCTTTCGCCAACCGTCAACCGCCTGCTCTTGGCAATACACCGCTCGGTCGTAGTAGAAGAATCCGTGGCCAGCGCCGGCGTACATATGGAACTCGTAGTCCTTGCCGTGTTTCTTAAGGGCCGCCTCGTGGATCTCGACCTGTTCGGGCGACGGGCTTGTGTCATCTTCCCCGAAAAGTCCCAGCACTGGGCACGATAGGTCAGCGGTGTAGTCGACTGGAGCGACCGGGAAGTTGTCGTTCAGTTCCGATTCCGCCATCACCACTCGTCCTCCCCAGCAGTCGACAACCGCATCGAACCCCTCGACTCTGGAAGCCGCCAGCAAAACGTGGCGCCCGCCTGAGCAGGTCCCGAAAGCGCCGACCTTGCCGTTCGAGTTAGGTTGCGATCGGAGGTATCGCATCGAAGCTGCGAGATCACCGACTGCTTGGTCATCGGGGATACCGCCTTCGGAACGGACCTTCGCGGCCACATCGTCGGGCGAAGCGTGACCTGTGCGGTGGTATAGATCAGGGCTGATAGTGGCGTAACCGTGATGGGCAAACCTGCGCGTACATTCGCGGTACCACTCATCCCAACCGGGCATGTGGTGGGCGAGGACCATTCCGG
This sequence comes from uncultured Dehalococcoidales bacterium, assembly GCA_964424025.1. GTDB lineage: Bacteria > Chloroflexota > Dehalococcoidia > Lucifugimonadales > Lucifugimonadaceae > Bin127. Next base: position 32,607 of record CAYRHG010000088.1, on the reverse strand, counting down.
GATGAGGACCTGGCCCCAAAGGACGGGCGAAATACGCGTTGATCGCAACACCATCTGGCGTTTGCACGGTCACCGTCTCGGCGATCATGCCCTCGTACATATCTGTCGTATACATGGCGGTTCTCCCTTGGTTGCATCACAATCGGCGTCACGAATCGGATGTTACGACACTGAATGCATCGAATTCACGACTTCGGTGTTGAGGTTGATTCGGCGCCATCGCCGGGTCCCTCCCGCCGCGGCTCATCTTCAGCCACTAACTCGCGGAGGATAGCATCCCACGCTCCAGCCTGTTCGTCGGCAGGCAGATCTGCCATCGCTTCGACCGCGGCCTGCGCGGCAACCTGTACAGCGTCTTGCTCAGTGACACCCAAGTCAGCCGCCACCGCTCGCGCTTGGCCGATCACCGTTTGCGGCATGTCGACCCCGGTATATTCTGCTTGGATAGATCCCTGTACCGCGCCTCTGACCGCGCCCGCGAGAACCTCGAGCGGGTCGCCGGCAATCTCGCTCGTGGCGGTGATAGCGGTCCGGATCGCGGCTTGGACTTGCCTCGCGGTACCGGTTCCCGCATCGGCGATCGCCCTAACCGCGCCGTGAGTCACTCCGTAAGCGATTTGCGCACCTTGAGACCTAGCGTCACGAACCCCTCGCGATGCTGATCTAACGGCAACCCTCACGTGACGACGCACGTTCCTCAGTGATTCACCACCTATTGTCGTCGCATCGATCAACGACTTTGTGGCCGCGGAAATCTGGTACGCGGTTACGCCAACCGCGATATCTAGTCCGGGCACCCTCGGAATGTAACGTAACCCCGCGACTGGGAACTGCGCTACGTAGCTCATCCCACGAACCGAGTTCAATGCGCGCAGATTCTCCCGAGTCTGCGTCTGTAATTCGTCGAGCAATATCTCAGGATCGGTCTCACCCTCTTCTCGAACCCTGGCCAACAGGGGTATCGTGATGAACCCTAGTAGAAACGCGACCGCGAACAGAAAGTCGAATCCGGTCAATGAGAAGGCCGGCACGTCAACGACCCCAGTCGGATCGACCCATTGGATAGCTATCCTGAAGCTGCGAATCTCGAAAAAGTCGGCAAACGCCCCGCCTACCAGCGGGGCGATGCCAGCGCCAAGGTTCAATGCCAGCGAGGCCGCAGCCATGTAGGAAGTCGACTGCTCAACCGGCGACATCTTGAGGCGCAATGAGGTCACGGAAATGTTCACGCCCGCAATCGCGACCCCCAACAGCAGGTGCAGCAGGATGAGGATCGGAATCGTGCCACCGTGTCTATCCGGCAAGGTCGTAAATGTCCAAGCAATAATCACCAAGAAGTAGAGAGAAGAGGAGATTGACAACACCACTTTGCTGCCGAAGCGATCAGCCCACCGGCCCCAAAGCTGGTAGACGATCAAGCTGCTGACTTGGCTCAAAACACCTAACCCAACCACCAATGAGAGCGGCATCTCTAACCGCACGAGCATGTAGACGGCGAAGAACGGCACCGCGAGGTGGATCACGAAATACCACACGAACTGGTAGATGATGAATTTACGGAACTCCAAATCCCTGATTGGCCCCGCAAGGTTTGACAGCATCCCTCGCACCGAGTTCGTGCCGCGGGTCATCATGCGTGGTTCGGGGATCCGCGCCATGAATCCGACCGATCCTAGACCTAATATCAGCGCACCGAATAGGAAGGCGATTGAGTACCCGAACGCTTCGGAACCAGGAGCCGCAAACCCCTTCCACCAGTCGACGAATAAAGCCGCGCCAAGGCCAGTGATTATGGCGGCCACAGTGGCGATCTTTAAACGTCGGCCAAGTAAATCGCCAGCACGATCCACCGGAATGATGTCCCGTAACCAGCCGTTCCAACCCGTGACAACGAACGCTGTGGCGACGCCGCGCGCACCCACGAACGTCAACAAAAGGATCACCGCGCCTTGGTGGGGGACCTCGATGAAAAGCGGTATCAGAGCGACGGGGACCCACGTGGCGTAAGCAATCGCGTACGTGACGATTACGATAGCCTTTCGCATCTGCACGCGCTCGATGACTACGACCGCGAGTATCTGCAGAGCTTGTGCAGCGAATGGGATGGCCGTAAGGACGCCGATGTGGAAGTTCGACGCGCCGATGAGAAGGGCGAACGCGGAGATGAAACCTCCCGACACAAATCCTTCCGCTCCCGCCGCGGCGAAAACTTGCTTGTTCATCGCCGAGTAGCCGCGCTCGCGGTCAGCGTCCGTCAAACTACTCTGCGGCTTAAGGAAGTTAAGCAATCCCTCAGTCTCCTCGCCATGGAGATGCCTCGATGCCAAAAATCTTAGTTGGTTGCCGCGGCGGCTGAAGTGTGGCCGCGCCCATGCTTTGAACTGGCGAAGGTGTTATATTGCACATCATCATGACGGACAATGCATCAGAAAATGGCGCAAGCGAGAACGGTATGCACCAAAAGGGCCCACTAGAGGGCATCAAGGTGATTGAATTCGGCAATTTCGTCGCAGGCCCGTTCGCTGGTCAGATACTTGCCGACATGGGAGCTGAAGTCATCAAGGTCGAACCACCGACCGGCGATCCGTGGCGAGTTTCGCAACCGTTCGCACCGTACGAAAGCCGCACCTTTTTGCCGTTGAACCGCGGCGTCAAGAGCGTGACGCTAAATCTGAAAGACCCGCGTGGAAAAGAAGCCCTTGCGCAAATAGTCAAAATGTCCGACGGTGTCATTACAAATAACCGGCCGGACACCGACAAAGCACTCGGCATCGATTACGAATCGCTTTCCGCCATCAACCCCGCCATCGTATACGTCGACATCACCGCATACGGAATGAAAGGCCCGCTAGGAGGCGCTCCCGGTTTCGATCTGGTGATGCAAGGATTTACCGGTGCCGTGACGTCTGAGGGCAAGATTACGCCCAACGGCCAACCCGAAGTCGTGTGGTCGTCGTCATACATCGATCTCTCCTCCGCGTACGGTGCAGCCCTGGGCTTAGTAGCAGGCATCGTTGGTCGAGGCGACAGCGGCACAGGACAGAAGGTCGAGACCAGCCTGATGATGAACGCGATCGCCATGCAGTGCATGCGCATCATGCACATGCTAGACATGCCGACGCCTTCTATGACTTGGTATCAGGAACGCTATCCGCAGCTCCTCGCCGAAGGAAAGACTTATCAGGAGTTGCAGCAGGACTACCAAAGCGTCGTCCGACCGTCCATATACCGCTGCTACTACCGCGCCTATCGCACCAAAGACGGCGGGATGTGCCTCGGCACGCTCGACTGGGCCGCTAGAGCGCGGTTGCTCCGACACCTCAACTTGGAGGATCCGCGCGTCACAGATCCTGACTACGACTACGATTCGCCCGACGCGGACAGATTCGCGCAGGAGATGATCGACACATTCGAAGAGGTCTTCGCTTCCAAGACAACCGCTGAGTGGGTCGAAGAGTTGAACGCCAAAGACATCCCGTGCGGCCCGATCCGCTTCAGCGAGGACCTAGCTTGGGACGAACAAGCCGTGGCGAACAACTACATCATCGAACTCGAACACCACACCGGACAGCGCTACCGAACCTCCGGCCCGATCCTCAACTTCACCGCGGGTATGCCAGAAATGAAAGCTTCTCCCGCGCTCGGAGAACACAACTGGGAGATTTTGCGAAAAGCGGGGATGTCCGACGAGGAGATTGAAGCGGTAGTGGGGTGAACCGAAATCGTTGTTTGTCGCCACGCTCGGGCGATCCCGCGTGATCGCCTCCTCACGGGACTGCAACGTTTCGATCAATTCAAGTTTGTTGGCCTTCGATGAACCGCGTCTATCTAGCCACCCCTATCACCAGCGTCTCAGAAGAGGATCGCCGGCTCATCGTCAGTTGGTGCGAGTGGTACATCGAAACGGAACTCGCCGGAGAGGACGTGTTCTGTCCCGCAATCGAATACGACAGACGATGGGCGAGCGGACCACGTCAGACCGAAGAGGACCTGATCGCCATCCGCGATCGTAGCTGGGCGAAGTTGGACAGCAGCGACGAACTCCACGTCGTGCATCCCGACCGTTCAACTAACGCGGCGGTCGAGTTCGGATATGCGATGGGACGGAATCTCGAAAAGGTCGTGGTTATCGCCTTCGAGGAATGGCTGACAGGCGATCTCAACGCATACCGTCTACGGCTACTCATGCATAAGCCGGATGTTGAGTTCGCTTCTCACAGTTTGGTTGGTTTGGGATTGGTCGGCGCAGGCGACCGCTAAATCTTCGCACTGAATTTTCAAGAAGCGAATCGATGTTAACGCTTCGTTATATGTGATATAATAATCAATAACAGATATACGCTTTGCTAAATAACCTTGCGAAGTTTTAATGAACTCTTCGAGGAGCTGCCTTAACCATGCGTCGAGGACCTACTGGGAAGTACGAGACCATCAACGACCGCGGCCAGCGATTCAGCGCATTTGTTCCCACACCATTGCCTCCTGATCCGCCCGTGGTCATGGATGGTCCGTTGCTGGAGAGGTTCGCGGATGCGATGACCGCGGTGGGCGGGTTAAACACACTGTCGATCAACCTGCCGAATGCCGATATGTTGATCTACAGCTATCTTCGCAAGGAAGCCGTTTTGTCGTCCCAGATCGAAGGCACGCAGTCGAGTCTGCCTGACCTCATGATGCTCGAGATGGGTCAACGTACTGATGAGGCGCCGATAGACGATGCACGGGAAACGGTCAATTACTTGAATGCTCTCAGGTACGCAACCGAGCGGTTAGGCGAGGGTGCGCCAATCGATTCGGAGCTGATCAAAGAGATTCATCGCAGGTTGTTGCAGAGCGGCCGCGGGAGTTTCAAACAGCCCGGCGAGTTCCGCGATCGCCAGAATTACATCACTCGCACAACCGGGCAGGTGGTGTTCATCCCCCCGCCGAGTTCACGGGTCGAAGAATGCATGGCGGACCTCGTTCGCTACATCGCTGCCGAGGGGGCACGTGCGGACGCGACGCACCCACTGATTCGAACCGGCGCCGCACACGCTCAGTTCGAGACGATTCACCCGTTCCGCGATGGCAATGGCCGCGTCGGACGCATGATCGTGCTGCTAATGCTTCTGAAATCTGGCGTCTTATCGGTTCCGACGCTGTATCTGAGCCTGCGATTGAAGGATGAACGCCGGCGTTACGGTGACTTGCTCAACGATGTGCGTTTCGAAGGCGATTGGGAGGCATGGCTGGCCTTCTTTTTCGAAGCGATAAAGGACGCCGCCGATGCAGTGGTCGCATCCACAACGCAACTATCGAACCTGTTCGCCTATGACCGCGAGCGCATCGAACAAACAGGCCGACGTCGGTTTACCGCGCTTCAAGTCCACGACATCCTGATGGAGCGACCTTACCTGCGAATCAACGATGTGCTGGCTCGGACGAACCTGTCGCGACCAGGAGCGACCGCAGGCATCTATACGTTGGGGGAACTCGGGATTGTGCGCGAGGTGACGGGCAACGCCAGGAACCGCGTGTTCGCGTACGACGATTACATGGATGTGCTCGCAGCGGGGACTGAACCGTTGTGATCGGCGAATGGCGCCTAAATCTTCGCAAAGAATATTTGCGAAGCAATAACCCAGAAACGCTTCTTTAAAAACCTATGCGAAGATTTGGCGTTCGGCAGGCCCCGTCGAATACTGGGATATGCGTGCTGCGGGAACCGAACCGTTGAGGCCGGCGGGCGGCGGTTAAATCTTCGCAAAGAAAAATTGCGAAGAAATATGTTGAAATCGCTTCCTTAAATCCACTTGCGAAGATTTACGGCAGCGATGCTCAACGGTAGCCAGGTCCCCGCCCACGCTTCCACTCGTGGGCTCGTGCAACCTCTTCGTCAAGCTCAACTCCCCAACCTGGCTTAGTCGGCACATCCAGCAACCCACCGTCGTGGAATGTCAATGGTCCCCCGGTTAGATCATCCTTCCAGGGCACATCGTCGATGTCGATCTCGCAGATACGGACGTTGGGCAGCGCGGCGCACAGGTTGATTCCCTGCATCGTCGCAAGGTGCGAATAGTAGTTGTGAGGAGCAACGTTGATCTCATGCGATTCGGCCAGCATCCCTACGTCCCGACCGCGAGCGAAGCCCTGCCACGGCACATCGATCATCGCGATATCCATCGCACGGGCAGCGAAGTACGGACGGTAGTCACGGATGGTGAAGAGGTTCTCGCCGGAAGTGATCGGACAGCTCGTGCTGTCCTTGACCTCCTTCAAACCGTCCACCTCGTACATGTCGATCTCGACCCACATCATGTTGAACTGCTCGAGAACAGCGCAGATCTGCTTTGCGGCTTGAGGTTTGACGTTGAAGTTGAGGTCTAGGGCGATCTCGACATCCGGACCAACCGCCTCCTTAAACGTCCCGATGTACTTTTCGACGTGTCCCAGCAAACCCGGTTTAATCGTCTGATCTGGGGAATCGGTGCCGAAGCCGTAACCGTAGCCATGCGTGTTGTCGTCGAAGAAGATGATGTTCGTCTTCAGCGCTTTGAAACCACGTTCCTTGACCTCATGCCCGAGATCGGTCACCGCTTGGAATGAATCCATCGGCGGGACTCCGATCAATTCATGGTTACGCGAACGAGATGAACCGCAATGGGACCAGTAGACCTGCTGCCTTTCCCGCGTCGGCCCGCCGAACAAGCTATGGACGGGTACGCCGAGAGCCTTCCCTTTGATGTCCCACAACGCGAGCTCCACGCCGGCGATCGCCCTCGCCGCGATGCCCCCGGGCGCCTGCCTCGACATGCGGTACATGTCCCAGTAACGCGCTTCCACTGCCAGTGGATCTTGGCCCAACAGGATCGGTTCGTAATCACTCACCGTGCCGATCACGCCGTAAGGGTTGCGGCCGTCGGACATCTCGCCGTAACCCGTTATCCCTTCGTCGGTCCGGACGGCGCAGAACTGCCACGGGCGCCAACCGGCATCTACTACGAAGGTCTCAATCTCAGTGATTTTCACGGCGCAACTCCTTGGCGTTGAGGCATATATCCGACATTCAATCGACTAGATGGTAGATTAGCAAGACTCGATTGAGAGGCGCGTTTGAACCATCAACGATAATGGGGCGTATAGACGGGTGGTAAACGTCGGACCGTATCGATTGACCGAAGCAGAGTTCCAAATGTTGGGCGAACCCCTAACTTACGATGACGCAACGAACGGCTACGAGCCTTCTATGTTCGACCGCGGTCGCACGCTCGACCGCGACACTAAAGCCCGAATAGCCGAAAACGTGGACAAGATTCTGGCTGCCATAGGTCCGGAAAACCTTGATCCTCAAGGCACAGAACGAACCCCGTTGCGCGTCGCCGAGATGTTCGATGAACTCTTGAGCGGCTATTCGATCGACCCAGAGCAGCTGTTGAACGGCGCACTATTCGATGTCGAATACGATCAGATGGTCGTCGTGAAATCGATCGAATACTACAGTCTTTGCGAACACCACCTGTTACCGTTTTACGGATTCGCACACGTCGGATACTTGCCCGATAAGAAGGTGATCGGGCTGTCCAAGATACCCCGCATAGTTGACATGTTCGCCCGCCGGTTGCAGGTTCAAGAGCGAATGACGCAGGAGATCGCTACCTTTCTCGATTCATTGATCGAGCCGAAAGGTGTGGGCGTCGTAGTCGAAGGCACTCACATGTGCACCGTGATGCGTGGTGTCCGCAAGCAGGACCCGCGAATGGTTACGAGCGCGGTGATGGGCACGTTACGCGACAACAGCGCGACGCGCCAGGAGTTCATGGAACATCTCCGAAACGCGGCGGTCTAACCGCGGTCGATCTTTGGAAGAGCGTACTCTCCGCAACCGCCCCAATTCCCTATTGGAGGGGCGAGAAATTCATCGGGAGCAAGAGTTTGTTCGCTTGGGTGAGTGGGGCGATCCCGCCGGGAGGGGGCCACACGCCTTTGGCACGAGTTTCTTCTCGGATAGCTGCACGCTGGTCGTAACTCTCGTAAGCCCACATGTGGATCCAAGTGTTTAGGGCGCCGAGCTCCGAGTACCAAGCTCCCACCAGAGGCGAGTACTTCTCTCGTTCTTCGATGTGATTGCCCCAGATTTCGATGACTTTGGGTATGTCCGGGGGCGCGTACGTGTAGATGCGCATCTCATATACCGGCCCGAGTTTGGCTTCACCGCGGTTCTTCATGAACGGGGCGGGAAGGAATATCTCGGAGCGCATCTTCCGCACGAACTCAGCATTGTCCGGTGGCCAAATCCCGTCCTCGGCCACTTGCGCTCGGATCTTCCGCCGCTGTTCGAGGTCATCATAAGGCCAGACATGGATCACTTGGTTGATCGGTCCGACTTCGGTGTACCAGAAACCGAAAAGCTGAGAATAATCCTGGCGACCTTCTTTGAGCTTCGCCGCAGTTCTCGCTTCGAACTCGGGCACTGCCCTGGTCACGAGGTCGTACGTCCTGAATTCGTAGATCATCCCTGGTTCCTCGTTGTCTCAACGGTGACTGCTCGAAGGCTAACATGAAGGCGAGTATGACACGGTACGACTGGATGCAGCGCGATGCATATTAACGGTTCAACAGCGCTGGTTACGGGTGCATCGAAGCGCATCGGGCGCGCCATCGCCTTGGCGTTAGCCGAGAACGGCTGCAACGTCGCGGTGCATTATCTGAGCAGTGAGGTAGAGGCCGCGGAGACCCGAGACATCGTCAGCAGACTCGGAGTGCAGAGCGAATCGATCCGATCCGACCTCGCATCACCAGAACAGTGCGCCGATCTTTGGCGAGAAACGACCGAAAGACTCGGCGCAATCCCGAACATCCTCATCAACAACGCCTCTTCGTTTAGTCGCGCGACCTTAAATGAAACATCGCCCGATGAGTTTGACTACACGATGGCGGTCAATGTCCGCGCACCAATGCTTCTGGCGCAGATGATGGTGAGAGATCTGCCCGAAATGGATAACGGTAAGATCGTCAACATCAACGACCGACGAAGGGTATACAAGTCGCGCTTCGCACTCGGCATCGCAAACTCAGCGATGAGCGGATTGACCAGATCCTTGGCTGCAGCACTAGCGCCACAGATTCAGGTCAATGAACTGCGTTTGGGCCCGATCTTGCCTCTATCCGACGACCAGATATCCGATCAGTCACGTATATCTCAAGACACCTTGGGCCCGGCCGGGCGTTTGGGCGAGTTGGACGAAGTTTGCCGCGCCTTGATTAGCTTGATTGAAAACGACTACATAACCGGCGCGTCGTTGGTCGTTGATGGTGGTTTGAATGTGTCGAATCGGTAGCTGGAATTCCGAATTCTTGCACCGAACACCGAATGCGTATATTATTTCCGCACGCGCGGGCGCCCCATTTGGCGCGCGTCCGCAGCTTGCGACATGGTCACGCATCCAATGCAGAAAACGTTGGTCACAATCGACGGCCACATTGGCTCGGGTGCCTTTGTAGTCGGCAAAAAGATCGCCCGAATGTTCGGGTGGCGATACTTTGACCGCGTCCGGTTGCCTTCAATCGATGCTCTAAACGCTGAAGCCTCGACCGAAGAACTTCTCCGACTCCAAGACGGCGAATTTTCCGACCGGCTCTGGGCTTGGATCGAACGTGCCGCATCCTATTTCGCTATCGGTGCCGCAGGAGATGACCCATACCTGCAAGGTGCCGCAGACATTCACTCGCCGCTTACTTGGGACACGAACGGGCCGTCCGCCAATACTTCCCTAGACAATGCCTACGATCTGTCGCAACTGGCCAAAGATGGCAACGCGGTCATCGTCCATAGGGCCGGTGCCGTCGAACTCGCGGAACACGACTCGGTATCCAGGGTCGGCATCTTCGCGAATTGGGACGACAGGGTCGAGCGCGTGATGAACCGGGAGGGTTTGACTGAGATCTCGCAGGCGGAGCGAATCATTGAGGAGCGAGAAAAAGCACAGCGCGAGTTTTTCTACAAGATGCACCGCGCCGATCCTGAAGATCATGACCTTTACGACTTTGTCATCAACACTTCCGACAAACACATCAACATTGCGACTTTAGAAGTCTCTCGCCACGTAAAGGAATCGCGAGACAGCGTGGCAGTCTAGCCACTCGCAAGCCCAACTCCTGTTCAAGGGACGATCGAGCGGGGCAGAAGCCCTTTGGAAATCATCTCTTCCGCTTCGCGTAGATCTTTGTGGCTATCTACCGAGATCCAGTTCGCTGAGGATCGCAGCGCTCGCATCCGTCCTTCGTCAACGACCCGCGGGAACGTAGTCGTTTCATGGTCGCCAACATTAGGAAGTCGGCTTTCCAGTCCACGTTCGAAGACATAGATCCCACCGTTGATCCAGAAAGGAAGTTCAGTCTTCTCGGCGAAGCTAGTGACAACGTCGTCTTCCGACACGAGGACCACACCAAACGCGCTTACGTACGGGATGAGCGTGATCGCCGCCGCCGCGCGGTTCTCTCGGCGCAGCTTCAACAACGGGTCGAGTGATTGGTCCGACAACACATCCCCATTCACGACGATCACTTCTTCAACATCTCGTGGAATCAACTGAAAACCTTGCTTGACGGCGCCGCCTCTGCCTAGCGGCTGATCTTCGGGCGAGTAGTGGGCCCGGAAACCGAAACGCGATCCGTCTCCGAAATGGTCTTCGACCTGCTCAGCGCGGTACCCGGTTAGGAACACGATGTCTTTCACACCGTTCGAACAGAGCCAGTGTGCTTGGTGCTGCAGCAACGGAACACCGTTCACCGGAACCATCGGCTTGCAGATCTGGTCAGTGAGCGGTTGGAGACGTTCACCACGCCCGCCGGCAATCGTCATTGCCCACATGAGTCGACCTCCACCAAATGAGTCGTCCGATATCGGCCGCCGGATAAGTAGGCGAATTCCACTTCAGTTCGAGTTCAGCCACTCCCAGCAGGCGTCGATCTCTTCTTCGGTCATCGGTTCTTGAACCACGATCGATTTGGACACGGGTTTGTCATCAGAACCGTCGCCCATCCACGATGGCCACACCGCGATACCTGCGCCTAGTTCCTCACGGGTAATCTCAACATCGCGAGGTCGCCACCGAACCTTGCAGGTGTCCAACCACCCGACCAAGGTTTCCGGGCTCTGCTGTGTCCTCCAGGCGATGATGACAGCTCCGAGCGCGCACATCTCCCCATGTATCCAGTACTTGTCAGCCGCGATCTCCACCACGAAGCAGAAGGCGTGGTCAGCGCCCGGTGCCCGATCATCCTTGACCAAAGCGTCGTCCCGCGCCTGCACCGCATTCATGATCACCTCGACCGACTTGGGTGTCAACTCGCCGTCGGCATCGAGACTCGCCGGAAAATCGGTGATGATCTTGTCGTATAAAGCGAGGGCATTGGCCGTCTTAGATGCATCCACCGGCTCTGTCTTGCCCAACTCCGCCGACCTGCGCCACTCCGAGATGCCGGCGTAGCCGCAGAGTACATCGCCCAAACCTGCCGTATTCAACCGCTCCGGCGCTCTGAGCACCACGTCGTAGTCCACCAACACATACTCACAGTTCACTACTGCCAGTTGCCCGATTATTTGGCGCCCGTCCCAATCAGCAACAAACCCGTGGATTATGGCACCGGTCGATACCACTGTTGGTACCTGCACTAGCGGCTTGTCCTTGCGCTTCGCTACCAGCTTCGCGTGATCTAGCGCACGACCTGCGCCTAGACCGACAACAAGATCTATGTCGTCTGGCAACGAATCCGAGACCTCGATCAGGTGGGTCCTATCTAGCCATTCGTTGATCCCGATCCCTTCCGGTTCGTGATGCAACTCGTCTTTCGTGGCTTCCCACGCGGACGGCGTGGTTATGACCACAAACTTACCCCAATTTGCTGAATCGGCCTTCAATAGCCCGTGTCCAAAGCGGATATCGTAGTCTCTGGCAAGTCTCGCTTCTGTCATCTCGGCCTCTCGCTCTTTACATCCGTATCGCGTCAACAAGGTTACTCTAAAGACGTTCAGGTGATAGTGGGCTTATGAGTGACAAACAACGCCGGCACTGGTCGCGGTGTTGGACCGCCGGGCTTCTCGGCTACTTTTTCGTGGCCGGTTCTAGGAATCGCCGACGGGAATCCGCCGAGGACCTTAACAATTTCCGCGCGATTCGGTCTCTAGAATCTTCGTCTAGCCGGATAGAAACCGATGACGAATCGACGGAACACGACATGACGAACGGCTCTGAGCGCGAAGAATCAGGACCGATTGATGCCCTCAAGCAAATAACGGGTCGTCAATGGTTGACCGCGGTGATCGTCTTGATCGCAGTCCCTGTAGTCGCATATGCGGGAACGTTCTACCTATACCCATATCTGCAGGACCAGCTCGAAAGCGAGTCGCCGGTCGCCGCGATCCTCGAGGACTACGGTGCCGCCGAAGACGCTGAAACCCAACTTCTCACGATCCGCCGTGGCGATCTAGTTAACTCCGTCGCTATCAATGGAACCCTCGAGTACGCCAATCGCGAACGACTTTCCTTCGGACTTTCCGGCACCGTCGAGTCTGTGAATGTAGAGGTGGGAGATGCGGTGAGGAGCGGCGATGTGTTGGTCACGCTCTTCGACGATGCGGTGATCTCGGCCGAGCAAAAACTGCAAAACGCGAGCGTCGCGCTCCAAGATGCCGAAAGGGTTCTGGACGAACTCGTCAATCCGGAGAAGAAGAAGGTCGATGACGCGACCCTCAAAATCCTCGAGGCAGTGCAAAAACTGGCCGATGCCGAAACCAACCTCTCCAACCTGCTGAATCCCGCAGAAATCGATCTAGCGAACGCTGAGCTGGAAGTATCTGAAGCCGTAAAAGCATTGAAGGATGCCGAGGAGAAGCTACTGGAGTTGACGGACCCACCTCAATTTGACGTCGAAAAAGCACAGTTAGCCGTTCAGCAAGCTGCTCAGGCCGTAGTCGACGCTGAAAACAAATTGGACGACCTGACGCAACTAAACCGCTCCGATCTCGCTACGGCGGAACACGACGTTAATGTAGCGATCAAAGAGCTTGACGACGCGGCACAAGCGTTGAACAACCTGCGCAACCCAGATGCCGCTTCGATCAACAAAGCGGAACTTGATGTCAAAAAAGCGGAATCAATGGTTGTCGAAGCGGAAAAAGCCGGTTTCGACGCGGCGAACGCTCTGAAAGATGCGGAAGATGCGGTTGAGGATGGCTTGAGCATCGAGATTCTGAAATCTGAAGCAGAGGCCGATCTCGCCGCCACCGAACTCGCCTATTCGTCAGCGGTAGACGCGTATGAAGAGGCCAAGCAACCCTATGACGAGGACGATTTGGAGGAGTTGCGCAAACAGATCGCTGAAGCCGAGAGCGACGTCGACGTGGCCGAGGACCAGCTGGCCCTGCTGTCCATCGAGGTCGATTCTGAGCTGTTTGAACTCGAAGATGCGTTAAACGACGCGCGCGAAGCGTACCAAGACGTATTCCTCAAATGGATCGGCATGGATATCACCGTTTACGAGTGGCGATATTCACCGGACCAGATATTCGCGCAAATCGGCAAGACGCTGTTGGAGATAATGTCGCCGGCCGGAGGGGGCAACCGCCTCGCTGAGCGCAACAACATTTCTTCTGAATGGTTGGAGGATGATCCTGACACTCCTTGGAGCGAGTCGGTTGTCGCTACGTGGACCGAATTCTTCCTCAGCAACCTGAGATTCGATTGCACGGAACTCGGCACCGGCGTCACGGACGAGTGCGTAAACATCGAATTCGAGGAAGCTTGGGAAGAGCTCCAGTCGCGGACTGAAGCATATGAAACAGTGATGCTCGCCAACTCCGAGAAGTTCGACAATGCTGAGGACGCCGTCGACGCCGCCCACAAAAGCCTAGGCGACCTGAACGAACAACTGGCAGATCTGCTCGATCCAACCGACGAGGATGTTCTGAACGATTTAGCCGCAAAAGTAGAACTTGCAGATCTGCGACGCCAAGACGCAGAGTTGAAGCTTGAGAGGCTCTTGACATCAGAGATCGACGAGACGGTTGCCAGTCGCCAAGTCGATCTCGAGAGTGCGAAACATGATGTCGCGGTTGCGACCCAAGAACTGAAAGTCGCCAAAGACTCGCTCGAACAGGCATCTCAGGACCTGTCCGATCTCATCGCTGGCGGATCAGATGTCGATATCGCGTTAGCCGAATCGCGCGTCGAAAAAGCTGAGACAGGTGTCAGCGACGCAGTAGACACCGTTAACGAAATCCGGAGCCGCGATGCAGAAGCGATCGGCGTCGCCGAGCAAGAGGTCCAAGTCGCGATTGCCGACGCGAACAGCAAGCTCGAGTCGTTGCAAGACCTTCTAAACCCAAACGCACGGGACATCGAAGTGTTGGCCCACGAAGTGGAAGTCGCGCGGTCACATCTCGTGGCCAAGATCGATGATCTTGAAGATTTGACAGAATCAGACGAACTTGAAGTCGTTCTCGCTGAACAGGAGGTTGAAGTCGCCGGAGCGGAACTCGAAGCGGCTCGAGATGAATTGGATGACCTGATCAACCCCGATCCGGCCACCGTCGCGCTCCGACGTGCGGAGGTAGCTACGGCACGCGAAGACCTCGAGGCCGCGCAAGAGGCACTTGACGACGCCCAAATCGTTGCGCCCTTCGACGGCGTCGTATCCGCGGTTTCCGTCGTAGAAGGCGAACAAGTGAACGACGGCGCCGACGCGATCGAGATAGCCGACTCTTCGATAGTCGAAGTATCTGGAACCGTGGACGAGGTTGACGTGCTGTTCTTGCAAGTAGGCGATGCCGCGTCCATCGAACTTGAAGCCTTGGGAGACGAGGTGCTGATCGGCAGGATCAGCGACATCGCTGCCTTTGGCCAGTCTAACCAAGGCGTCGTGACCTACCCGGTGACTATTCAGACCGAGCAACCCGAAGGTACTCAGCTGCCCGAAGGGCTCAGCGCGGTCGCGGAAGTCGTAATCCGCGAACAAAAAGACAAACTGCTCGTTCCCATACAGGCCCTGTTCGGTTCCGTAAACGACCCGATACTCCTGATTTCGAACGAAGACGGGTCGATCCAACCCCGTAACGTGACGCTCGGCATCTCCGACGACTTCTGGACCGTCATCGAAGAGGGCGTCTCTGAAGGCGAGACCATACTCATGACCGTGGTTGGAGCCGATACCAGCCAGTTCAGCGGCTTCCGCGCCATCACACGGTCAGTATCGGTCGCCCGCCCGCCCGGACGTTGACCTTCTCACAACGACAACAAACTCACCCGACTACCGCAGGTCGATGATGGACCACGCAAACGATACGAACGACGCGGTAATTCGCATACGCGACGTCGCCAAGGTATACGACATGGGCACCATCCAAGTGCGCGCGCTTGACCGCGTATCTATGGACATCTACAACGGCGAATTCGTAGCCATCATGGGGGCATCGGGATCAGGCAAGTCGACACTCATGAACATCATCGGATGCCTCGATGTTCCAACTTCCGGCAGCTATCACATCGACGGGCAGGCCGTCGAGGCCATGTCCGACGATCGCCTCGCCGACATACGCAGCCGAAAAGTCGGGTTCGTCTTTCAAACCCACAATCTCTTACCACGTCTAACCGCGCTCGCGAACGTTGAACTACCCATGATGTACGGCAGTTGGCCCAACCGTCGCCAGCGCGCCGAACGCGCGCTCGCCTTGGTTGGTTTGGGAGACCGCATGGATCATCGACCGACCGAGTTATCCGGTGGCCAACAGCAACGAGCCGGCATCGCGCGTGCATTGGTCAAAGAACCATCCGTGCTCCTAGCCGATGAACCCACGGGCAACCTCGACACCGCAAATACCGCTGAAATCCTGAATATCATCTCCGATCTGAATCACGAGAACGGGATCACTGTAATCGTAGTTACCCACGAACGAGACGTAGCCGCGAGAGCCGACCGCATCATCACCCTGAGCGACGGCCGAGTAATCAGCGACGAAACCAAACCCTCTTCCCGCTTAGCTGGTTCCGGGCACACTACCCGTCATTCCAACACAGGTCGGAATCGAGAGAGGTAGGGCGAGGGTCCGGAGTGTCTCCACTAGACATAATTCGAACCTCGGTATACTCGCTGACCGCGAATCGCCTGAGAGCCGCACTTGCTCTCCTTGGGATCGTCCTCGGCGTATGCTCCGTCATCACCCTGATGTCCATCGGACGAGGCTCTACCGACCGCATCACCGAACTCATCCAAGGGCTTGGCAGCAACCTCCTGACCGTCATACCCACCGGCCAGCCGCTCACTTTGGCAGATGTGGAAGCTCTGCGCGACCCGCTCTACACTCCATCCATCAAAGCCGTAGCACCAGAAATCGGCTCTTTCGGAACCATACACATCAGTAACAACACAACTGAAACGCAAATTTCCGGGGTGACGCCCGAGTATCTGAGTGTTCGCAACCTGGAAATGGCGAGCGGCACGTTCATCGGAACGCCACACGTCGAGGCACTCGCAGAGGTCGTCGTTTTGGGTGCACAAGTCTCCGAAGATCTGTTCGGCAATCAAGACCCCACCGGCGCGCTGGTCCGCATCAACGGTCGACGATTCAGGGTGGTCGGAGTTCTCGCCAGGCAAAGCGGCTTCGGTTCTGCCGACGGCCTAGCCCTAGTGCCCATCACAACGGCGTACTACCGGCTCACCGGGCAGCGAATCCCTGGTGGCGATATCAGCGTCGACCAGATCTCCATTCAAGCCCGAGATGTCGAGGTTGTCGACCAAGCCATCGAGGAGATTGAAACCGTTCTACGGCTTAGCCACCGCATCACCGAAGCAGATGACTTCACCGTTTTCAACCAGCAGGAAATCCTCGATACGTTTGATGAAGCAAATCAGACTCTAGTCATCTTCCTCGGCGCTGTCGCCGGAATCTCATTGCTCGTCGGTGGCATCGGGATCATGAACATCATGCTCGTCTCGGTCACCGAACGCACGCGCGAAATCGGAATCCGGCAAGCGATGGGAGCCAAACGTCGTGACATCGTCGCTCAGTTTGTAACTGAAGCCGTATTCCTCACATTCGGCGGTGGAATCATCGGTGTCGTCGTGGGTGTCGCTCTCGCAACCGCCATCAACGGCAGGTTCCTCATCGGTACTGAATGGTCAACGCGAGTAACTAGCGACATCCCCATCATCGCCCTTATCGTTTCCATCGCCGTAGGCCTCTTCTTCGGCATTTATCCGGCAGTGAGAGCCGCGCGATTGAACCCGATCGAAGCGTTGCGATACGAATAGCGAAACCCTCAAGAATTCTGGACAATCTCACAGCACAATCGACATCGGACCGTGCGAAGAAAACGAGAAATGGATTGGTCGATCATCTGAAATGAAGAGCCCGTTCGCAATACTTTTGGTAGTCGTAGTCCTAATCGGCGTTGGGTTCGGCGTCGCCGCGATCGTCTTCTTGGCACCGACCGGCGAGAACGACGAAGAAACAATACATTTCGCCGCAGAAAGCGAACTTCCGACACCAACCACACGCAATGCTCCCGCTCAACAGCAATTCGAAGGAGACGCGACGCAGGCCGAGGTGGTCATCGTCTCAACATCGGTAATCACCGAAGACGCCTCTGCAGGCGAACTCCCCTCGGAGATTCAAGAGCGGATCGACAGCGGCGAAGGCGTGGTCGTAATAACCGCCGAAGCCGGCGGTCGCGGACGATTTGGAGGAGGAGTCCCAAGTGGCGGGGCAGGAGGGCCCAATTTCGAAGCCATACAAGAAGCAATGGAAAGCAACCCCGAAATCCAAGAGCTAATTCAAAAAGCACAGTCCGGCAACGTGTCGGAAGCCGATCAAGTGCGCCTCCTCGAACTGATGCAAGAAGCCTTAGCCGATGCCGGGATCGAAGTTCCCGGTGGACGACAAGGTGGCGGTTTCGGCGCGCCGCCAATCACCGGCACAGTCTCTGCAATCTCTGGCTCAACCATAACCATCGAACACGACGACGATAGCGGACTGGCTACTGATATCGAAGTCTCGGACAGCACCAACATTACCGTCTTCAACGAACTTACTCCCGCGGACCTAACCGAAGGATCACTAGTGTCTGGTACCGTCCAAAGAGGCGAAGATGGACGCATCTTCATCATTAACTTGACGTTCTTGCCGGAAGAACAAACCCGCAATTTCCGCGGACTATTTGGCGCTGGCCTCCCAAGCGCCCAACCCCTTACGAACCAGTCAACCATAACAGGTGCCATCGCCGAAACCGATGACCAAAGCGTCTCTGTAGAAACAGCCCAAGGCACACTCCGCCTAACCGCGAACGAAGACTCAAACATCATCTCCGCCAAAACTGGCACCCTAACTGACATTGCCGAGGGCTTGTCCGCAATAGCCTTCGGCGGAGACCCGCCAAACAACCTGATAGTGGGCCCCGAATCCCTCCTCCAACAAGGCGGTATCGCCAGCACTAGAGGTGTGGGTGGACGCCAGGGCAACCGAGGCCAATGACTATCCAACCAACCCCTCACGTAACATCGGAACCATAACTCAAAACACCTGAGTTACCTATGGCTACCGTTGAACATACTCACACGGAATTCGCCCCCAAAGATGAAATGGCGGACTTCAGGACCATCGTCACCGACATGATGTTGCAGCTAACGCAGGCCAGGTCGGCTGCCGATGCGCGGACCGATCGTTTCGATGGGCGAATGGACCGTTTCGAAGCAAGATTGGACGTAATCGGCGAAGAGTTGAAGATTCTCTCGATGACCATGCAGGAGCTGCTCGAAACAAGTCGGCGCGCCTTCGGTTTTCAAACCACCAACGATTAACACAACCTTCAGCGGCCTTTCCTCTATCCACGAGCGTTCCGGCTGGCGCGATAATCCAGCCCATGCCCGAGCTCCCAGAAGTCGAATCCATCCGACGATACTTAGTATCAAAACGACTCGAAGGAGAGAAAATCCAGCGCGTCGAAGTGGGTTGGGCGGATAGTGTTGCGGCTCCCCGGCACGACATCGAAGGTTTCGCCAACGCCGTCTCCGGCAAAACCGTCGGCAGCATCGATCGCCGCGGCAAATATCTGATCGCGTCCCTCCAAGACGGAAACGATACAACATCTCATCTGGTCCTGCACATGGGTATGACTGGTTCCGTCCACATCCGCGGACCGGGAGAAACGCCCGTCAGGTATCGCCGCGCAGTCTTTTATCTTGGCGATGGACGGCGCATTGAGTTGAACGATTCACGAAGGTGGGCCCGGCTCTGGTGCGCGGAAAAACCAGAACATGCGTTTCCAAATCTCGGCCCGGAGCCGTGGGATCTCACACCAAGCGAATTCACGCGACGAGTGAAGTCAAAGCGGTCGCGGATCAAACCAGCCCTTTTAGACCAGAATTTGGTGGCGGGTATCGGCAACATCTACGCCGACGAAGCCCTTCTCCGATCTCGCATCTCACCTCTGCGCCGTTGCAACCGAATCAGCGTCGGGCGCCTCGAAATCCTTCACTCGGCGATCATCGCGGTATTGGAGCATGCGATCGAATTCATCTCCACACACCCGAGCGCCGATGGAAGCCCATACGTTGTGGACGCCTACGACGAGCGCATGCGCATCACGCGCGGTTCGAAATCAGTCTGCCCAGACTGCGGCCGAGCCATCATCTCGAGGACCATCGGCGGCCGCACCGCCTACTACTGCACGCGATGCCAGCATTAGAATCGAAATATCGCAACCAAACCGCAATCTACGGAGGGGTGGCAGAGCGGTTTAATGCGCTGGTTTTGAAAACCAGTGTCACCTCACGGTGACCGCAGGTTCGAATCCTGTCCCCTCCGCCACTTTGGAAATATGTCCGATCCAACGCAGCCCGAACGGCCCAAAGCGGCGTTGATCGTGGGCGCCAAACGCGTGGGTCAAGTCGTCGCGCATCGGCTCGCCGAAGAAGGTATCAATCTCGCCATAGCGTACCGCAGCAGTGTAGCCGAAGCTCAATCTCTTGCCGATTCGATTACCAATGTCGACACCGCGCTGATACAAGCAGACCTTAGCGACGAGCATCAGGTGATCGGTGCCGTAAAAGAGACCGTCGGCGCGCTCGGCGGCCTTGATTACGTCGTCAATCTAGCTTCTGACTACCCGTACGCGCCGTTCGACTCGCTCGATGGCGCCGCGTGGGACCGTGCGATGGCCTCTGCGAAAGGGTCGTACCTAATTGGATTGCACGCCGCCAAGCAGATGAGACTAAACCCCGGACCCAACCGCGGCCACATCATCATGTTCGGCGATTGGGCTGCCGAAGAGACTCCATACACCGACTACCTGCCGTACCTCACGGCGAAAGCCGCTATCCACTTCATGACGCGTTGCTTGGCAGCAGAAGTAGCAAGCTTTGGCGTCCGTGTTAACGCAGTCGCTCCAGGCCCGACGATGCGACCACCCGAAATCACCCCAGAAGATTGGGACCTCGCCATCGCCGCCAAAGCGCCCCTGCAGCTCGAATCCTCGGTAAACGACATCGCAGAGATCATCGCAACCCTTCTACGAACCACTTCGATCACCGGCGAAATCGTCAGAGTGGACTCCGGTCGTCACATCCGAGGCGTCTGAATCGTGACCTACAAAGTAACCAGAGTCATCGATTTCTGCTACGGGCACCGCCTCCTCAACTACGAAGGCGAATGTCGGCACCTGCACGGCCACAACGGCCGCGTTGAAGTAGACATCGAGGCCGAAGAGACCGACCATCGCGGCATGGTCGTCGATTTCGCCGACATCAAAGACATCGTCAAAACCTGGATCGACGACAATCTCGACCATCGCATGATCCTTCACCGCAATGATCCATTGGTGCCGGTGCTCGAGGAGTTAGGCGAGGCTCACTACACGATCGACCGGAACCCAACCGCGGAGAACATCGCAGCCCATATCCACGACATGACCTCCTCCGAAATCCTCCATATCTCGGAGATCCGGTTGTGGGAGACGCCGAACTCCTACGCAACTTTTAGGGCGAGCCGCAACGGACACTCGTCGTGAACCAGCCAACGGCCGTCTTGGCGAGCGGCGGCATGGACAGCTGCATCCTGTTAGCCAACGAAGCGAAAAACAGGACCGCATACCCGATCTACGTCGAGACCGGCATCCCCTGGGAATGGGCCGAACAGAAGATGCTGGGACACTTCATCGATGCCGTCGACAACCCGAACATCAAACCAGTAACGACCCTATCGTTGCCCGTCAAAGCGTTATACGGTGACACGCACTGGACGATGTCGGGCGAAACCGTGCCCGGTTACGACGAGCCTGACGAGACCGTCTACATCCCTGGGCGCAACATCATCCTCATCACGCTCGCCGCGATCTGGTGCAGCCTAAACGACGTTCATCGCATCGTCATCGGTTCGCTAGCCGGCAACCCCTTCCCAGACGCAACGCCCGAATTCTTCCAAAACATCGCCAACTCAAATGGGATGGGCCTCGACCACGAAATCACCGTCGAAGCTCCGATGCGTCACCGCCATAAAGAAGACATCCTTGCCGCCAACGCGTCATCACTTCCGCTGCACTTAACACTCACTTGTTCGAATCCACGGACCGGTGACGACGATGCCATAATCCACTGCGCGAACTGCAACAAATGCCGCGAACGCCACGACGCATTCATCGATGCCAAAATCGCGGATAGCACCCTCTACGCCAAATCGCTAGACTGATCGAACATCGTGACTGGCGAAGCCGAAACACCCTGGTACGTCCGCTTCTTCAAAGGTGACTACCTTCGCGTCTACGGCCACACCTTGCAGCAGGATCGCACCGATCTCGAAACCCAATTCGCGATCCATGCCCTCGGTATCCAACCCAATCACCGCGTCTTAGACCTCTGCTGCGGGCAGGGCCGACACAGCATCGCCCTCGCCAAAACAGGCCTTGATGTCACGGGAGTGGACTTAAGCGCGGAGATGCTGGAAATCGCCCGATCCGAGGCCGAAGCCGCCGGTTTGGCGCTCACACTCCGCCAAGCCGACATGCGCCAACTGCCCGACGAATTTACAAGCAAGTTCGACGCCGTCATCAACATGTTCTCCTCATTCGGGTACCTCGAATCCGAAGACGACGACCAGCGCGTCCTGCACCAAATCGCGAAGGTTCTGAAACCCGGAGGCAAACTCATGATGGACCTGCTAAACCGCGAGTGGGTCATCATCAATAACGAGGAGTTCGACTGGCAACAACACGAAGACGGCCGCGTAGTCCTCGAACGCCGCGTCCTCAACCTTGAAAAAAGCATCAACCACCTCACCTACACCGAAATCCTCCTCGACGGCACACGTCGAACGATGTCCGACCTCAAAATGCGCCTTTACACCTTGACCGAAATCATTCAGATGCTTGACAACGTCGGCCTGACCCTCCAAAACGTCTACGGCGGCTTCCGCGGCGAGGACTATGGCGTCAATACCCGCCGCATGATCGTAGTGGCTAGTAAACCCGCCATAGGAGTGGGACGTGCGTAGGCTGGTGCTGGTGAAACATTCGATGCCCGACATCGAACCAGGCAAACCCCCATCAACTTGGAGGCTTGGCAACGTCGGGCGACGTCGAGCAAAAGTTCTTGCGACCAAGTTGAGTTTTCTCAGCCCAGAGCTGACCTGGTCAAGCCGAGAACCCAAGGCTGTCGAAACCGCGGGCATAGTGGCTCGTACATTTGACGTTCCGGTCAGATTGGCGGACGGCTTGGAAGAACATCACAGGGACGACGTGCCATATTTGCCGAAACACGAGTTTGACAGGGCTGTCGAGACGTTTTTCAATCGTCCCGACGAGCTTGTATTCGGCTCAGAAACAGCGGAGCAAGCCTGTAATAGGTTCACAACATCGATCGAATCCGTTATTGAGACGGGACAAAAGGACATCGTCGTCGTAACTCACGGCACAGTGATCTCACTTTTTGCCGCGAGCGTTGCCAAAGTCCATTCAATGTCTCTTTGGCGCCGGCTGGGCTTACCCTCATACCTGGTACCGACGCTGCCGTCGATGGAAATCCACGAAACGGTCAACAGCGTGACAACACCTGAAGCTGCCGATTGAGGCCACCGGACGCGTTTGGTTGCTTAGATTGAACGCCGGAGACCAGCCAAGTACCACTCTCGGACACGCCAAGTTCACCCATTAACATCGCAACCCACAAACGTCCTCCCAGCCAACCGACACGCCTCCAATACACTGAAACTCCCCGCCGCCGGATCGAGCACCACGTCGCCCGGACCAGTCACCGCCTCGATCAAAGCTTGTTGCAACCCCACCGGCTTCGAATGCGTAACCTTCGACGTCGGTGTCTCGTCCCACACGTCCCGAATATCGTGCCGCGTCCAAACACCCTTCGCACGTTTCGGAACCTTCTGCAAGACCACGAGATATTCAGCCACACGGCGCGTCCGATACCCCATTCCCATTCGTCCTTTGTTCCACGTCACCAAGTCGACCGTCTCAAGATCTGTCCCCTCAATCCACTCGCCGATGCCTGAGCAGAGGTGATACTTATCGATCCAAAGAAAAAGGTGCCCGCTAGGCCCCAACACTCTCCCAATCCCCCGAATGAACGCGCCAATCGTCTCCGAACTCATCTGCGGCAGCGCCGATCGCCTCTGACCCCTCAACACGCCCTCGTTCCCGTAACCCAACTTATCCAACACACCCCGATACTGCGGATCGAAAAACGCCGCCGACACACAACTCTCCGGCAAGCGTCCTAAAAGGACCAACCCGTCCATTGCCACCCGCTCATCACGCACCACCCAATCCGGCAGCTCGTTCTCAGAGATGGTGAACGATCGCTCGTTCGAATAGACACTCATGGAGAGAAGTCTATGACGCGGCACCGAGGCTGATACAGTCCTCGATCACTCCAACAGATAAGTCGGCTCAATCCCCGTCACATCATTCCCCGCCTCATCCAGCAGCAGTCTGATCACCTGCTCCGTCTCCGCGTACTTGCCCTCTCCGAAGTGGCGGAACCGCAGGTTGCCTTCGAGATCGAAGATGTACTTCGCTGGCCAGTACCGATTCGTGAAATACCGCCAAGTCGAATACTCGTTGTCCTGCACGATCAACCAGCCGATATCGTTCTCCTCGGCAGCCTCTCGCACATTCTCGAGTTCCTTTTCGAACTCGAATTCGGGAGTGTGCACCCCTAGAATGGTGAGCCCGACATCGTCGTAGCTCTCATGCCATGCCCTCAGAGCCGGCCACGTGTTCTCGCAGTTGTATCAAGTGTAGGTCCAGAAATCGACCAGCACTACCTCTCCGCTCTCTCGGAGCGCTTTGATCGTCGTCGGCTCCCCGTTCAACCACTCCTGCGTGTTCCTCAACTCGTAATCGGTCCGAGTGTTGAGCGGCGGATACTGCTCCATCGCAATGCCCGGCAAAAATCCCTTCGCCCAATAAGGGGTCTCAGTCGGGGTGGGTGCCAAGGTCGGAACCAGTGTAGCGGTCGGCGCAACGGTTGCCGTTGGTGCGGAAGCATCCGGGGTGGCAGTGACGTAAACCACTACCTGTTCCGGAGTGTCGCTACCACAGGCGGCGAGGCTGAATCCAAACATAGCCAAAGCGACTGAGAGCCATGTTGAAGGCGACGATATGATGCGCTTGCGTAGCAAAGTTAGACTCGCATACATCTCGCAAGAAACGGACCGAGGTTGAATCCTTAATGTCAACGATACCATCCAACGATGAACCAATCGTCGTCGCTCCAACTCCTACGCCCTTTAAAGACGATGCCGAGCAATCCGTCGATTTCGGTGCCTTGGAACGCAATGTCGGCCGATGGCTCGATACACCGCTCTCGGGCTTCGTCGTCGTCACCGGGAACGGCGAAGAGACGACAATGAGCGAAGCCGAACGGCTGGGTACGGTGAAGACAGTGGTGGGTGCCCACAACGGCCAAAAATTCGTAATCGCAGGAGTCGACGAACGCTCAACAACCGAGACGCTTCGCCTATCTGAGAACTACGCCAACGCGGGCGCCGACTTCATCCGTATTCGCATCCCGCGCAACATGCCGCCCTCAGACCTCGTCAACTACTACAGCTACGTAACCACCCGTTGCCCCTTGCCGGTCGTCGTCATCCACCAGACCTTCGCATGGGGCGGCAACCCAGCAGCTCCAGCTCCGGTCATCGCCGAATTGTGCAGCATGGACAACGTCTTCGCGTACATCACCGATCACTCGATCCTCTTCGAACAACAGGTCATACCCAACATCCCGGACAATGTTCGCAAATGGATCTGCAGCGGCGCACTGCTCGCCTACGGCACCATGATCGGCTGCGACGGCGCATGCATGTTGCTCGGCAACATCGCACCCGCGCTATGCATGGACACCATCCGTGCAGGTGTCAACGGCGACTACACGACCGCGGTAGAGCTCCAACGCACCGCCTCGAAACTCAACCCCATCGTGATGAACACGATAGGTGCTCCAAAGACCGCATTGGCGATGCTTGGCTACGAATACGGAGACCCCCGCAGACCGGCCGCACCCGTCTCCGATGAATCCAAAGCCGCCATCGACTCAATACTCCGCGAAACTGGCTTGCTGTAAACATTCCGATCGGCCCCGCTTAGCGAGGGAAATGCCGAAGGCAAAGGGGGCGCGAACGATATCATTGAACCTTGTTGCCTACAAAAAGGTGACGCGGTCAGCGAACGATATCCCCCACGAATGAACCTCCACGAGTATCAGGCCAAGCAGCTATTCGCCGAATATGGCATCCCTGTCCTGCCTTGGCGCATCGTGGAGTACCCCGACGATGTAACCGCAGCTACCGATGAATTCGGCTGCCCGGTAATCGTCAAAGCCCAGGTCCACGCCGGAGGCCGCGGCAAAGCCGGAGGCGTCAAGTTCGCCGCCACTCCCGATGACGCGGTCGAACACGCAACCGCCATGCTCGGCACGCGGATCGTAACCCGCCAGACCGGACCCAAAGGCGTCCCCATCGACAAGGTGATGATTACCCCGGCTGCCGACATCGCCCACGAATACTATGTCTCAATAGTCATGGACGGCGATGAAGGTGCACCGTCGATCATCGCAACCCGCGAAGGCGGCGTTGAGATCGAACAGGTCGCTGAAGAGCACCCCGAGAAGATCGTTCGAATCGTCGGCGACCCACTACTTGGCCTCCTCCCTTACAAAGCCCGCGACGCCGCGCTCGCACTCGGCTTCCCCTCATCCCTCATCCGACCGGCCAGCGCGCTAATCTCCAACGCATATCGCCTCTTCACCGACAAAGACTGCTCGCTCGTCGAAATCAACCCGCTGATCGAGACCGAAGACGGCAACATCATCGCCCTCGACGCCAAAGTCGCTATCGAAGACGACGCCATGTTCCGACATCCGGAGCTGCGTGACTTCCACGACCCCAACCAGATGGATCCGCTCGAGCGTGAAGCATCCGAATACGACCTCGCATACGTGAAGCTCGAAGGCGGACGCGTCGGCTGCATGGTGAACGGCGCCGGTCTCGCCATGGCCACCATGGACATCACCAAGTGGGCAGGAGCCGACCCGGCAAACTTCCTCGACATCGGAGGCTCCGCCGACCTCGACCGCATCGAGCATGCCTTCAAGATCATCGTCTCCGACCCCGACGTCGAGATCATCCTCGTCAACCTCTTCGCCGGCATCGCGCGCTCCGACGTCGTAGCCACAGGCATCATCAACGCCGCGCGCGACCTCGGCACCGCAAAACCCATCGTCGCGGCCATGCGCGGCACCAACGCCGAAGAAGGCCTCCAGCTACTCCACGACTCCGACATGGACATCACTCCAGCACCCGACATGGCCTCCGCCGCCGAAATCCTCCGAAACAAACTGAACGACAGCTAACCCTCTGAGCATCCAGGATTGCCCCCGCTCGCGGGGGAAACGCCGAAGGCGAGGGGGCCCGAATCACCAAAAAACAATGCCAGTCCTAGTCCAAGACCCATGCCGCCTCGTAGTCCAAGGACTCGGACGCGACGGCTCTTTCCAAGCACAACGCATCCTCGAATACGGCACCAACATGGTCGCCGCCGTCCATCCCAACCGCGGCGGAACCAAGTTCATGGACGAAGTCCCATACTTCGAGACCGCACGAGAAGCCGTTGCCGCCACCGGCGCGAACACTGGAATCGTCTTCGTACCGGCACCATTCTGCATGGACGCCATCCTCGAACAGGCCGACGCCGGCATTTCGCTCATCGTCTCCATCACCGAAGGCGTCCCCGTACACGACATGATGAAGGCCAAGGCATACCTAGACCGCACCGGTTCCCGCCTCCTCGGCCCCAACTGTCCCGGCCTCATCCACCCCGGCGAGCGTATCAAACTCGGCATCATCCCCGGCGCTGCAGTATCACCCGGAAACGTCGGCGTCGTATCACGCTCCGGTACGCTCACCTACGAAGCCGTCGCACAACTCGGCTCCGTCGGGTTGGGCCAATCCACATGCGTCGGCATCGGCGGCGACCCTATACCAGGCACCAACTTCATCGACGTCCTCAAAGAGTTCAAAGACGATCCCGAGACAGAGGCCATCGTCCTGATCGGCGAGATTGGCGGGACCCGAGAGCAGGCCGCCGCCCAATACATCAAAGAGAACATCACCAAACCCGTCGTCGCCACCATCGCCGGACAGACCGCACCCCCCTGCAAACGCATGGGACACGCCGGAGCCATCATCACCGGCAAAGCCGCTCAAGCCTCCGAAAAGAACAAAGCCCTCGAAGCCGCCGGCGCAACCGTAGTCGAATCCCCCGCCTACATCGGCGACGCAATGGCCAACATTCTGGGTTGACGGACACCCCGTCATCCCGGCGAAGGCCGGGATCCAGAGGGGCTGGGCAAACCGGCGGTTGAGAGATCGCCAGATAGTAGAATCAAACTCTGCAACCCCCCGCTCCCGCTCGCGCCCCGAACTTGGCGCGTCCCAATCCCCCTTAATCCCACCTAGTGGAACTCCACCACAAACCAGAAATCGACGATTCTGATCGTCGCCACGGCAAACTCACGCGCATCGGTGCCATCGACTACGGCGACGACGACGGAAGACTGGCCCGCCTCCGGCGCCAGCTCCGCAACCCGTCCCTGATCACATTCTTCATCCTGTCCATCATCGTCATCTCGATACCCGTCGGCATCGCCTTCCCGGGTTTTTACTCCGGTGCCAAAGAAGGGATCGTACGCATCCGACAAGACCCGGTCGTCCATTTCCTCGAAGTCGCGACGCCTAGCTTCGTCTTCCCCTATCTCCAGCGCAACATCGAGCAGATGAAAAACGCGCAGAGCCAGTATGAGTGGCGTCGCATTTCATTCAAGCTCGGACCCTGCTTCGAACCAAACCTCAGGCAATTCCCCGACGGCAA
The DNA here is from genome assembly GCA_964424025.1 of uncultured Dehalococcoidales bacterium. Lineage (GTDB taxonomy): Bacteria > Chloroflexota > Dehalococcoidia > Lucifugimonadales > Lucifugimonadaceae > Bin127. The sequence continues at coordinate 4,201 of CAYRHG010000088.1, read as the reverse complement.
ATACACCCAAGGCATCGCCTCGGCCTGCCAGGACCTCCACCAGATCCAACTCGACTTCGCCGAAGACTGCATCTCTGCCACGAGCTGCAACATCCCCCCTGCGGCCATAGCCCGTCTCGACGCCGTCAGCGAGCGCCTAAAAGAAACTTTCTCCGATGCGTACACCACCCGCCACTTCGAAACCGTCGGCGCCGGCGAATAGCACACTCTAACCTTCCGCGCGAAGGTTTCACTTCGTCGAGGCAGGTTTCAAACCTGCCCCTACCGACTACCAACCAAACTTCCGAATCCTGTGCCAACACCGCAAGCCATACCAACACACCTCTAACAAACAACCCATCTCACATCGCGCCCCAACCTCGTCGCACACCACCTCAGCGCCGTCACTTGTCAAAAAACTTTTGGTAACCGACCGCCCAATTAAAGCGAAAGCCATTTTCCTTTAATAAGAGCCTAAGGCTCACCGCGAGCCTGAGGCTCTTGCGGTTCAAACTGGGTTTCAACGCTCCGCGACTTCGTTGGCGCGCCTCTCCTCCGTTCACTCGGAAATGGCTTGAATCCGTTCATCCCGAATGGCACGAATCAATTAACTCCATTTACTTAAAATGATCCAGCAGAATACTCAAAAGATTGAACTGTCTATTCTCCGGCTAAGGTACGCAATCGCCCACAATGCTGATCCGACGACTCACAGCACTAGGGATCGCCGAATTTGAAAGATTCCTACAGCGTTTGGGAACGGCCAACGCAAATGCTGATTGTTCGGCTCTCCTGACGCATCCTGAGTTTTCCGAATCCTTGTCCATCGGTGACGTGGAAATCGAATCCCGCCAGTTTGATAGCCGACGAGAATTCGCGGAATACATCGATGGAAGATTCCGCGCCGCTGGCATCAACAATGATGTCGATATTCAAGGGATGTGGGAGTGGCTGTCTGTTTGCTACTTAGATCAGCTACTGCCGAGGGGCAGATCGACAGGCAAGGATCCAAGGCGTTTCATCATTGATGCCACGGTCGGACGACGATCGCACCGTCACTTGCTTCGAAATCCATACATGCTGTACCGGCAGTTTCGTAACAGCGATGGACGTGAACTAGATCTCTTGCTTTGCGACGAGTTGTGGAATCACGGAGACATCGTCGAGAACCTTACCGCACGCGCAAGGCTCGCCAATAGCCCGGGTGTGCTTAGAACGGCTCGCAAACTCTACTTCGACCCTTTGACGGGCAAACCCAAGACGGGAACGCGACATGGCGTAGCCGGACATCGGAACTTCAGTCGTTTTCTGCTCAATTTGCCAACCCAATTCGATTTAACGGAGATCTCAGAGGATACGATCCTCGCGCTCCTCCCGTCTTCGTTTGAGGTATGGCTCAATAAAAGCCACGAAATCGAGTCGTCAACCGGTGACGCCGAATCTACTGAAAAAGACGTTGTCGAAAAATTCAGCGAATTTGAAGGAGGAATACCGGATACGTTAGAACTGGCGGACATTCTGCAAAACGTCGCTTCGCGCAAAATGAGTACTTCACACAGAAGGGTCAGGCGAGACTATTTCCGCGCCGCGGTATTGGGCGCATACGAAAACCAATGCGCTATTTCGCGTACCGGTTTGGTCTATTCCGAACGTAACCAAGACATCAGCTATGAGGTCCAAGCCGCGCATGTGATCCCTGTCGCTCGCGGCGGCCGAGACTTGATCCAAAACGGGCTCGCGTTGAATCGATCACTGCATTGGGCGTTCGACCTCGGCATGGTTTGGATAGATTCGGATATGCGGGTGAACGTCAGCCGCGATGTGCAAACAGACCGCCGCAACGAGTGGTTACGCGGTTTCGAAGGACACTCCCTCTCGCTACCTGATGATCCTCGCCTAAGTCCCAGCTATGAGGCTCTAAGTTGGCACGCCGAACACGTTGCCATTCGTTAATCGTTACGTTTTACTAACCACCGTCATCCGAGAACCAATCCGCCCTCCAATTTTCAATGACGGGATTCGCCCCCATCCACCCTATCAACCACAACCACCACTTCCGCAAAATCACAACCGCAAGGATCGACCATCTGAGCGTCAATGAACCCGATCCCGTCATCGATCAGCTGGAGAATGTCATGAAAAACCGTCGTCGTCAAGTCGTTGTACTCAGTTAAGTCCATATGGTGGTGATTTATTCGCTCCGACTCACCTGAAACAAGCAAAACACGCCTTAACACACTCTCCGCGCGAACCAATACCTCCTCTCCAAACTCAGCATCCCAAACCGCAGTCATCGCGCCGAACAAGCACCATCCACCATCGTGCATCGATCCTTTGCACCAACCGTATTCGGTAAGCCATCGACGCGTCCGTACCAGTGTTTCCCGCGCCCGCTGATCCAACGTCAAGTTCGTCGTTCGCCAAAGCATAGAAGCCAGCCCTCCGTATCCTGTTTGCCTTCGACTATGCTGCTGCATCTAAATCGATACCGCAACCACCGCATCCGCATCAATAAACCACGAGAACCTCAACAACGAACGCAGATCGTTCTCAACCGAATCGAGAATGCTGCACAGACGCCCCCCTCCGCCATTCCCACTTTGACAACACCCCAACATTCGACTAACCTGAAAACTACAGATAGCACATTAGTGCTGTATCGCCGAAGTAGCAGAAGTGAGGTTATGTGTGAATGGCGATCCAACAACCCCTTGACGGTTTCGACCGCGCCCAGCGCAAGTTCGCCCTTGAACGACCCGCGTTGTTCGCCAAGCGACATCTCGGCATCGACCTGTGGGCCAAGCAGAAAGAGGTGCTGACCGCGCTCGCGGCCCACAAACGGGTCGCCGTGCGGTCCTGCAACGGCTCCGGAAAGACCTTCACCGCTGCGCTGGCCACCATCTGGTGGCTGATGGTGCACGACGAAGCCATCGTCATCACCACCGCTCCCACCGAGCGCCAGGTGAGGGAACTGCTGTGGCGCGAAATCTGGAAGATCCACTTTCCGAATCGAGACCTGATCGGCGGCCGCATCTCGCCGAACAGGCTCGAAATGTCCAAACAGAGGTTCGCGTTCGGCTTCTCGACGAACACGATGGAGCGTTTCCAAGGATTCCACAGCGAGAACATCCTCATCGTCGTCGACGAGGCGTCCGGCGTGCGCGAGTTCATCTTCAACGCGATCCTAGGTTCAATGACCACTCGCAACGCCAAGATGCTCTTGATCGGCAATCCGACGACGCTGTCCGGCACGTTCTACAACGCGTTCCACAAGAACCGCGGCCATTGGAAAACCGTCCACATCTCGGCCTTCGACACGCCGGCATTCAATCGGGACCCCGATGACGACGCGCCTCCAACTCCAGGCATCGCCACTCCAGAGTTCGCCGAGGAAGTAGCCAAGGAATACGGCAAAGACTCGCCCCAGTATCAATTCCGAGTTCTCGGAGAGTTCCAATCCGAAGCCGTCGACACGCTCATCCCGCTCAAACTCATAGAGGCCGCGACCAAGCGCACCGTCGATGTCCCCGATGAACAAGAAAATGTGATGGGACTCGACGTCGCCCGTTTCGGAGACTCAAAGACCGTAGCGGTGGTCCGACGCGGCCCGAAAGTGCTCGAACTCCACGCGTTCCGCAAATCCGACCTCATGCAGACCACCGGCAAGGCTCTGGAACTCGCGCGGCGGCACGACGTCAAGACCATGTCAGTCGACGAAGTCGGATTGGGCGCGGGGGTCCTCGATCGGCTGAACGAGATCGACGACATCGAGGCAGAAGGAATCAACGTCGGCCTCAAAGCCCGCGACACCGAACGCTACTACAACATGAGAGCCCAGATATTCGACGGCCTCCGCCAGCGCTTCACAGACGGCGACATCGCGATACCGGACGACGCCGAACTCATCAGCCAGCTCGCATCGCTGACCTACCGTTACACATCGCGCGGCCAACTGCAACTCGAAACAAAAGATCAGATCCGCGAATCAGGCCGTCAAAGCCCCGACAAAGCCGACGCCCTAGCCCTGGCATTCGCCACGCCTCAACCGCGCGTCAATCCCCTAAGGATCTGGATCTAAACCTGTTACACCCAACGTAGGGGCGAACCCTTGTGGTCGCCCGGGGAGGTGCGGAGCCGGTATTAACCAAACAAACGTAGTCCCCATCACCGCGACAAACCCATCCACTTACATTTCCCTCTCCCCTCCGTGGGAGAGGGCTAG
>CAYRHG010000087.1:0-14510 GCA_964424025.1 uncultured Dehalococcoidales bacterium | reverse complement strand
ATCCACATCCATCCTGCCCATCCATGCAAGTCCCCCTACAACCGCGCCAACTCCCCATCAACACTCTCCGCCTCTTCCGACAACCGCTCCCATTCTTCCCAAAGCCGCCCGACCTCCGCCTTCAGCTCCTGATACTCCATGCTCAAACCCGCAACCTGATCCGGCTTCTCATAGAGATCAGGGCTCCCAAACATAGCCTCCAACTCTGCAACCCTCGCCTCTCGCTTACCCAACGTAGATGTGACAACCTGAACCCGCTCCGCCAACCTCTGAGATTCCTTCGTCAACGACCGACGCCGCATCTCCGCAACATCGATTCGCCGTCGACCGCGACCATTCGTCCGAGGTCTTTCAGCCGCGGCCGGAGCGCCGTTGTCGGCCGGCGATTTCGCCGAACTATTCTCTTCCTGAATCTGCTTCCGATACAGATAACCCTCGTAGTCACCCGGATAAATGGTCGGATGACCACCCTCAATCTCAACAACCTTGTTCGCAACCTGATGGATCAACGTCCGGTCGTGCGTGATGAAACAGATCGTTCCTTTGTAGTCACCAAGCGCATCCGCCAAAATCTCCCTCGACGCGATGTCCAGATGGTTCGTCGGCTCATCCATCAAAAGCAGATTGCTCGGCTGGAGCAACAACTTCGCCAACGCCACACGCGCCTTCTCACCGCCCGACAACACCGAAATTCGCTTCTCCACATCGTCACCGCTGAACAGGAACCCACCAAGCGTGTTCCGCAGATTCTGGTCCGATTCCATAGGCGCCGCTTCTCGCAACTCGCCGAGCAAAGTGTTACTCGGCTTCAGAAGCTCCAACACATGCTGCGCGTAGTACTTCGTGATCACGTTGTGCCCCGTCTTCCGCTCCCCCTCATCGAACGGAATCACATCCGCAAGCATCTTCAACAACGTCGTCTTACCCGCGCCGTTCGGCCCGACCAGCGCGACACGATCACCCCGATCCAACGAGATATCCAACCCGCGATACACCACGTTATCCCCATATGCCTTGCTGACATTCTTCAACGAAATAACTTCAGTACCGCTGCGCGGCGGTTCCGGGAACGAATAACTCACCTTCTTCGTCGCCCTCGGCAACTTGACGATCTCCAACTTCTCAAGCTGCTTCAACCGACTCTGAACCTGGCTCGCCTTACTGGCCTTGTAACGGAAACGTTCCACGAAACGCATCTGCTGCGCAATCTGCCGCTCCTGCCGAGCCGCCGTCGACCTCTTGATCTCAAGCGCCGACTCACGAGCGATCAGATAGTCGTCGTAGTTCCCCCGATGCAGCACAACCTCATCCGGCTCGATCGCAACAACCCTTTTCGCCGTCTGGTTCAAGAAAGTTCGGTCGTGTGACGTCACCACCACCGCTCCTTTAAACCCGTCCAGATACTTCTCAAACCAAATGTTCGCTTCCAAGTCGAGATGGTTCGTCGGCTCGTCGAGCAGCAACAGATTGGGGTCACTGAACAAAATCCTCGCCAGACCGGCGCGCATCACCCAACCACCGCTGAACTCGCTCATCGGACGCTCAAAGTCGTCCTGCTTGAAACCCAAACCCGCCAAGATCGACTTCGCCTCATACTCGCGCCGGTTCCCGCCAGACGCCTCCAACAACTCGTACAACTCGCTCAGCCGGTCGAGCAAATCGCCTTGTCGTTCAGGATTCGTTTCCTCCACCAAACCACTCTCAACCGATGCGATCTCATCCACCAACTCATTCGCCTCTACATCCGCATTCAAGACCTCCTGCAACAAAGACCTATCGCCAAACGAATCCGGCTCCTGCCTCAGATAACCGACACTGACTCCTCGCTGCCTCGCAATATCCCCCATTTCCGCCTCCACATTACCCGCGAGAATCTCCAACAGCGTCGTCTTCCCGGACCCGTTCGCACCAATCAACGCGATCCGATCACCACACTCGATCGTCAGAGTGAGCCCACTGAACAGGGTCCTCTCCGAATAGGACTTACTGAGATCCGATGCGAATAGCATTTCCGTCTGCCCGAACGATAACCCTACCCGCGGATTGCCTGACCAAGAATCGGACGCGGGGTATGTCGCCGAAAAGAAATGGTGGAGCTGACGGGATTCGAACCCGTGACTTCCTGCTTGCAAAGCAGGCGCTCTCCCACTGAGCTACAGCCCCACTCATTCCAAGTCTACAAACCCTCCCACACGCCACATTCGATATCATTCACACAGATTCAAAGAACATCACCTACCCATGCCCACCCGCATCAAACCCTATTTCCTCATCGCATCAACAATCTCCATAAGCCTCGCTATGGCAGCACTAACGGCCTGCGGCTCCGACGACGGCGGGGCCTCCGAATCGGCACCGGTCGGCTTCCAGCAAGTCACGGAAGTCGAAACCATCTTCACCCCCGACGATCTAAAATCGGTCGGTTTCAAGCAGTCCCGAAGCTACGACGTCGAAACCCTCCCCGGCGCTACCGCAGCGGTCTTCGGCTTCTGGCGCATCGCCGCCGGAGATCCCATCGACTATGAGGTCCGTTTCTACGATAACCACGTCGACGCCGTAAAACTCGGAACCGAGCTCGCCGATGAAGGCTCCGGCACAGACGCCATCCTTACGGAAGACGACGCCACATACAAAGAAGGCGTAAAAGACCGTCGCATGATCGTCGGCTCAGGCGTCGGAGGCGGCGCACGTAGCGGCACTGGCCCGCGCTACGGCGACTACGCAATCTACGGCAACATCGCGATGCTCTGCGGCGGTGCCGCAGGCGAACAAGCCCTCGAACGTTGCGAAGAGCTTGCCACCGCGTTGTCCGAGGCAGCGGCACAGTGATCAAAGCCCTTCAACACGTCGCGCTACCGCCTCTCATCCTGGCGATCGTCCTCGTTGGTTGTGGTTCTGACGATGGCGAACCTGGGGAATCCGTCGACATCGCCGCGGTCGATGCGGTCGAAACCGACAGCCGCGTCTTCGCCCGCGATGGTTCGCTTTCAACGGACGATCTCGTCTCGCTAGGATTCAAATCCGGCAAAGAATACGACGTCTCGACACTCCCCGGAGGAGTCGAAGCCGGATTGCTCTACTGGCGGGTAGACGGCGTCGCGGTGGAGTACGAAGCGCGTTTCTACGCTTCGCACGACGTCGCCGTTGAGCTTGGAACCAGTCCCGCCGAGGAAGGCAGCGGCGAAGACGCCATAATCGACGTGGATGACGCAGTCTACAAAGAGGGGATCCGAGATCGTAGGAAGATCTTCCGATACCCGAATGCCGTATTGAAACCGAAATACGGCGCGTACGGGATCTACGGCAACATGGTCGTTTTATGCGAGGGAAAAGACGATGCTGAGGCATGGAATCGCTGCTCCGCTCTCTTCGAGGCCCTCGACGACCGGTGAAAACGTCCATAGCAGTCGTCGCACTGACGCTCATTCTTGGTTTGGCGATCTCGTGCGGCAGCGACACCAACGGAAACGTCGACAACGTACCAGTTTCGCACTCCGAATCTGAAACCAGAATCTTTGACCGCCCGGACATCCTCTCCGGCGATGATCTCGTCGTTCTCGGCCTGAAATCCGGCAAGAAATATGACGTCGAAACCCTTCCCGGCGGTGTGGAAGCCCGACTGCTCTTCTGGCGCGTCCTCGACAAAGCAGTCGAATATGAAGCCCGCTTCTACGAATCCCACTCCGTCGCCGTCGACCTTGGAACGGCACCCGCCGTAGAAGGCAGCGGCGAAGACGCCGTTCTCGATGTCGACAAAGCCGTATACAAAGAAGGCGTCAAAGACAGACGCGCGATCTTTGATTTCCGCGGGACCATTAAACCCAAATATGGCACCTACGCCATCTACGCCAACATGGTCCTCCTCTGCGAAGGCCGAGACGACGCCGAGGCATGGGACCGCTGCATCGCCTTGATCGAAGCCCTTGAAAACCGATAGCCTACCGAGTTATCCCCGCTCGCGGGGGAATGTCCGAAGGACATGGGGGCGCGGCACAACCTATAAGCACAAGCTGCGCTACGGAGTTCGTTCCACCACATGCCCGTTTGCGCCAATTGATAAGATATGTAGACACAATCGGTAATCTGTCAAATGCCACGAATCACGAATCGCGGCAACTCCCAACACTCAGGAGTACGAAGAGATGATCCTGCGAAGAGTAACCCTACTCGGATTTCGCTCCTCCGGCCTTAGCTTATTGATAGCCGCCCTAGCATTCGCCATAGCCTGCGGTAGCGCCGAATCCAACGAAACTTCCTCTACTGACACCGAAACCGGCAGCGAAGGCGTCGCAGCCGTTGTCGAAGAGGCACCCAGCGGCCCGCCGGGCGTCGAGATCGTAAGCACCGACGCCGTCTACACCGTCGACGACCTAGTCAACACGAAGAACTTCAAGAAGAGCAAGGAATACAAAACCGAAGGCCTAGACGAAGCCACCGCCGCAATATACGGCTTCTTCGGTCCCGATCCCTACAACCGTCAAGAGTTCGAGGCGCGGTTCTACCCTGATCACGACACTGCAATCACAACCGGCGTGGACTTCGCAGACGAGGCCACCGGACCCGACGCAGTCATCGCCAAAGACATTCAGCGGTGGGACGAAGGTCTTGTCCAGCGTAGAGCCTGTTCCGGCAACGTGCGAGGTTCTCATCACTCCGGGAAATGTGATAACGCGAAGTACGGCGATTACGTGGTCGCCGGAAACCTCGTCCTACTCTGCCAAGGCAAGGACTCCGAAACTTCACTGGCTAACTGCAACGCCTTAATGGACGCCTTGCAGTCGCAATAGATTGATCAGACGGTTCTAAAACCCAGCTGTCTCACTGCACCATTCGCCAGTCCTCCGGCGTCACGATGTCCAGAAAACCGAAGACGCTTCCGGCACTATACGCCCTCGCGTTCACGCTGACATTAACTGCGATACTGGCCACCGTTACCTCGATGGCCTGCGGTTCCGACACGGGCGACGGCGCCAGCGGAGAAATCGAGATTATCGAACCCGGAACCGCGAACGACCCTAGGGTTCGCAGCGCAGACGGCTCTTACACCATCGAAGATCTAAAAGCAGCTGGCGTCAAAACCAACAAAGAGTACGACGTCGAAGATCTCCCCGGAGCCGATACCGCATGGCGAATCATCTTCAACCGACTTGACTACGAAGTCCGCTTTTACCCCGACCACCAGACCTTGCTGGACGAAGGTATCCCCTACGCCGAACACGTCACCGGTGACGATGCCATTGTGATCGGTGACGACGTCATCTGGGAAGAAGGCGCCAAAGATCGGCGACGCTGCAGCCGTGATGCCGACACACCACACTCCGGCTGTTCATACTCTCCTCGCTACTGGGACTACATCGTCATCGGCAACATGATCATGATGTGCGAAGGCCTCGAAAGCGAACAGTCGATCGACAACTGCGACAACCTGCTTGAACAGCTGCAGTAACTGACGTTGTCCGGATTCATTCGTGACCGCGGTTTATGTTGTTGCCGCGTTGAAGCTTGCTTGATCGCTATCGCCGAACACGCCGAACGGATTGAGCGAACTAGGCGCATCATAGATATCCATCCTCTCGGTCCGCTTCAGCCAATTGACCACCATGTAGGTAAACGGGGTCGCCAGGATCTCGTATAACGTCTTGGCGATCCAAGCCAGAATCGCACCGTTGATCGCGCCTTCCCAACCCCAGATGCCCGATACACCGAACGCGATCGAGTAAAACAGGATCGAATCGATACCTTGTCCGACTACCGTTGACGAGATCGTTCGCAACCACAACATTCGACCCTCGGTCCGGTTCTTCAGGACCACCATCACCATCGCGTTCGAAAACTCTCCCACCAGGTAGGCTACGAAACTACCCAATAATATCCACGTCGTTGCACCTAAGATCGCCTCGTACGATGCCTGATCTTCCCAGAAGACCGCCCCCGGAATCCCGCCGACAATCCAGATGATGATGACCACTAAAAGGTTGCAAGCGAACCCCAACCAGATCACGCCCCTCGCAACGCGGAAACCGTAGACCTCCGTCAGCACATCCGAGATGATGTAGCCAAGAGGGAAACAGATCACCGACGCCGAGACTACATAAAGGTTGCTGCCCAAGAACTCAAACGGCATCTCAAACAGCGAAACCGGTTTCACCGCGATGATGTTCGAGATGATCAACACCGATACCGCAAGAGCGGCAATGATCACCAGTCTGCCTGAGAATTGCATAAACCCACCTCGATTCGCCTGCGTTCCGTTGGAAGTAGTTTACGGGCTTTGACGACTACCATAGACGCCCTGAGATTCCGCGAATTGGAACACCGTTCGCGGATTAAGGTGTGCTTTTGACCGGCACGACGAGCCAGTGCGAGGGGTTGATTTAATCGGTGTCTAGGGCCTCAACCGCCTCAATCAACCTCAAACAGTCGTCGGTCGAAACTTCGCACATCATCACCAAATTGCCCGCGACCAAATATCCGCCATAGACTCGTCGACTCGCAAAACCTGACCCGTCGTGAACGGTCCGATCTATCGCCTCCTCGGCCGATTCAGCGCCAGCATCCCTCGCGTCTTCGTGCGAGCCATAGCGTCGAATCTCAACGTCTCGCCGATTGAAAAATCCGTAACGCGCCTCCAATGCAGACGGTAGGGTTTCGACTTCATAGACCTGCCGCTGTTTCCAACCGGCCGCGATGAAATATTCGTACGAAAACTCGATGTTCGGCCTAGTCCATGCGCTGATCTCAAGCCGATCACCGATCACATTCACGGCAGTTTCGGCTACCGCATCGCGTCCATGACCGTCTTCGGTAATTGACCCGCCGGGGCTGCAACCGCAAATAACCAGGATCGCGATCAGCGCGACACAAAAGCGCAATAACCGAAATCGCATAAAGAAGCGCAGCACACTCACTGGGGAATTTCGTCCAGTAGATCCGTGCAATCCTGCACAGAGAACTCGCACAACATCACTACGTTACCTGCGATCACGTACGCGCCGTACAAAGTGACGCTGGAAAATCCAGCTCCGCGACCAGATACCTTTTCGGTCGTTATCGCTTGTTCCGCGGAATCCTTACCGACTGACATCGCGATCTCGTGCGATGGGTAGAACCTCAGTTCGATATCTTTCCGGTTGAAGAAACCAAACAACGCCGCTTCCGCTTCCGGCAGCGTTTCCAAATCGTATTCCTTGTTTTTCTTCCACCCGGCTTCTATGAAGTCGTCGGCGTTGTAGGTGGCGCTAGGTCTAGTAGATCCACGAAGCTCTGGCCTGTCACCTATCGTGACAACCGCACCTTCGTCCACTACGACCACCGCACCACCGTCCGACGATTGTTCGTCGCTACTCCCGCACGCGATCGACAACAACAACGCCACTGCAAATGCACCAAGCGCGAGCGCCGTTCTCATTTTCGCGTGCAACATGATCGTTGGATGTGTCTCGAATGAATTGAACGTCACCATGACGGAACGTCTACTGTATCCCGCGACGTCCCGACATACGACGAAGCGGCCGCGCTTGAGTTACCAAGCACGACCGCTTCAATTAGCCTCTTGAACCAGTTGCTCTACGCAGAGATCAACCCTGTGTCAACCGGTCGGTGAACTCGGTTAGCCGCCAACCTTCTCAAGTCGGTGCACAACCAGCGTCCAAGTCAAGTGCCAAGACGCCTCGTTGACATATCCGGTAACGTCTAGCGCTCCCTTAGAAGCATCGCCTTGCGGCCAGTTCGTCCAGCGCTTCTCGCTGAAAACGATGCGGTGGTAGAACTCCAAGATCGGGACATCGGGAAGTTCTTCGAGCCAGATCTTAACTGCGTCGCGCCACAGTGCGTGCATCGCCGCAGTGTCATCAGGAGATGTCTTCGCGACTTCGTCGGTCAACTCGTCCCACTCGGCGTTTTCCCAGTGGTAGAAGTTCACCTGGTGACCGCCAGGAATGTTCACTGACGATGACTGGTAGAGCTTCATCGTGAAGTACGGGTCTCGCACGGAACCACCGTGACCGAACATCAGGCACTCGAAGTTACCTTCTGCCATTCGGCTAGATGCGTCCGTCGGCTGGCCGTAGCTCGCGTTGATGCCGTGGTTCTTCAGCTGCTGTGCAACTGCCGGACCTAGGTCCACCCAAGCACCGAAACCGACGATGTCGCAGTTGATGGTGTTTCCACCATCGTCGACCCACATACCGTCGCCGTCCTTCGTGAAACCAGCGCCTTCAAGCAACTCGTCACCGCGGTCGGGGTCGTAGTGCGTCGTGTCGCGACCGATCTCGTCCATCACTTCTTGCGCGATGTCGAAATAGGGGATCAACGGCGGGTAGCCCGGCATGGTCAACGGGTTGAATGCCGCTGCGCCATCGTAAGCGAGGTCGCGGAGCTCTTCCCGGTCGAGGTAGAACGAGAACGCCCAGCGAACATCCGGGTTGTCATAAGGGCCGAATTTACCGCTGTCGTTGAACGCGATAGAGACGGGCCACCAGTCAACGTAGCCGTAAGGCTCGCCACGACCAGAGTGCGTCAGCAGGTCTGGGTTCTGGTCGAGCGTCTCTTTGATCAACGCCGGAGTAGTCATGCTGGTGTAGTCAACTTCGTCGTTGATGAGAGCCTGCGAACGCTGTTCTTGCGGGACACCCGGGATGTAGATGATCTTCTTCACCTCAGGCAACACGCCGTAAGGGCCGAGATCAGCAACGCCTTCGCCCCACCACGAGTCGCGGCGGTCGAAGTGCTTGAACTCGGTTGACGTCGTGATCTGCCAAGGCCCGGTCGACAACGGCCAACCCTTCTCACGGTCGTAATCGCCGAAAGTCGTCCAGTCGCGTCCCTTGTAGTGGTGCTCCGGAACGATGTACACGCCAATGTCGAACTTGTAGGTCAGTAGGAAGAAGAACCGAGGGTCAGGTCGGTCCAAGTTGACTTTCGCTGTGTACTTATCGACCAGTTCGGCGTTCTGCATTGCCTCGTCGATGTCCTTGCCCCAGCGGACCTGTTCCTTGAGCTCCTTGAGCGTGTTCAACGTGTAGACGACGTCTTCGCAGTCGAAGTCCTCTCCGTCGCTCCAGGTGATGCCTTCACGGCAGTTGATGGTCAGTTCGGTGAAGTCGCTGTTATAGCTGTAATCCTCAGCCAACCACATGATCTCTTCGTCCGCGAACGCCGAGAAGAATGCCAATGGTTCAAAGACCAAGTTAGGACCAGCTTGGTGGTTTGCACCGATCGCATACGGGTTCCAAAGCTCGTGGTCGATGTATCGGCCTTCCGAACCACCATGGAACAGAAGGAGGGTGTCTTCGCGCGCAACGTCGCCTGGGTCAAACGTCATGCCCTGGGCTTCCATCATCGCCTCTTCCGCCGGCGCTTCGGTCGGTTCGGGTTCGGGTTCAGGCGTCGCAGTCGCCGGGACCGGGGTAGCGGTCGGTGGCACCGGAGTAGCTGTCGGCTCTTCCTCGCCACATGCGATAACTGTGCCAAGCACCATCACGCTGGCGAAAACCGCTAACAGACCATAGCGCCCCAACTTGTATGGGAGTTTCATAGTCCTGTCTTCCTTGTTTCCTATTCCTCCAAGTCAGGTCGCCTTATGTCCAACACGTAGTTTTTGGAACGCGCAACAACACGAATCGCCTGACAACGATCAAACTAACATTCTCTACTCAACTCGTCGGTTTTGTCAACCGCGTTTTTCAGTTGTTGATGCCAACGCTCAGACTGCTCGCAGAATTAACCAGAACTTGATCTGCAAGCCTAAGAACACGGCTCCGCATCTACGTTCAAAGCAAGTCTCGGCGAACTAACCTATTGCTTCAGCAGAGATTTGCGAACATCGTCGTTTACAGGTAAAATCCTTTGAGTCGTCGCCACTTGCGATCTCGTCCTGTCGCGGCGCAAGTCCCGGCCCCGTCCCTATCTCGAGTACCCACAGTTAGTTGGCCACCTCAGAAAACGTCCAGCAACGTCGCGCAAACCCGGCGGTCCCCACGCGCACGAACCCGGTGATGGCATTCTTCGGCGCGTTCATAGGCAATTTCATCGTCCGCCGCTTTCTTCTCTTCTTACTGACCATCTGGGTCGCGGCGACCGTTATTTTCGTCTTGCCGCGCTTAACTGGCCAGGATCCCGTTAAGGAAAAGTTGCTACTAGAAGCCCAACGCGGTGGCTCCGTCCAGGCCGGTATGAACGAGATGGCGAAGACTTATTCCGCACGATTGGGTCTCGATTTGCCGATCCAGGAACAGTACCTCAACTATATGTACGATCTTGCCCGCCTCGATTTCGGCTACTCGATCGCTTACTTCCCTCGAACCGTCAACGACATCATCGCCGACTCAATCATTTGGTCCGTCGGATTGATGTCGGTAACACTCCTGATGGCGTTTACTCTCGGAACGTTGGCAGGCGCATTGCTCGGATGGTCTCGGTCGCCCGGCTGGCTCTCCTACGCATTCATGCCGCTGCTTACGCTATCCGCCGTACCTCAATACATGCTGGGCCTCGTCCTCATGTTCGTATTCGCCATCATCCTCAAGTGGTTGCCGATCTTCGGCGCTTACTCGCCAGGCACCTTACCTAACTGGAGCTTGGACTTCGTACTTCAAGTGCTCAAACACGCCATTTTGCCCGGCCTATCAATCCTCTTCTCCGCAGTCGGGTTCTGGGCCATCGGGATGCGCGGAATGATGGTCAACACCTCTGGCGAGGACTTCATGATCCAAGCAGATGCTAAAGGTTTGAACGCCGCGCGCGTTTTCATACGGTACGCATTGCGGAACGCCCTCTTACCGCAGGTGACCGGACTCGCCATATCGTTCGGCACGTTGCTCACCGGCGCCGTGCTCGTCGAAGTTCTGTTCCTGTATCCAGGGCTGGGAAGCGCCCTTTATCAGGCGGTCCGCATCTCTGACTTCTTCCAGATCACCGGAATCGTGATGACCATCATCATCACGCTCGCCTTCATGACCATGGTCGTCGACTTGGTTTACCCGCTTATCGACCCTCGAGTGAAGTACACCCAAGGTTGATATGGCCGACGCAGTTTCAGTAGACGCGCAGGATCCAAGTCCCGCTCCGCCGGTTTCGGTTCCGTCCGGCAGTTTCTACCAAGAGCGGATCGAACCCATCCTCAGCTATTCGCGGCGGAACCGGTCGCTGATCGTTGGCGTTGGAATGCTCGGCACACTTCTTCTTTTCACAGTCTTAGGATTGCTCACGTACCCCAAACTCGACGACTACGTAAGTGGAGGTGCACCGGTCCGCTACAAGAGTCTTCCACCCTCGTGGTGCACATGGTGCGAAGACATCGTTGAACTAGACGAAGAACACAAACCCTCCCTATTCGATTTCCCCATGGGGACAGACACGCAATCGCGAGACTTGTACGCCGTTAATCTCCGAGGCATCCCGCTCACTCTTGGTACTGGATTGATCGCCGGGCTTTTGTCCATCGGCGTCGGCACGGTAACCGCTTTCATCGCCGCATACTACCGGGGCGTTCCCGACGTCGTCATCAGATTATTGACGGACGTCGGTATCTCCATACCCGGATTGCTCGTCTTGATCATCATCCGTATTCAGCTTGGCACCGAACTCGTCTGGTGGCAGCTGGGCGCAGGACTGGCGGCCGTAGGATGGGTATTCTCATCGCGGACCGTGCGATCACAAGTGCTGGTTCTCCGCGAGCAGCCGTACGTAGAGATCGCCCGGCAATCCGGCATGTCCGGCATCGCCATCATCTTCCGCGAGATGATGCCCAACCTCATCCCTTACATCACAGCCAGCTTTGTAGCCTCCGTTGCCGGATCCATCCTCGCATCGATCGGCTTGGAAGCCCTCGGCCTCGGTGACTTTTCTTCGCCCTCCCTAGGCATGACCGTCTACTGGGTCATACAGTTCGGAGCCATAACACTCGGAATGTGGTGGTGGTGGCTCTTCCCGCTCATCGCCATCGTCGTTATCTTCGTCAGCCTGTTCCTGATATCCGCAGGCCTTGACGAATGGTCCAACCCGCGGCTCCGCCGACAGGTCTAGCCCACAACCTAGTTCATGGTTACAACTGCACAAGACTCTCTGTCTGAGACCACCGACTCGGCAGACTACGCTCTTCGCATCGAAGATCTACGCGTCTATTACGGCACGCCGCGCGGCACCGTGAAAGCGGTCGACGGCGTCTCGTTCAATCTCAAACAGGGAGAGCGCTTCGCCCTCGTCGGCGAATCGGGTAGCGGCAAGAGCACCCTGGCAATGGCCATCATGCGGCTCACCCGCGAACCCGGCCACATCGCCGGCGGGCACGTATTCCTGAACGGTCGTGACCTCGTCGAGATGGGCGACCGCGAGATACGCTCCATACGCTTGCGCGAGATGGCACTTGTTCCGCAGGGCGCTATGAACTCATTGAATCCCGTAATGAGAGTCGGCGAACAGATCATCGACGGGATAGTCGATCACACGTTGCCCGGCGAATCCCCTCCAGGTCGCGCCCGACTTCAGGAACGCGTCCACGAACTGCTGCTCCGCGTCGGCCTAGACCCCACCGTCGCCCGCCTTCACCCCCATGAACTCAGCGGCGGAATGAAACAACGCGTCGCCATGGCCATCGCGATCTCCCTAAACCCGAACATCATCGTTGCCGACGAACCCACTAGCGCCCTCGACGTAGTCGTGCAACGCCAGATCATGCAAACGCTAGGCCGTCTGCAAGAAGGCCTGGACGCCACGGTCCTACTCGTCGGACACGACATGGGCCTCGTCGCCCAGTTCGCAGACACAATCGGCGTTATGTACGCCGGCAAACTCGTCGAAGTCGGTTCCGTTCCAGACGTGTTCAAAGATCCGAAACATCCCTACACCAAACTTTTGATAGAAAGTCTGCCTTCTTTCGACATCAGCCGCGGATTCGTTGGCATCCCAGGCATGCAGCCCGCGTTGTTGAACCTTCCGCCCGGATGCGCCTTCAACCCGCGTTGCCCTTCCGTCCACGAAAGATGCTTCTCCGAGGTGCCTGAATTCTTGAATATCGGGACGGGGCGTGGCGTCGCGTGCCACCTGTACGACGAGGAGGCAACGAATTGAGCGATTTCATGCGGCTCGATCACGTCACTCGAACTTTCGGTGGCGGAGCCTTATCTACCAAACCTCCGATCGTAGCCGTTGATGACGTATCACTGTCGATCGACGAAGACGAGCCGAAGATTACGACCATTGCGGGCGAAAGCGGTTCGGGCAAAACCACACTCGCGAGACTGTTGATGGGCACGATCAACCCCACCTTCGGCACCGTCTATTACCGGGGAAACGACTACGCCAAGCTCGGGCGCCGTGATTCTTGGCGTTTCAAACAAGAAGTCCAATCAATCTACCAAGACCCGTTTGGTTCGTACAACCCCTTCTACAAGGTCGATCACGTTCTTGAAACGCCGATCAACCGCTTCAAGCTCGCAACGTCTAGGCAAGCCAAAACAGCGATGATCGAAGAGGCGTTGGCTATGGTCGGTCTGCAACCTGGCGACACACTAGGCAGATTCCCACACCAGCTCAGCGGTGGTCAGCGTCAACGCATCATGGTCGCCCGCGCCCTCCTTATAAAACCACGCCTGATCCTCGCCGACGAACCCGTCTCCATGGTCGACGCGTCTCTCCGAGCCACCATCCTCGACTCCATCCGACGCCTAAACCGGGAAATCGGCATCTCCGTCATATACATTACGCACGACCTCACCACCGCCCTCCAGATCAGCGACAACATCTTGGTTATGTACCGAGGCTCAGTCGTCGAATCTGGTGCCGTCGAACGCGTCATCCTCGAACCCAAGCATCCCTACACGCAACTCCTCATTGAGTCGATCCCCCAGCCCGACCCTGACAACAAATGGGGCGACGAACCGCCAACCGCGCGTTTCGAAGACTTCGCAAGTATGTTCGGCTGCAAATTCGCTGATCGATGCCCCCACGTCATGGACATCTGCAACGAAGACCAACCACCGGCGTTCCAGCTCGAACAACACCGCCAAGCCCAGTGCTACCTCTATCAAGAAGAAGCCAGCGAAATGGAAGACCCCGACCTAGCATCAATCTTCCAAGACCGTCGCGCCGAACTAAACGTCTAGACATTCGTCATCTCCTCCCATTCGATAGGAGAGAGCTAGGGTGAGGGTGACGAGGTGGCCAATGGGCCGGGTGACGCCCTACCCTCCAATCCCAGTCCACCCCGTAAGTCCTTCCTGATCTCACCGCTCTACTTATGAGGGCAAAACCCATATCACCGCGCTAGACTCTAAGTCGCGAACGCACTGGCCGGTATCACGGAAACCCGAAATGAAAATAACCGCATTCGACATCACCCACAAGAAACGTGGCAGGTCGATTCTCCAGATCCGCACCGATAAAGACATCACCGGCGTTGCCGAGGCAGACGGTCACATCTTCGAGGCCTTCCTGAGATCCACCATCGAACCCCTCCTAATCGGGGAAGACCCGCGGCAAATCGACCGCCACTGGGAAACCCTCTACCTCGG
>CAYRHG010000086.1:0-35459 GCA_964424025.1 uncultured Dehalococcoidales bacterium | reverse complement strand
AGTCGAGGCCTCGCATCACCATCTGCAGAACTAAGGCCAAGGCCATCCCCAAAAGGCCGAGCCGCGGCACAGGTGCTGCGAACCGCCGCGCCGTCAATATGCCTTGGAGCATCAACAAGGCACCGCAGATAATCACAACTGGCGTGGCATAGGAGAGTTCCGGGTTGCGGGCCATCGCCATCGTGAGGTTTGAAAGGCTCGTGGTCGACACATTGTCCACCACGCCGCGTCCCGGCGAGAGCGCATAGCCAAGCGCCACTAACGCGGTTCCAATCAAAAGCGACCATCCGCCGAGTTGTTTCTCCGTCAGATGCATCGTCATTCCCACTTTAGCGTCTACTGAAGCCCAAAGGAAATATCCACAAGCGGTGTTCCCGAGGATTTGGTGCACCGCGGTTTACTTCAGAAAGAACTGTTTTCCAACCGCTTATCGGGCTTTGATCAGTTGCAGGATCACGTTGATTGATAGGTCCGGAGTGCAGAGAGGATTGTGGGGCCGTTGTCCCAGGCGGACACGATAGTCAGAGAGCCGACGATCAGGATGGTCAACGTGGCTCGATCCAACGGGATTGGCGCGGTGTGTCTGGTCAATCGTTGGTAAACCAGATTTGAAGTCTTGATGATTATTCAGTAATTGAACGGTTGATCCACGTCCAGCCTTTGGGCCCGGCATCGAAGCGTGGTCACTTAGTCGATCTGGCGGAGTCTTGGGTCGAATCGATCGCGCATCCAATCACCTAGGAAGTTTCCTGCCATTACGATGGCTGCGAGTGCCAATCCCGGGAACGACGCGATGTGCGGAGCATCTCGCAGGTAGTCGCGGCCAGAGGAGATCATCCCACCGAGTGACGGGCTGGGCGGCGGGATCCCGGCTCCGAGAAAGCTAAGCGTAGCCTCTGTCAAGATCAGGCTTCCCGTCGAAAGCGTCGTTGCGACTAGGACGGTATTTATGACGCCCGGGAAGATATGTTTGACCAGTATGCGCCGGTTGGTTGCGCCGGAAATCCTAGCCGAATCAACATAGTCCATGCTGCGCAACCTCAACGCTTCGACGCGTACGAGGCGGACTGCACCCGGCCACGAAATGAGTGCGAGAGAGGCGACGAGCACGAATATACCCGAGCCGAATACGAGCGCGATGGCCAGCAGGACGAGCAGTTGGGGTAGCGCCGCCCATACGTCGACGATCCGCATGATCACTTCATCAATCAACGTGCCGCCGAAATAACCTGCTATCAAACCTAGGAAAGTGCCGGAAATCATCCCTACGGTTACCGATAGCAGGACGACGATGACGGTGATCCGGCTCGCTTCAATCATGCGGCTCAAGATGTCGCGACCGATGTGGTCGGTACCGAGCAGAAATTCTTTGCCGCCTTCAGCGGTCCAAGCGGGTCCCTGCGAGAAGATGCCGTGGCTTTCCAACTGGTCGTAAGGTTTGATCCAAGGGGCAAATATGGCGGAGAAAAGCAGTATGACGATGACTACCGCAGGGATCACGGGCCAACGCCTGAGGAATTGCCACGAAAGTCCCAACGACCACGCTACTACCCCCAATGGGGATGTCTTGCCAGCTATCGTCGTCACTCACTCCCACCAAAACGAATGCGGGGATCAATCAAGGCGTATACGAGATCGAGGATCAGCACGACGACCACGTACGCGACAGAGAATAGGAGTACGAGACCGGTGAGTACAGGGAAGTCGGTGTTCCAGATGGCATCGACCGCCATCCTGCCTACTCCCGGCCAGGAAAATACGGTCTCCGTGACCACCGTACCGGTGATGAAACCAACCAGGACAAGCGCTGAGACCGTCAGAGGCACCAGCGACGCGTTCTTGAGGGCGTGTTTCCAGATGATTTTCTGGTTGCCGATGCCCTTTGCCCGAGCCAGCTTGATGTACTCGGAATCGAGCACCTCGAGCATCGACGAACGGGTGAAGCGTAGATAGGCGGCGGCAGGGTTGATTCCAAGCATGATGCAGGGAAGGATCAAATTGCGGATCGCAAACCCGTCGCCCCGTGTGCCGGAGGGCAGCCAGCCCAGATAGACGGAGAACACCAAGATGGCCATGATTGACAACCAGAAGGTTGGCGTGGCCTGTCCGATCAACGCGAATCCTCGAGCCAGGTAATCGAGCAATCCGCCTCTCCGAACCGCCGAAAACACTCCTAGCGGAAAACCCACCAAAGCGCCGAAAATCCAGCCGCCGAGGGCCAATTGGCCGGTTGCGGGAGCTCGTTCAGCAATCAGAGACAGCACCGTGCGACCAGACTGCGTGCTGTTGCCCAAGTCTCCTTGGATCACCCCTCCAATCCAAAGGAAATATTGGACCAATACAGGCTTGTCGAGGCCAAGCTTCACGCCCCAAGCATCCCACTGCTCTTGAGTTACGGCATATCCGGGCGAGTTCCCAAGATAGAAAAACCGCGGGTCCTGGCCCCCGACGCGACTCAAAACAAACACAATAACCGTCGCGCCCAGAATAGCGATGATCCCCATGACCAAGCGCCTGGCTAGAAACAAGCGCATCTATCTCGCCTCGCGTTTCAACCGGATCGCGACTAATCGAGACATCGCATTGTTGGTGAGGGTTTGCGCGGACATGCCTGCGTGAGCCCGTGGTGCACCGCCCAAGCTTTTTGGGAACGCCCTAGCGAACGTCGGCCAATTACCAAGTCCGTTCGATTCAAGCATTCCAATCAACTCCGCTACCGATGTTCGCATACAACCACGACAGATTTTAGCCCGGGCTCCGACGCGCGGAACCCGGGTCATCATGCACGGGTTTCTACTTCAACGAGACTTGCGTCACCGGATTCATCAACGAGTAGGCATACCCGAAGGTCGGGAACACGTTACGGTTGAACTCGATGGTCGAAGAGTTGTAAAGGGTCTGGTTAAAGACTTCTGCGATTGGCAACGCCCAAGCCCAGAACTGGTAATGCTCGATCCAGTCCTTGTAGAGCTCGATGCGTTGTTGCGGGTCTTGCTCGGAGCGCATCAATTCGAAGGTGAGCGCCGAGAACGGGATGTTGCCCATCTTCTGGGTACCGCCCTCTTTCCAACTGTGGTCCTCGGTGTCGATCGGCCAATCTTCCGGGTCGAAGCGTGGTATGAAGGCGTAGTTGAAGTCATCATTCGAACGGTCCACATACGAAGGCCGTTTCACCGCGTACACCCTCTGATCGATCTCGCAGGAGAGACCCAAAGGTTGCCAGGTGGCGCACAGAAGCTCCGTCAGGCTAACACTGAGACCTTGTGCGTGAACGGTGACGGTTTCGCCTAGCCCGCCAGGATATCCGGCTTCATTCAGCAATTCCTGGGCTCTGTCGATGCTGAACTCGTCTATCCATTCCTCTTTGAACAACGGGCTGATCGAAGCCTGCCCGGGGGGACCATATGCAGGCACTGCTAAACCGGCGTAGATCTGTTGATTGATCTGATCGCGATTGATGCTGACTTCCAAGGCGCGACGCACCAGGCGGGCAGATTCCCAAGAGTCACAGATGGGGCCGCTCGGGACAGGTTCCAACAGCTGCGCTTCGTCGCAGGCCGGGTCGTCGATGTCGGCAACCCATGGCAGTTCGGGGTGGTAACCCGGACTCTCCAACGGATTACCGGTGGCTGCGCCAATGCGTTCCAAATAGTTGCAGCACGGGACTATCCCTGTCAACGATCCGCCGTTGTTGACAAGCACACCATTGTGGTCTGCGACCAACCTGGGCCTGTCCTTCGGCTCAACGTCGGCAATGTGAGCCTCGCCAGATTCGAACATTGCGGCCCGAATGGCGGGTTCCGGCACGGCGAGAGCGATTACCTGATCAACCAGAGCTTTCTCGCCCCAATAACCATCGTACCGGTTGAGAACCAGGCGGTCATCCTGACGCCAAGATTCGATCTCGAATGGTCCGCTGCCGATGAACTGGGTCAGCATGCCAGTCTCACCAAACTCATCGAAGACGGCCTTGCTGTGAATGCCCACGCCTCGTGGCACCACGTTGGTGAATAGGTGCGTGGGTTGCCTAGCGTCCGCCGATGTGATGGGCATGTTTACTGTGTACTTGTCGACCGATGCCGCAAGACCGATGTGGGCGCGGAGGTCGCCGGCATTGTCGTGCGCAGTAGCGGTGTTCGTGGCGGCGTTCGCGTTATTGTGCGTCCAGGCGACGTCCTCCGCCGTCATCTCGCCCCATCCGCCGTGGAACTGGATCCCCGGGCGGATACGCCATATGTACGCGGATCCGTCGTCGGTGACACTCCAGCTTTCTGCGACAAGCCCGGATAGCGTGTAATCGAGTCCTGTAGCTTGGAGCAGCATCTCGTACGCGCCCATCGTGAACTTCTCGACACCACAACCGGGTGGGCATTGGGCCGGGAGCCCTACCGGGACTCCCACGTTTTGCCGGACCACTGTTACCGTTCCTCCACTTTCAGCGGCTCTCGGGGCGGCAACCGTGACGACCGCGGCGGGTCTAGCGGTCGCCGCTGGTGCGGCCGTGGCGGCGGGTGCGGCGGGAGCGCCTGGTACGGCCGGCATCGCAGTTGCGGGTCTTTCCGGCTGTTCGGGTGCGGCTTGGGGCGCCGGTTCCTCCGCTCCGCAGGCGATCAAAGCGACGAATGCCGAGGCGCACAGTGCTGACAACACCAACCGTACGCCGTATCTTGCGATGCGTGAATGAGTCATATCTGGATGATCCTCTCTTTTGGGGTTCACGGCTCCAGAATCAGGAGCGGCGAGTACGCAACGTTTCCTCTTGGTGTGCGCACCATGATCGTGATTACGTCACCAGGTTCAATCGTGTCGGGCAACATGATGCCGTCCTTCCGCCACGCCCCTGTGGCCGTCGAGAAGAACCTGCCGCCAAGAGACAGCAGCTGGTTGCCCGTTACGTCGTTGTTGCCCGTGCAGCAGATGAATTGAATCGCGGACCCGTTTATGAATCCGGCACCAACCGCGTTGAAGGTGGTTCCTTCGGGGTTGTACGTGGCGCGTCCGACTTGGCCCGTGACCGGATCGGTCAAAATGATTGTGGCGGTCGTGGGGATGTTGGTTGGGTCACCAGGGTCGCCTTTTGGCCCCTGAGGTCCTGGGGGACCAGGTGGACCTTGCGCTCCCGGCTCTCCTGGCGAACCAGGCTCTCCGGGCTGTCCTGGGTCGCCGGGCAACCCTGGGTTTCCCGGTTCTCCGGGCAATCCCGGAAGACCTGGCGGGCCTTGAGGTCCTTGAGCCCCGGCACACGCCACCGAGCTGACTATCAACGTTGCGATCAACGTTGTGATTGAAATCTTGAAGAGCTTCTGGGCCCTTCCGCGACACCGAATAACCATTAGACACATCCTTCTTGGTCCGCGTCCCGTTCGTTTCCCCGTGGCGTTTGCCGTGCAATAGGGACAACACCCGTTTCCAATAGAGGCAACATTGCCGCTATTGTCAGCAATAGCGCGCAGTATACCGTGATTCCACCTACGCGTCAAGCATTGGTTACGATTTCAGACGTCTCAAAATTCTTTGACTACGATTTCAGCCGTACGTTGGGCCTAATCGCGATTCTTCGCGCGCGTCAAGCGTGAGTACCCAATTGCCCTTTTGAAGCGTCCGCGTTTTGACGCGCCGAACGTTGATCGTTTCCCCAAACAACGACGTCATATGGGGGGAGGAGAGGGTGATGGTGACGCGCCGGGGACTCGAACCCCGAACCTAGTGATTAAGAGTCACTTGCTCTGCCAATTGAGCTAGCGCGCCACTCGTGATTCTATCCTGTGGCGTACGTCAATCCCTGGGTCTGATCCGATACCGCGCGCCTTATGCCAACGCCCTATCTTTGGTTTTGCGATCGTGTGCGATGGACGTTACGGCATTGGTGCGATCAAACGTGTAAACCTCTAGTTCGATCGGTTACGTGACTAAGTCCAATGACGTTAATTCGGATAATTGCGCGTTATAATCTGACGCCGGGGATCCTTCAACTTCGAAAGATTAGACAACATGCCCGAAACCGACACCATATCGGCGGAAACCCGAGAGCGGCTGCTGAATTACAGCACCATCATCTCTTTTCTGCACGGTTCTCGTTCGGACGCGGTGCTCGACGGTTTCGGCAACATGTTTGACATTTTCGGAACTCGCACCGAACTGATTGATACCCGAGTCAGATTGGCAATTCTCGAACGTTACGCACACGCGTTGGACATCGCGGCCAAGGCGGAATCTACTTGGCAAGCTATAGAGGACACTGCACGGGATGCGCGGTTCGAACATTTGATGTCCGATGTCAATTGGCCTCGAATCTCGTTGCCGCCGCGGCAGTTGATCAACAAATTCGACGATTTGGTGCCAGGTTTCGCGAAGCGGATTGCCGACAAAGCTTCAGACTATTTGGAAGCGCTTCAGGAGTGGGAAGATGTTTGCGTGGCCCGCAACCAAGCTTTCCGGCAGGTGGGCCAAGGGATCGGCCTGACATTTTTGATTTTCCCGCTGATCCTCGCAATGGCAGCCTCGGCGATCGGAGAACCGTTTCTGGCTGCATCGTCTTTGACGATCTCTCTGGCAACATATTTGGCTAAGATTAAGGCGCGAGGTTGGTCTCGATACCACCAAAGCCAGAACTTGGAAATCGTTTCTGACCTCTTGCGCGAAGTCGCACGATATCAGAACAAGCAAGAACAGTGACCTATGCCAACCAATCGCCCCTCACAAGACGATCTGCTCCAATGGATCCACAAGGACCTCAACAACTGGGGTAGATGGGGAGACGACGACGAACGCGGCACCCTCAATCACTTGAGCGCCGAAACACTGAAGGACGCGCTGGAGCTAGTCGACGAAGGTGCAACCGTCTCTTGCGCCCGCCCCGTAGGCTTCGAAGCGGCCGTAGATGTTCCGCGACCGCCTCAGCACTACATGATCGGTTCGGGAGATGTATACAGACCCGGAGAAGGTCCTGACAGGCAAGTCGCGATCGACTATTTCGGTTTAGTGTTCCATGGGCACACGGTAACGCACGTGGACTCGCTGGCCCACTTTTTCTGGGATGGCAAGGCGTACAACGGCAGGTCATCTGCTGTAGTGACGGTTGCGGAAGGCGCGACCGAGCTTGACGTGACGGCAGCGGTGGGCGGAATCATCACGCGAGGAGTGTTGGTAGACGCGCCGATGCTGAGGAATATCCGGTACATCGAACGCGGCGACGGAGTCGGTATCGACGACATCGCTGCCGCCGAAGCACAGTGCGGATTTCAAGTGCGTCAAGGCGACGTGTTGCTCCTAAGAACCGGGCAATTGGGGATGCGCGAGGAACTCGGCCCGGTCGACGCTTACGTCGCCGGGTCATCTGGCCCCAAACCCGAAATCCTGCCGTTTATGCACCAACGCGGCGTCGCGGTTATGGGTTCCGACACCGGCAACGATGTACAACCATCCGGTTACGAACGATTCAGCAACCCAGTCCACCAAGTCGGCATCGTGGGGATGGGGCTTTGGATCCTCGACAACGCTTGGCTCGACGATTTGGCGGCGGCATGCCAGCAACGCGGAAGGTGGGAGTTCCTTATCAACATCCTGCCGTTGAGATTGCCGACCGTCACGGGCTCGCCAGTCAACCCGATAGCGGTTTTCTGAAAGTCAGTGCCGCTGATCAATAGTGGGCGTTGCGAATCACTTCAAAATCGAGGTGTCGTCCGTCTGACGACCTCGTGACGCCAACGAAATCGATCCGCCAGTCCACGACTTTGGATCCCACCTCGGAGGCGAGATAACCAAGCGCAGCGTTTTCTATGCGGTGAAGTTTGGCGGGGGTGAGCGCCTCCGCCGGCGTTCCGAACTCGTTTGAGTTCCGCGCCTTGACCTCGATGAAAACCCACTCGGTACCGATCTGGGCGATGATGTCGATCTCGCCGTAACGGGTTTTGTAGTTGCGATCGATGATGCGATAACCGAGATCCCGCAGGTGGCCGACGGCAGCCTCCTCGGCGTTCGAACCCAATCCATTCGGTAGGCTCATCTCGCCGCGTTCGGCGATATTCGAGGCGGAGGTTGTTCCTAGGGCCACCCATGACCGATCGGCGATGACCTTTGCCACTGGCTTGAAGGTCCGACGATGGACTGGACTGGCGCCAAGTTTTTCGAGGGCTTCCATGTGGGCTTCGGTACCGTAACCCTTGTGGTGGGCAAAACCGTAACCGGGGTGTTGCGCTTCGATCTGGTCCGACATGATTCGGTCCCGGGTAACTTTGGCGATGATCGAAGCGGCCGCGATCGAGAGCGATTTGGAATCGCCGCGAATTATCGATTTCGAGGGTGTTGCCGTTCCGATGTTGGTTACAGCATCGATGAGTAGGAAGTCAACTCTCCACCTGACGCCGCGTATCGCGTCACGCATCGCCAACTTCGTCGCGGGAACGATCCCGAGTTCGTCGATCCGTTCCGGTGACACGATGCCGACGCCATACGAGTTCGCGGAGGTGCGTATCTCCCCAAACGCTATCTCCCTTTGATCGGCGGTCAGTTTCTTCGAATCGTCGATCAGGTCAGTTTTTTCAGCAGGTAGATCGTGTGGCAGCACTACAGCTGCGGCAACTACTGGGCCGGCAAGAGCGCCTCTACCCGCTTCATCGACACCGGCGATTACGCGATAGCCTGAGCGTCGGCAATCCGATTCAATCGCGAAAGTCGGGCCTGTTTCCCGATTTGTCGCCGTTGCCATGACGCGAACAGCATACGCTAATCTCATCCGTTCTTCGAATGAACTTGGCGGAAGAGTTACGCGGCGACTGGCAGCTCGGTCTCGTTCGGAGCGTCAGATAGCGGCGATTCAAGTTCAATGAAGCCGCCGCCGAGGACTTTTTCACCAGCGTAGAATACGATTGCTTGTCCTGGCGTACATGCACGCATCGGTTTCGAGAACGTGATTTTCCCAACTTCGGGTGTGAGCATCTCTACCGAAGCCGGTTCTTCAGGACTGCGATACCTGATCTTGGCGGTGAGCTCAACGTCCCTTGGAGGATACCCGTCGATCCAGTTCACCGCCGATGCGAAAACCTCTTCGCGTAACAGACCTTCGACCGACCCGACCGTGACGGTCCCCGACTTGGAGTTGATCGACGTCACATAGATCGGACGCTTGGTGCCGCCGGCGATTGGTAGCCCCTTGCGCTGTCCGATTGTGAACTGATGGATTCCATCGTGCTCGGCGAGCACTCTGCCTTCTGCGTCTACGACGAAGCCCGTGGTCGGCTCTTCAAGTCGCTCGGCCACGAATTCCCGATAGGTGCCGGTGGGGATAAAACAGATGTCTTGCGAATCCGGCTTGTCGGCAACCGGCAACCCTTCGTCACGCGCAATCGCGCGTATCTCATCTTTGCTGAACCCTCCAACCGGGAACCTGAGCCTGCGCAACTGGTCTTGACGCAGGTTATAGAGCACGTACCCTTGGTCCTTCAACGGGTCGGCTCCGCGCATTAGCGAATGATGCCCGGTTTCGTCGCGAGCGATCCTTGCGTAATGCCCGGTGGCGACGATGTCGGCACCCATCAGCTCCGCCCGTTCCATCAGAAAGCTGAACTTCAACCTGTCGTTACAGGCCAGACATGGGTGTGGTGTTCTGCCCTGTCGGTATTCGCCTACAAAGTAGTCGATGACGTGCTGCTGGAACTCCTTCTCAAAGTTCATGTAGTAGTGCTGCGCGCCGATGATCCGACAGGTGGCGCGCGCGTCTTCAACATCCTCCAAGGAACAGCAAGACTTAGATAATTTGCCGGCTCCCTCGAAAGGCGCAGGGAACAGACGCATCGTGACACCTACCACGTCGTAACCCTCGCGCGCCAGCAACGCCGCAGCGACGGAGGAGTCGACGCCACCGCTCATAGCCACGAGCGCTCGCTTTTTGCCGTTAGTCATCAGATAAATTCGGTTTCCGCAGATTCATGGCGTGACAATATCGCAAAAGGTTCATCGATTGCCAGATCCGCCTACTTTCCAGAATAAAATCCTGCCCGATGCGCAACCTGCTGTGGCACGACCAGTGTTGAGTGTCGATTGAAGCCGATATAATCCGAAACAAGATGGCAACGACCTCAAGCGGTACGACGGTTATAACTTCGATCGAGGAACTTGCTCGTGCCGCGCTTGAAGAAGCGTCCGCCAATCTGGGGGGCGATGTAGTCCTTCTGGACACCCGAAACGTCAGCGATTTCACTGATTACTTCGTTATCGCGAGCGGTGAGACCGAACGCCATCTCGAGATGATGGCCGACCGGATTGAGCGAAAAATCCGTGATTACGGAACCAGGCGGACCCATCGCGAAGGATCAGGTGCTGGTGGATGGTTGTTGATAGACTTCCCCGGTTTCATCGTCCACCTCTTCAACCGAGAGACGCGTGAGTTCTACGATCTCGAGGGACTGTGGTCTCAAGCCACCGAGGTAGTTCGACTCCAGTAGCCGTTCGGATCAACCCTCGTTTGAGACGATCCAAACGTCATTCGCCCTTGCGTACTCAATCAGTTCCGCGTCGCTGAAGAACAGCCCGACTTCACGTGCTGCATCGGCTGAGTTCGCCGAACCATGCACCAAGTTGCGGCTGATCTCGACTCCGAAATCGCCGCGGATAGTACCGGGTGCAGCATCGCTTGGATTAGTCGCGCCCATGAGTTTCCTGGTGATCGCGATCGCGTCCGGACCTTCCAAACAAAGCGCGACGACCGGTGCTGAAGTGATGTAACTTACGAGGCCTTCGTAAAAGGGTTTGCCTTCGTGCTCCGCGTAGTGCCTTTGAGCCAAATCTTCACTGACTTGCATCAGCTTCAGACCAACGATCTTCATCCCAGTCGCTTCGAGCCGTCCCAAGATAGCACCAACCAATCCGCGCTGCACTCCGTCGGGTTTAACCAAGACCAACGTTCGCTCTAAATCCATGTTTTTTATGTCCTCGACGAGTTATCCGTATCAAGTAGATCGACGCACCAAACTTCTATTGTGCAAAACGCGCGCGTCGGCACCGATTACACCCGTTTCGGGGCCGTTATTGTTGGCGGACGGGAATAGATCGGTTTGACCGTGTCGTCGACGCATAATCCACGTTCAATACGTGCCAACGCAATTGCTAGTAGGTCGCGAGGATCGCGCACAGGACGCGAATCCGCTTCCTCAGGAGCCGTTTCGACGGCACCTTCTCCGCACAGAATGGTTTCGTCATGATCGAACCGATCATTGACCTCAGCGATTTCACAAATGCCGACGTCGACTGGTTCGTCAACAGCCGTAACCGGGCTAACGAACGCGCCGTAAGAAACCTGACGACGACCGATCGGTATCAGAGACACGATTCGCTTGTCTTTCTCGTGTCGATGTTGGAAAGCCTGAATCAAGTGCGTCGGGATCCCTATCAACGGCGCACGTGTCGGGGCAACCAGTCCTTGTCCGGTGGCAATTCCGACCCGAACCGCGCTAAAGCCTCCAGGACCTAGTGCGACGGCGACGGCATCCAAATCGCGCGCTTCGACGCCTGCAACATCCAACAACCTCATCACCGCGGGCATTACCTCGCGCCCATGGTTGTGGCGCGACCGCCAAGCAGCGGTTGAAATCTCGCCATCCACGCTCAACCCGACGCCCGCGAAGCTGGTTGATGTATCGATACCCAATACCTTCATCGCCGTGATCGATCCTTTAGAGCACCTGAAATCCGAGCCAGCAGAGCCTCAGATCTCGGACCGGTTGCCGTCATCGATATCTTCCGTTGGTCATCTGTCAGCGCGGGGACGATGCGGACTTTCAAACCATCATCTGGCAATTCACCTTCAGCATTCTCCGGCCATTCGACAACCAATGCCCCGCGATCCAAAGTTTCGTCCAGCGCGAGTTCGTAGGCTTCAGCGCCGCCTTCGATCCGATACAGGTCACAATGAAATACCCGCACCCTTCCGGGATATTCTCCCAAGATGATGAACGTCGGGCTGCGAGCCGACACTTCACACTCAGCGCCTTTAGCGATCCCCCGGGTCAGGCAGGTTTTGCCGGCCCCCATCACGCCGTGCAAGTAAAGCGCGTCGCCAATTTGGATCACCTCTCCGATAGATCGTCCAATCTCCGCAGTGTGCGCCTCTGATTCGCTGCCGATCAGAAATGTGCCGCTTTCGATCACTTCGTCGTCTTACCTCGCGAAATGATCCCAGCCTTTGGCACCGAATTCGATCTCGAGACCGGCTGCATCCAACACCGTTACCCTCGCCTCAACTCCCCGTCGCGGTGTGATCTCGCCCACTATCCCGTAACCTGCTGCTCTGTCGCCGGGTTGTGCAGCGTTGACCTCCGCGATCGTCTCGGCGTCGGCCGCGTATACCAACTCGTAGTCTTCGCCACCCGTCAACGCCAACTCGGTCGCGACTCGAGGGTATGTCCGTTGCAAAGCGGGTTCTATAGGGACTCGTGACGCGTTGACCACTGCGTCGACTTCGCTGGCGACGCATATTCGTTCCAAGTCCAGCAACAATCCATCGCTGATGTCCATCGCGCATTTCGCGCCAGACTCCACCAGCACTCCCGCAAGATCGACCCGCGGATTGGGACGACAGTGAGCATTCAACAGTTCCGCCTGGTCGTCTGGATTTACCGGGCACACGCCCTCTTTTGATTCCGTCATCGCCATTAATCCACCCGCTGATCCGCCAAGCGGGCCTGTTACAGCGACTAGGTCTCCAGGACGAGCCGTATCACGTTTCAACGGCTCATCTGCACTCATCAGACGACCGGTCATCGAAACGCTGATTATGATCCTGTCGGAAGAAACCGTGTCACCGCCAACCAGCCTTCCACCGTAATGGTCCAAGGCTCCGATAACGCCTGAGAGGATCTCGTCAAGTTCGCCGACTCGGGTGGTCGCCGGTATCGCTAGAGTCAATACCGCATGTTCCGGTTGTGCACCCATCGCAGCGATGTCACTCTGGTTCGATACGATGCATTTCCAACCTATGTCGTGCCACGTCATCGACTCGGAAAGGAAATGAACACCGTCTACCATCGCATCCGCGGTCAAAACGATGCGGTCTGCATCGAATCGCAACACTGCCGCGTCATCGCCCACTCCCACTTCGCCGTCCGGCACGGCACCGCCGCCGTTTACGCGTTGCTTGATGATTTCCACCAGATCCGATTCGCTGATCGGCGCATGGGCAGAACGCTCGTCGGAATCCATATCACCGATTATATTTGGGCTAATCCTTCCTTCCGAGCCGCCGTAGTCCGCCTCGAAATGTCCTCCGTTCTGCTCCTCTCTGACATCCACGGAAACTTGCCCGCTCTCGATGCCGTGTTGGAGGATGCGGACAGACAGGGGACGTTTTCAGAAGTCTGGGTCATGGGCGACAGCGTCGGGTACGGCGCTCAACCGAACGAGGTCGTGGAGCGTCTGCGCGCGCTGCCTAATCTGACGATGGTTAAGGGCAACCACGAGGCCGCGGCAATCGGCGAGATCTCAACCGCGAACTTTAACCCGACCGCAGGTGCCGCGGCGGATTGGACGTTGAGCAATTTAGACCCGGAAATCAAAGAATTTTTGATCGCAATGCCGTTGGTCACGGAGAGACTCGGCATTACCATCTGCCACGGTACGCCTCGTAACCCGATCTGGGAGTACATGTTTACCTCAAGGATTGGAGAGTTGAACCTTGAGTATTTTGAGACGCTTGGTTGTGTTCATGGGCATACCCATGTACCTTCAGTTTTTGGACGAGATGCCTCTGGAACTTGGAGGGCCAAACAGGCTATCGACGGTGATGAGGTCGTCCTTGCAAACCTTCGGTGGTTCGCAAACCCTGGCAGTGTTGGACAGCCGCGAGACGGCGATCCGCGCGCAGCCTACGCCCGATTGGATGTCGATGATCAGCAAGAATCGGTTCATATCGAGTTCAGCCGCATCGAGTACGACGTGTCACTAGCACAGAACCTGATCCTCAATGCAGGTCTACCTCCATCCTTGGCCTTCAGGCTCGCAATTGGTCAATGACGAAACGGCTTTGCGAATCTGCCCGTTTATAATTCAGCGACGAAATCCGACACTTTCAGGAGATCGATCTAAACATGCCAGTTGTTCACATCCACATGTTCGAGGGGCGCACCGACGAGCAGAAATCGGCGGTCGTCAAAGGCGTCACTGAGGTCTTGGCCGACGCAGCCGGCGCTCCCGCCGACGCGACTACGGTAGTCATCCACGAAACCAAGAGGTCGAACTGGGCTGAGGGTGGTGTGTTGGCGTCCGAGGCATCCTAACCGATTCACTGTGAAACGTCGACCCGTTGCCGCAAAGTTCTGCGGCGGCATTTACGTGATCATCGATCCGGACCATTGCGGTGGTCGTGACATAGACACAGTCGCCGAAGCCACCGCGTCCGCCGGTGCCGCCGTCATCCAACTCCGCCACAAAAACGCACCGAGAGAAACGATCATTGGCGAGGCAGAGTCCATCGCCGAAATCTGTCGAAGATACGGCGTGGTGTTCATCGTTAACGACCATCCAGACATCGCAGTTGAAGTCGGTGCTGAAGGCGTCCACGTCGGACAGGGCGATCTATCCATCGCCGAGTGCAGAGAGATTTTGGCGGCTGATCAGATCGTCGGAAAATCCAACGCCCTGCTCAACGAAGCGATCGATTCTTTCAACGAACGCGCAGACTACGTCGCGGTAGGTTCGATCTACGAAACCGACACCAAATCTGATACTCGCCCCGCTGGCCTCTCCACACTCCGGGCGGTATCTGAACGCGTAACCGCCCCAATTGTGGCGATCGGCGGAATCAAAGCGGATAACCTCGCGCCGGTTGCGCAAGCCGGCGCAGACTGCGTATGCATAGCCACCGCAGTCACCTTAGCGCCAAACCCCGCTGACGCCACCCGTGAACTCGTACAACGCTTTACAGCGGCTCGAGATCAGAGTTGATCATCCGGCAGGTGTTGGGTCTACGTCGAATGATGGTAAACACGTTCGTCGAATCTCGTCGCGGGCGATGAAGGCGTAACGTGCTCGATTCACTTAGAATCGAGTTTTGGGCGTGTCGGCGAGAAATGATGACGGACAGTCGGACGTCCCGTGTCGGATTCCGTCGTACGGCGTAAGTAAGGACGCGTATTAAATGACCGAGTTGTTTGTGTCTATAGGTGCTGGGGTGCTCGCCCTCGTGGTGGCCGCTGTCCTCTTCAGAATGGTGACCAACCGCGCTTCGGGCGGTGCAGCAGTCCAAGAGATAGGAGCCCTCATCCAAGAAGGCGCAATGGCTTTCTTGCGCAGGGAATACACGATCCTCGCCGGTTTTGTCGTCCTGATCTTCATCGTCCTAACCGTCTTCATCGACTTCAACGTCACGAACAACTCGACGATCGACGATTTAATCAGCGGTGGGAACCTTTCGGCCACGGGTCCTTGGACCGCGTTAGCCTACCTCGCCGGCGCAATCGGTTCCGCACTCGCCGGATACATCGGCATGAATATCGCCGTCCGAGGAAACACCCGCACTGCCACCGCCGCAGAGTCCGGCCTCAACCCGGCCCTCCGCGTTGCTTTCAACAGCGGCGCCGTCATGGGCCTAACCGTAGTCGGGATCGGAATCATTGGCGTGACAGCGCTCTGGCTGATCTTCGGCAACCCGAACGTCATCGCAGGATTCGGTTTCGGAGCCTCTTCCATCGCACTCTTCGCTCGCGTCGGAGGCGGCATCTACACCAAAGCGGCAGACGTCGGAGCGGACCTCGTCGGTAAAGTCGAAGCCGGGTTGCCAGAAGACGACCCGCGCAACCCTGCAGTAATCGCCGACAACGTTGGCGATAACGTTGGCGACGTAGCCGGCATGGGTGCCGACCTATTCGAGTCCTACGCCGGATCGATTATCGCAACCATCGCTCTGGCTTGGACAGTGGGCAATCTACAAGAATTGGATGCCCCCATGGTTGTTCTGCCAATGATGCTGGCTGGAATCGGTATCATCTCGTCAATCATCGGAACTGCCATCGTGCGAACTAAGGACGAAGCGACGATGGGCAGTCTGCTCTGGAGCCTGCGCTACGGCATATTCGGCGCCGGAGCCCTTGCACTGGTCGGTACTGGCATATACATCGCAGTCGCTGATTCGCTCGGTTTCGAACTCTTTTGGGTGATATTGATTGGACTAGTTGTCGGGCAAGTAATTGGAACGGCAACTGAGTACTTTACGTCCTACGAATTTGCCCCTGTCAAATGGATCGCGCAACAGTCGCAGACCGGCCACCCTTCCACCATCATCGCCGGCATCGCGATCGGACTCTACAGCACCGTCATCCCGACGATCGCCATCGCCGCCGGAATCTGGCTCGCATTCGAACTTGCGGGCTTGTACGGTATCGGCCTCGCAGCTGTAGGAATGCTCTCCACACTCGGCATCACGTTGGCGACCGACGCGTACGGTCCCGTCGCAGACAACGCGGGCGGCATCGCAGAACAAGCGGGATTGGAGCCGCAAGTCAGGGAACGAACCGACGCGCTTGACGCTCTCGGCAATACTACCGCCGCAACCGGCAAAGGGTTTGCGATCGGGTCCGCGGTGCTAACCGCGATGGCGCTCATGGCCGCCTACGGACAAATCTTGCCTCAGGCAGACCGCGAGTTCGACCTGTTGCAACCGACCGTGTTGATCGGTGCGCTCATCGGCGCATTACTGCCCTTCCTATTTGCGGGTTTGACCATGCAAGCGGTTGGCATCGCAGCCGGTCACATGATCGAAGAGGTGCGTCGCCAATTCCGTGAAATACCGGGCCTTCGCGAAGGTCGGCCAGGAGTTCGCCCAGACGCCGCACGTGCCGTCGACATCAGCACCCGAGGCTCACTCAAAGCCATGATCTTGCCAGGAGTTATCGCCATCGCGGCACCGATCTTGGTAGGGTTCTTCATCGGCGCAGAAGCGTTAGGCGGAATGCTAGCCGGTTCCATCATTGCTGGCTTCTTGCTCGCCATATTCATGGCAAACGCCGGCGGTGCGTGGGACAACGCCAAGAAATACATCGAACTCGGCAACTTCGGCGGAAAAGGCTCAGATCCTCACGCCGCAGCGGTTACGGGCGACACCGTTGGCGATCCCTTCAAAGACACTTCGGGACCCGCCATCAACATTCTCCTGAAGCTTATGGCCATCGTGTCCCTGATTTTCGGCCCGCTCTTCATTTAGCGAACGTGGGCAACCGCGTCCGAAGTCGCGTCGAGAATCAGTTAGGAAACGAGAAGACCAAATCGAACGGCGGACGATTGTCCGCCGTTCGTGATTCTCAGTTGACTAACTCCGCCGTCGTCACCGACTTGGCACCGCTTGCGAGCATCGAATCGAGTGCTCGTTGATCGTCGTCGGGGTTGGCATTGACAGCAGAAATCGCATCCGTGATCACAAAGGCGCTGTAGCCTTTCTGCAACGCGTCGTATATCGTGTGCTGCACAGCGTATTCAGTCGACAAACCGCCGACAAATATGCGCTTTACTTCCAAACGCTTGAGATGGGTGTCAAGACTGGTCCCTTCAAACCCGGAATACGCATCGGATTGAGCTTCTTGCCCTTTCCGAATAATGCTGCTGCCGATCGGTAATTTCAGATCCCGGTGGAAACCAGCTCCGTCTGTTCCGCGGACGCAGTGCGTTGGCCAAATGCCGCCGTTCTCCGCGAAACTCTTGTGCGATGTCGGATGCCAGTCTTGGGTCGCGAACACTCTAGCTTCCTTCGACCTGAAATTGAGTGCCAAATCCGACATTTTTCGGGCGACCGCGTCGCCGTCCTCAACTGCCGCCGTACCGCCGGGGCAGAAATCGTTCTGCACGTCCACCACAATGAGGGCGTCGTTTGGGCCGATGTTCAATCTCGTCTCCGTGTCTTTACAAAGGGTGTCAGCGTTTCGCCGATCGTGATTTCGATGCTTCGAAATCTGCGTTTCAGATCAGGCGCGCGTATTTCACATCTACATGATCTTAATGCATCCAAATTGGCCGCAATCGTCGCGGCAAGCGTCATGAGTGTGTGTTCTTGCTGTGATGCACAACTAAAGACCGCGACGATGATTCACAAAACAAGACGCTAACAAATGTCACATTCGGCTATTTTACGTTATTATTCGCTACTGACGTTGCGTCTCGAATCTGGTTTGGTAAAGCTTTTCCGTTCCTTATGCGTGAACATCCGCCTCCACATTACAGAACCGCCGACAGTTCGTCCGCTGCCTCGCGGGTGCGGCACGTGGCTATTTGGCTGTTGGCCGCGACCGCTGCGGTCATCGCTTTGACCGGCGCGTACTTCTGGGGCGCAAGCAACGCCAGCGTCACCCAAGTCGAAATATTGATCCCAACTCCGGCACCCGCGGTCGTCCAAATCGTCGGGGAGGTGCGATCGCCAGGCGTTTACTTGTTGAAGAGCGAAGACCGAGTGCTCGACGCGATCGAGACCGCCGGCGGCATGACGGAATCCGCGGCGATCGAAAGCATCAATCTCGCCGCAACCGTTAAGGATGGATCACGAATCGTCGTTCCCGAGATAACTCCAACGCCTGCAGCGATCTCCGATCAGACTCCGGCGAACCAACAACCCGACGAAGACAAGACACTTGAACGTTCTCCCGGCGACCAATCAGTGTCAGCGTCTGTTGAGTTCCCGCTCAACCTCAACACCGCGACAATTGAACAGTTGAAATCGCTGCCAGGCATCGGGGATACTCGCGCCAATCAAATTGTCGCTCTCAGGAGTTCGGTCGGCACGTTTTCAACCCTCGAGCAGTTGCTTGAAATCAGCGGTGTCGGGACAAAGACGTTGGAAGCGATACGCCCGTTAGTCGTCGTCCGATGAGAATAGTCTGGGCATCCGCCGCATTCATCGCCGGCGTCGCGTCAGCCCTAGCTTTTGGCTTTGCACCCGGTCAAGACATCCCGAACATTACGTTCGCACTGATCACGGCGGCAGTCGCACTGTCAGCCTCCGCTTTGATACTGAGTCGCCGCCGAGCCGCTTACGCCTTACTTTGTCTCATTTTCCTGATCGGGTGTTGGCGAGGAGGCGATGTCACATCCGACACTGCACGTTTCGCCGGTCAAGCCGACTCCGTTGATTCAGTCCAACGACCTACCAACGGCTATGCGGATCGGCCATTGGATCGAGCCAGAAGGTTAGTGGTTGAGCGATTGCAGGAGTCCCTCACCGAAACGAAAGCTGGATTGCCGATTGCTTTGTTCACCGGCAACCGATCACTTCTGAGCGACCAGACCACGAACGATTTCAGAACCGCAGGCATGGCCCACCTGCTGGCCATCAGCGGATTGCATGTATCCCTAGTCGGCGGTTTCGCTATGGCACTGTTTTCACTGTTTTTGGTAGGCGACGCGCCGTGTACTTGCTCATCCCGGTTTGCCTAGTTCTCCTCTACGCTGCGATGGCCGGATTCGCCCCTCCGGTGACTCGTGCCGCGATCATGTTCTGTGTTTTAGTTCTGGGTCGGGTTTTGGGACGCGGCTCACATACATTGGCTGCGTTGGCTCTCGCGGCAATCGTGATGATCGCGCGGGAACCGGAACTGATAACTTCGCTGTCCTTCCAACTCAGTTTCGCCGCTATGCTCGGAATCTCCTTCGTCGCGCCGGTTCTCGACGAGTTCGTTGAGGTTGCCCGGCTCAAACGAGAGCAGAACTTGCCTTCCGCAACGTTGTCGCGCTTACGGCGTTTCGTCGCTGGATCGTTGATCGTCTCGATCGCAGCCAGCATCGCAACGTTGCCATTGATCGCGTGGCATTTTCAGGCCGTTCCATTGTGGGGACCTATAGCGACTCTGGCGGCAACGCCAGCCATGCCCGTTCTCATCTTCTCGACGGCGATCCTTGCCGCCGCTGGATCTTTGCCGGTGATATCGGTTATCGCATCTATCCCCGTCCTAGCTGCAACACAATATCTCGACGCGACAGCAGATCTCTTCGCCAACTTGCCACCGGGCCCGATTACATTCGACAACTGGTCAGCGTGGACGCTCGCAGTGGTCTACGCCGCGATCGCCGCGATGATTGTCGGTTGGCCACACACCAAGCGCATCGCGGCAAGATTCATACAGACCCGCTCCGTAACCGGTCTTGGACAGGTCTTCAACCAATCAAATGCACAAGTTTTGGCGGTCGCAGCTTCCGCGATACTGCTCTTTGTCGGTTTCGCCATGTGGGCTATGTGGTTTATAAGGGATGACGCCGCACCCCGACTCACCGTAACGTTTTTGCAAACCAGTTACGGAGAATCCATCTTTATCCGCACTCCGAACGACAACCGAATGTTGATTGACGGAGGAGGAGACGAGAACGAGGTCGCCAATTCGTTGGGCTCGATATTGCCACCTTGGGACCGGGATATCGACATAGTGATGCTCACACACCCCGATACGGACCACGTAGGCGGGTTAGCGGCCGTATTGAGCGGATTCCATGTCGAAACGGTCATCCACTCCGGATTACAAGCCTCAAGCGATGCATTCGGGCGCTGGTTGACCGCGATCCAAGATCACAACAACGCCGTCATCGCTCAGCCGCGTACGACGATCGGGCTCGACCACGGTGTTTACTTGGAAGTGATCGCTGCCGGCTGTTTCAATGGCTCCGTAACATGCGTCGATGCGAACGAGGCGTCGATAGTCGCGAGGCTGAGTCACGGCGACATTTCGTTCCTCTTGACCGGTGACATCGAACGAACCGCCGAAATCCGGCTCGCAAATTCTGGCGCAAACTTGCGTTCCACCGTTTTCAAAGCGCCTCACCACGGAAGCGCCACATCTTCGACTCCGACCTTTATCGAGGCAGTGGACCCAGCGGCCGTCATCGTAGCCGCGGGGACGCGGAATCGGTACGGACATCCCGATGAAGAGGTATTAGCTCGGTTAAACGGTGCCGTCGGCGTGGACCGCGTCTTTCGTACCGATCAACTGGGTACCGTCGTTTTCGAAACCGACGGCAAACGGCTTTGGACGGTGCGCTGACGCTAGCGGCGATTCTCTTCCGCGTACTGCGCGATCACTCGATCCGTATCCTGCGCCGGCACTACCTCGTAGTGGTCAACCACAACGCTGAACGAACCCCGCGCCTGAGTCAACGATCGCAAATCGGCCGCGTATCTCTGCATCGTCGATGTCGGTGCTTCCGCCTTGACCACGGTGAACCCATTGCCTAAAGGTTCCATTCCGCTGATCCGGGCACGTTTGCGATTCAGGTCGCCCATGACGTCGCCAGCGGTCTCGTCTGGCACGACCACGTCGACTTTCAGGACCGGTTCGAGCAGTTGAGGTCGAGCATCGCGCATCGCTTGCCGGAAACCCATACTTCCAGCGATCTCAAATGCCACTCCCGAGGAGTCAACCGAGTGCGAGCTACCGTCGTATAGCTCAACATCGATCCCGACCACTGGGAAGCCAGCTAGGACGCCCTGCGACGCCGCGTTGCGAACACCCTTTTCGACGGACGGGATGTACTCTCTGGGCACGTTACCACCGACGACGGAACTGGAAAATGATATCCCGGCATCGGCTCCGGCTGGGGCGACACGCATCAAGACGTGACCATACTGACCGCTACCGCCAGATTGCTTCTTGTGTTTGTAGTCCACATCGGCATTAGCCATGATCGTCTCTCGATACGCGATCTTGGGCAGCGAGGTCGTCAATGAAACCTCAAACTTCCTCGCTATCCGCTGTATCGCCATCTCTACGTGAATATCCCCTAGACCGTGCAGCACCAACTCGCTAGTCTCGGCGTTGCGTTCCAACCTCAACGTAGGATCTTCTTCGGTGATTCGCGTCAAAGACGAAGCCATCTTATCGAGATCCGACTGCGATTCCGGGCTGATTGCAAGCGCGAAAATCGGCGACGGGAGATCCGCGCCGGGCAATTCCACCATATGGTCCCGAGTGCACAGCGTGTCGTACGTCGATGCCTCTTGCAGCTTTGTTACTGCCGCGATGTCACCACGCACCGCTTCATTCACGACCGTCAACTCTTTGCCTGCCGGCGAGTAGACCTGTGCAATTCGTTCGCTGTCGCCTTTGGATCCCGTCACCAATTGCGAGTTCGGCAATAATGGCGAACCGTAAACCCTGAGATAGGAAACCTTGCCAACGAACGGGTCCGCCGAGGTCTTGAAGATCAGGTTCGCGGGCGTATTTTCGGTTACACCTTCGGGCAATTCATCTTCAGGAGCCGGGAATAGTTCGATGATGGCGTCCATCAGCTGTTCTACGCCAATCTCCTTGTCCGCCGCGGTAGCAAAGATCGGCACCACCTTCCCGGCCTTGATTGCGGATTTGAGTCCTTCGCGCAACTCTTCCGCCGAAACGTCCTCACCCTCTAGGTACATCATCATCAAGTCATCGTCAGACTCGGCGATCGCCTCAACCATCTCCTCCGGCATGTCGACGACTTCGCCCTGCAAAAGGTCTGTAACACCCGTCAAACTCTCTCCGCTGCCCTCGACCGCCTGCACTGGCACACAATTCCTGCCCCAAGCATCCTGAATGATGCTGACCACCTCATCGAAATCCGTTTCGGGCCGATCGAGTTTGTTAACGACGATGACGCGCGGCAATCCTGCCTCTTCAGCCGCTGCCCAGGCTTGTATCGAACCCACCTCGATACCGGAAGGCGCTGAGATCAACATCACCGCCGCGTCCGCAACTCGCATCGCAGACAACATGTCGCCGCGGAAGTCCGGGTAACCGGGCGTATCAAGAACATTGATTTTGTGATCCTTCCACGAACACGGGAGGATCGCCATCTGTACGCTGGATCCCCTCTCCTGCTCCTCGGGTTCGTAGTCGGAGAGACTCGTCTTGTCATCGACACGTCCACGGCGGTTAACGACGCCCGTCTTGTA
This sequence comes from uncultured Dehalococcoidales bacterium, assembly GCA_964424025.1. Lineage (GTDB taxonomy): Bacteria > Chloroflexota > Dehalococcoidia > Lucifugimonadales > Lucifugimonadaceae > Bin127. The sequence continues at coordinate 12,574 of CAYRHG010000086.1, read as the reverse complement.
GTACATGGCATCCGCGAGCGTCGTCTTGCCGGCCCCGCTGTGCGCCGCCAAAACGATGTTTCTGATCTGAGACGATGCAAATGCTGCCATATGACCTGTTCTCCTATCCTTCCAATTTCCTGTGTGGAACCGCTTCAGAGATCGCGTCTGCCAACACCGTCGCGCGTTTGGTTCATCAAATCACCTCCGTCCCCCGTTTCCATCGCGTGTGCGTCCGTTGACAATTTATGCGCAATCATAAACCAGATGGCAAATCACACGCCGAGCGCGATGTCTTGCCGTTGACGCCTTGATTCCGACGAATGAGCGGACGGGAGCGCTGTCCGCCGCCTGTTCAAGTCGGTATCGAGACCAGCGCTTCCGATGATCCAGATGCCAAATCTGCTCCGGCTCAATCCCCCGTTTCCAAATCTGACTTTCGCGCCCCAATTCACCTCGATTGATCAATTTCGGCCATGAGCCATATTGCTGCCACATTTCATTCCTACCTTGGTATCCATCGAGGACGTGATAAGCGTCAAAACTACCTAACGAAAGGGAACAAACGATGACTTACGAGAAGTTGATCAAGAAGACAAAGACTTTCCTGATCGGGCTGGGACTGGCAGTATTAGCAGGGGCGGCCGTCCTCACAGGTTGCATGGGTAACTCCCGGGTCGAATTCGACCAAGAAGCCGGTGGGACCGCAGTCACAATCAGTCAGGGGATCGGCGAGCGTTCAGGCAACGAGCACGGTAGCGGTGGTGAAGGCAGTGGTTCGGAAGGTGCGGAAGGCGCTGGCGGCAGCGAAGAGGCCACGGCGAACCAGTTGGCACCGGACGAGACGTTCGACATGGTTCGGAGCGGCGCCCGGTTGATCATGAACTACGATCCGGCAACCAACGCCTTTGCAGGCACCGTCGAGAACACGACGAACAACACCCTTACACGGGTCAGGATCGAAGTTCACCTCTCGAACGGCACCGAACTAGGACCTACGGCCCCGTTCGACTTGGCAGCCGGTCAGACGGCGCCGATCACTCTGCAGTCGACCCAGGCCTCGTTCACAGGTTGGATCGCACACGCTGAGGTCGGCAATCCTGAAGGCGCCGAGACCGGCGGCGAATCCGGCGGTGAAGGTGGAAACGAGTCGGCTGGCGGCGAGTCCGGCGGTAGCGGCCAAGAACTGAACGAGGCGGCGATGTCGAGCCCGATCATCCCTCTCAATCAGACGTGGCACGGGACTCTCGGTCCGCTGGCGATCGACGCTCGCTTCGATGCGGCGACCCAGTCCGTGATCTCGACGGTGCAGAACATCACCTCGCAGACGGTCTGCTACGTCCAGGCGGAACCTCACCTGAAGTCGGGCATGACAACGGTCGGCGAGCTCGGGCCGGACAAGATGGGTGATCTCAGCCCTGTTCAAAAGGTGACTTCGAACGTGAGCGTTGCCAGCGAACCCGCACTCGCAGGTGTGGCGTTCGACGGCTACGTCGTCCACATGGAAGTGTTCGACTGCGCCGGCCCCGGTCCTCAGCCTCACCCGCCCGGTCAGGGTGGAGAAGGTGCTGGCGGCGAGGGGCATGGCCCCGGCGGCGAGGGCGGCAACGAAGGTGCAGGCGGCGACGAAGGCAGTGCGGCCAATCAGTTGGCACCGGACGAGACCTTCGACACGGTTCAGAACGGCGCTCGGCTGATCATGAACTATGACGCCAACAGCAACTCGTTCAAAGGGACGGTCGAGAACAGGACCAACGGCATCCTTACCCGGGTCAGGATCGAAATCCACCTGTCGAACGGAACCGAGCTAGGGCCGACGACGCCAATCGACATGGCGCCAGGTCAGAAGATAGCGGTCAAGCTTCCCTCAACGGCAGCACCGTTCACGGGTTGGGTTGCACATGCCGAGGTCGGTGGCGGTGAAGGTGGCGGCGAGCACGGTAGCACTGGTTCCAGCGGGAGCCAGGCAGGTGAACGCGAAAGCGGCAACGAAGGCCGCGGCCGAGAGTCTGGCGGCGAGCACGGCGGCGGACGTGAAGGTGGCGGAGAACACGGCCGTCGTAGCGAAGGTAGAGGTGGCGGATAGATCTGATCGGTGATCGCCAGAGATAGATGTCGACGCCACGGCCTCCGATGCGACAATCTAGTCGAAAGCGCGTCCGATCTAACGACGCGGCGCCCCTAATCGGGTGCCGCGTCTCGAGTTAAGTACAAAGGTCTTCAGATGAGCGGTACGGTACTGATAATCGAAGACGACACCAGAATCGCGAACTGGGTCAAGATCTACTTCGAGCGCGCCGGATATTCGGCAGAAGTTGCTCATGACGGCGAAACGGGCTTGGACCAGGCGCGTTTTCTGCGACCAGACCTAGTCATCTTAGATCTCATGCTCCCGCGCCTCGCCGGAGTGGAGCTTTGCAAGATCCTGCGCCGCGAATCGGATATTCCGATCATCATGCTGACGGCGAGGGAAGCTCAGGCTGAAAAAATCCTCGGCCTCGATAGCGGCGCCGACGACTACATCGTCAAGCCTTTCGATCCTGGAGAAGTCATCGCTCGCGCCGAAGCCGTGTTGCGTCGGGTTAAAGGCAGGGTCCAGCAGGTCGTGACCCTAGGGAATATCACACTGAACGAAACCACCCGCAACGTGACGGTCGATGAGGAGCCGGTAACGCTGACCCAGGCCCAGATCGCTTTGCTCGCAACATTCATGCGGCATCCGAATCAGGTGCTCACGCGAGACCAGCTGATCTCTTTGACCTTCGACCACGGATACCAGGGTTTCGACCGTGCCGTTGACAGTCAAGTGGCTCGCCTGCGCAAACAGATCGCCCGAAGCGGTCGACAACCGATACAGACCGTTTACGGCGCTGGTTACAAGTTCGTGGTGGAGGACGAATGATGTCGCTGCGGTGGCAAATCATGGGCTCGATGGCCTTGGTCATCGTCCTTACCGTCTTAATCAACATCGGTGTGGGCTACTACAGTTCACAATCTCGCCTCAACGTGCTGGTGGATCAGATAGGCGAAGACGAAGCAATACAGTTGGCACGGAATCTGAGCCGAGAATATTCCGCCACCGGCAACTGGGTGACCGTGGACGGCGCGCTGTCCGAGGCCGGATACATCTACGACAGCGATCGGGAGGTTGAAGGCGAAGGTCACGGTGAAGGTGAGGGCGAGGCCTCGGAATCGTTCCACAAAGATCAGATAAGGGTCGTAATCACCGGTGTCGATGGACGTGTGGTGAGGGACAATTTGTCCAATGTGGCACCCGGGACGATCGTGCCTGATCTCGATGGACGTCGGGAGACGGTGTTCGATTTATCGACGAACCAGGCCGTGGGCTACGTTTATGTGGATGTGAACCGTGCGTTCTTGTCGACCGAGTCGCGCGGTTTCTTAAACACACTTCTGCTCATCACACTGATCGGCGGAATCGCTACCGCGGGTATAGCCATACTGCTCGCCGCTCGGCTCTCCAACCGCATCACGACACCGGTGTCGGCACTGACCGAGGCAACGCAGGCGATCGCACAAGGGGATGCGGCCCGACTGCCGGTGACGTCATCGGACGAGGTAGGTCGGATGAGCGCGGCATTCAACCAGATGACTTCCACTTTGGAATCCCAACGCGAACTGCGCAGACGGTTGATAAATGACGTCTCCCACGAGTTAAACACTCCGCTGAGTGTCATTCAACTGGAGGCGACCGGGTTGCGCGACGGACTCCAGACGCCGGAGAAAGCGTCAGACCAGATCATCAACGAAGTTGACCGGTTGCGTGGCCTTACAACCGATTTGGATTGGCTCGCGGAAACCGACAGTGGCGAGTTGAGACTCACCCGCGAACCCTGTTCGGTCGATGAGCTGCTCAGTTCAGAGGTCGACCGCTGGGTACCGCAATCCTCGGCGAAGCACGTCGAACTATCCTTGCAAGCACCAGACGACCTACCGGAACTGATCCTCGATCGGGCGCGAATGAGCCAAGCGTTGGGAAACTTGTTTAACAACGCCCTCCATGCCACTGAATCGGGTGGACACATCGTGTTCAAAGCTGAATTGGAAGGCGACGAGGCGTTAGTTTTATCGATCATCGATGACGGCGTCGGCATCGATGCTACAGACCTGCCGCACGTATTCGATCGCTTTTACCGCACCGACCAGAGCCGCAGTCGCCGAATGGGCGGCATAGGACTGGGTCTGGCCATCACCCGTGCAATAGTGGAAGGACACGGTGGCACAATTGCCTTGACAAGCGACGGACTCGGGCAAGGTGCAACAGTCACCGTCCGCCTACCGCTCAACTGGCAATTGTCACCTGCGTCGACCGTGGAAACGGCCCCGGGCACTGCGGCTAAAGCGACCTGAAACCTGCGGTAATAGAGGGCATGGTCACGGGCATCTTTTCAGATTGGCGAAGCGGTTAACCGTTAACGCCGTTTTTGAATCTCTGCAGCGACATCACCAACGCCGCGCTCGCGGGCATAGGTACCCCCGCTGAACGACCCAACCTGACAGCGGCGCCGAGGATGTCATCCAACTCCAACTTGCCTCCGCGGTTGAAATCCGATTGGAGGGACGATTGAAATCCCTCGGCTTCAGCGATCGCATCCGACATCTTGGCATCTACGATGCCATTCGGGAACCTGATGCCTTGCGACTTCCCGCTTGCCACGATCTCCTCCATCACGGTTCGAATCGTGTTTTCACCCTCCTCCATCGCAAGCACATCAGGCAACGAAGCGCGGGCCGCCGTGACCACGGTTCCTAGCGCGCCGATTGCGACCATCTTCGACCATAACGAAGCGCGGATATCGGAACTGACATCGACTTGGATCCCCGGAACATCAAGCGCGGCACGCACTTTTTCTACCCGCGCGGAAACCGATCCGTCTCGCTCACCAAACTCGATACGCGCCGCGCTCCCAGATTGAGCAATTCTGCCGGGCGCCGCGATCGAAGTCTCGATACAAGTCGCCCCTTCCAAAACCCTCTCCCATCCGAACTCCTGCGCGAGCGACTCCCCGCCTGTAATCCCGTTCTGCACCGTCAGTATCACAGTCTCTTCTCCGACCAACGGAGCCATCGTGGGTATCGTGTCCGCGTTGGAGTATAGCTTCACACAGTGAAGCACCAAGTCGGCGACCCCCGCCTCATCTGGAGTGGTCGCGATCCGAGGTCGAACAACGTAATCGCCCCAGTGGGAGGCGATGTTTAAACCGCGTTCGCGCATCGCCGCGGCGTGCTCGCCGCGCGCGATCAGGACCACATCCGCACCGCTCTTGAACAACGCGCCTCCGTAATATGCACCTACCGCTCCGGCTCCCATGATGACGATCTTCATGACGGCTGTTCCTTTCCGCGGAAACTTCGGACTCGTCTCGCGATGTCACGATTATGCCAAAATGAATGTTCACCTATCGCGACGGGTTCAACCTGCCGACAGATCGCAAAACAGCAGTTTCGATGGATAACAAGATCATCCGGATGGACGGCCGCACTAACAATCAGTGCCGCCCGATCTCGATTGAACCCGACTTCATGCCGAATGCCGAAGGTTCGGCTTTGATCAAACTCGGCGACACGCACGTCGTTTGCACCGCCACCATCTCAACAGACGTGCCCCGTTGGATGCGCGGTCGTGGGACCGGGTGGGTCACTGCCGAGTACGGAATGTTGCCCCGTTCGACCACGGAAAGGATCGATCGGCGACGCGCCGCCACCAGCGGACGCAGCCGCGAGATCGAACGTCTGATCGGCAGGTCTTTGCGCGCGGTTACCGACATGGCGGCTCTCGGAGAACGAACTGTAACGGTCGATTGCGACGTTCTCCGTGCCGACGGGGGCACCCGAACCGCTTCGATCACCGGCGGTTATGTGGCGCTGGCACTAGCGATCACACGCATGGGCGCGGACCAAGTCCCGACTGCTCCAATACTCAAAGACAGTGTCTCCGCCATTTCAGTCGGCATCGTCGACGGCGAATGTCTTCTCGACCTGCCATACGCAGAAGACTCGCGAGCGGAAGTCGACATGAACGTCGTGATAACCGGCTCCAACGACTATGTTGAGATCCAAGGCACCGCGGAGACCGAGCCCTTCACTTCGGCCCAGTTAAAAGAGATGCTCGAACTCGCGTCCTTAGGATGTGATGCGATGTCCAGCGCGCAGCACCAAGCCCTGCGCAATTCGGGTTAACGTTTGACTGAAATCGAACAAAACAAGGCTGTGATTTCTAGTTATTGGGATGACGTCCATCGCGCTCTTTCTCCGGCAAATGAAGGCAAATACCTTCCCAGGTTTGAGCTGCCGTGGAGAGTCGCGAATGAACTGCTCGGACGTTGGAGTTGGGCGCTCGAGCTGATATTCGTGGTTGCTGCAACGCTCTTCGCGTTCTGGTTGCGGTTCTTCGACATCGCCTCGGCCCCTTTGGGTATCCACGGCGATGAAGCGCTGTTCGGCATCGATGCACTAAATTTCATAAGCGGCGAACATCGAGGGATGTGGAACGGCTCCGCGTTGGGCAACCCAGGCGGTTACGCTTGGCTTTTGGCTCTTTCGTTCACTATCGGAGAGACCAACGTTACGTGGCTCAGGATGGTTTCCGTGTTGTCGGGGACGATGCTCGTTCCTGCGGCGTACATGCTCGTGCGTCAGGTGATCGGCCGCGATGTGGCGTTGCTGCCGTCGATCATGATCGCAACTTCTTCCTGGTTGATATTCCAAAGCCGAATCGCATACCAGATGATCGTCGTGGTCTTCGTGATCACGTTGAGCATGTACCTATTGGTCGAAGCCGTGAAAAGACGGGATATCGTGATCGCGTTGTTGGGAGGGTTGGTGTTCGGTGCAGGCCTCTATACGTTCAAGGCGTATCTGATATTTTTCGCAGCGATGACGGGATTGATCCTGTTGTTGACCCATTTTGCCGACGGAGTTACGCCAACGACGAGAAACATACGCGTTCCTGATCGGTGCCTTCCTGATCGGCGCACCACTGTTGATCTTCTATGCGGAAAGTGGATTCATCGTCCAGAACTACACCGATTTTTACGTCAAATCGGATTCGCTGAGCATCTCAGATTTGTTGTCCCGGAGTGTTGAAGTGTTCTTGTTCGTCAAAAACCCAATTGGCGACGGGGGAGTCGATGGCGCACCTTCAGCACCACTGCTGTTGAACTTATTCGCTCAAACCGCATTCTTTCTTGGCGTGGCGACCATCGTCCTGTTCATCAAGCATCGGCCATACCAGTTGATAGTGCTCGCATTCCTAGTCGCGATGCCTGCAGCAGTCCTAACACTGGACGCCGAGAGCCGACGTTTCTTGCTCGGGATCATGATGGTGCTGATCATCACCTCGATCGGCCTGAAGTCTTTGGTGATCATTACTTGGGTGTTAACTCACAGGGTTTTTAACGACACCGATACAAATATCCTGAAGCTCCAAAGAATCAAAGATGGTTGGGTATTTATAGCCGTCGCGTCCGTGATCGTGATACCTTTCCTGGCTCTTTACTTGATCGACAGCCGACAACACTTCGAGGATTGGCGAAACTCCAAAGGCGGTTTAGATTGGTATTTCGAACCAGACTATTTCGGCGCGCTGAAAATGATCGACGAACTTGATGAAGACTACCGAGTCATTTCCTTTTCGGGTCGAAGGCACGCTAACGATCATCGAGTCGAGTTCCTTTTTCCGAATCTTGAAACCGTCGAGGGTGCCTCCGAACACGGTGGCCCCGGTGTGATAACGCGTGAAATGGTCGACGGCAACACGGCGTTTATCCTTTTCGGTGATTACGCGAGCCTGACAGAAGAGTTGGAGCAAGTATTCCCCAACCAAACCAAGATCGTCCGATACAGCGACGATTTCGGTAGACCGCATCGACATCACTGGTACACCGCATATTTGGTCAGCGGGGGTTAGCACGTCAGTCGTGAACTCTCAATCAGATTCCGACGCGCCGTGAACCACCCAGCACGGTCCACAACACCAGACAGCATCAATTGAACTCAACCCACCCTATCTACATCTCGGTAATTGGCGGAGACCGAGATCACACAACCGCAGAGGGCCTTGCCATCGCCGAAGAGGTCGGACGTCTCATCGCCCAGGCCAATTGCATCCTCGTAAACGGCGGTATGGGAGGTACCATGGAGCGCGCCGCCAAAGGCGCCAAATCCGCAGGCGGCACAACCATCGGCATCCTCTCCTCCTCCACCCGCAACGCGGCGAACCGATACATCGATTACGCCATCCCTACCCCGCTTGGCTTCGTCCGAAACGTGCTCGTCGCTAATGCCAGCGACGCCGTTATCGTACTCCCAGGAAAATGGGGCACTTCAAACGAATTGAGCTTCGCGATGATCGCCGGCGTGCCCGTCGTAGCGATCGAAGGATGGGAATCTCAGCTGCGCGACGACGGCGGAAAATCCAAGTTCAGTGAAATCACCTACGCACGAGATGCCGCCGAAGCCGTGAAGGTGGCGATCGAATTCGCGCAACAAAGACGCAATTAAACCCGCGGTTAACCTACCTCCACTTTCATCGCGTTATACAGATTCGCGCATTCCTATTGCAAACTTGTTGGAATGAGCAATATCGAATCCGTTCACGGCAAAGAGATTCTCGACTCACGCGGCAATCCCACCGTATACGCCGAGGTGCTATTGGAAGACGGGACGCGCAATGGCGCTTCTGTGCCATCCGGCGCCAGCACAGGTGAGAACGAAGCGTGGGAGATGCGCGATGGCGATCCTAGCCGTTTCAACGGCATGGGCGTATTGAACGCGATCGCCAATATCAACGGCCCACTCAACAACGCCGTTGTCGGCATCGACGCCAACGACCAACGCGCCGTAGACGAGGCCATGATCAACGCCGACGGCACCGGCAACAAGTCTCGCTACGGCGCAAACGCTTTATTGGCCGTCTCAATGGCTGTGCTTCGAGCCTCTTGCCGGAGCCAAGGAGAGTGGCTATACGACCTCGTGGCCGACCACATCGGAAATGATGACCGTTACATTCTTCCGGTGCCGCAGTTAAACATCTTCAACGGCGGAGCACACGCTGCCGGTTCGACCGAATTCCAAGAGTTTATGGTCATGCCCGCCGGCGTCGAATCGTTGTCCGAAGCACTGCGCGCTGGCTCCGAAATCTACCAGGCGCTCGGCAAACTGCTTCAATCTGAAGGCCTTTCCACATCGGTCGGTTTTGAAGGCGGTTTCGCACCAGTCGGACTCACTAACCGGCAAGCACTCGGTTACGTCACGCATGCCATCGAGGCCGCGGGATACATGCCCGGAGAAGAAATCTTCATCGCGCTCGATCCCGCCGCCAGCGAGTTTTACGTACCGGAAGTCAAACGCTACAGCATGAAGCGTGAAGGTCTCCGATTGACCGCCGAAATGATGGCGGAAGAATACGACTCGTTCTGCGCTGAATACCCGATATGCAGCATCGAGGACGGTCTCGCCGAAAACGACTGGCACGGATGGCAGGTGCTAACCGAAACCATCGGTGACCGTGTTCAACTCGTCGGTGACGACCTTTTCGTAACCCAAACTGCGTTCCTAGAACGCGGCATAAACGAGAAAGCCGGCAACGCAATCCTGATCAAACCAAACCAAGTCGGAACCGTCACCGAGACGCTCGACACCATTCGCCGAGCCCGCCAAGCCGATTTTGGCGTCGTGGTTAGCCACCGCTCGGGCGAAACCGAAGACACCACAATCGCCGACATCGCCGTCGGTTCTGGTTGCGGACAGATCAAAGCAGGCGCACCCGCACGAAGCGAACGCGTAGCCAAGTACAACCGGCTGCTTCGAATCGAAGATTGGGCGGGAGACAAAGGCCGCTACGCCGGAATGAGCGTAATCAAAACTTAAGGAACGCGAAACCTGCACGCGGTGTAATCTGCAATCAACAGAAATTCCACCCCGATGTTCTTGACCGAAACAAGCAACTGAATGAGGTACCAAGACCAACAGCATGAGTAGAACCAAGATCGGCATCAACGGCTTTGGAAGGATCGGACGACAGGTCTTTCGAACCATCAACCAAAGGCACCCCGACAAACTGCAGGTCGTCGCGGTAAACGACTTAGCGAGTCCGCAACAACAAGCTCATCTTCTCAAATACGACTCAACCTACGGGAGATACGACGGCATTGTTGAGATCGCCGATGACGGACTCATCATCAACGGAGAAGCCATCACGGTCTTCTCGGAACGCAACCCCGGCAACATTCCTTGGTCCGTCGCCGGCGCTGAGATCGTAATTGAATCTACCGGCTTCTTTACCGACGCCAGACAAGCATCGGCACACTTCTCAGACAGCGTCAGAAAAGTGATCATCTCCGCGCCTGCCACCAACGAAGACATCACCATCGTCCTAGGCGTCAACGAAGATCAATACGACCCGGCCAAACACAACGTCATCTCCAACGCCTCCTGCACCACCAACTGTGTCGCCCCGATGGCGAAAGTCCTAAACGAATCTTTCGGCATCGAGCACGCGTTGATGTCTACTATCCACGCCTACACGAATGACCAAGCGATACTCGACCAAGTCCACAGCGACTTGAGGCGCGCCCGCGCCGCCGCCAACAGCATCATCCCCACGACCACTGGCGCTGCCAAAGCGGTCACCCTCGCCATCCCTGAACTGTCAGGAAAGATCGACGGCATGGCGTACCGCGTGCCTGTCATCACCGGTTCAGTTACAGATTTGACGGCTCGGTTGTCGCAATCCGTCACCGCAGACGAGGTCAACGACGCCTTCCGCGCGAGCGAAGAAGGTGATCTGAATGGCGTCCTCCATGTATCAGATGAACCGTTAGTATCATCGGATTACATCGGCGACCCGCACTCGTGCACCATCGACGCGCTGTCAACCGCTGTCGTTTCGGATGGTGAATCGGACTCCGGAACGTTCGTCAAGGTCGTCGGTTGGTATGACAACGAGTGGGGCTACTCGAGCAGAACCGCCGATGTCACAGCCCTAATCGCGGCCTCTCTTTGAGTTTGTAAACATACAGTCAGTGCAACACACCCGAATTCGCACCTTCAAGCACGATTTCCCAAATTGGAACCGTTGACACGACGTTGAAACGTTCGAAGTCATCGGATCGGCGCATGCGCGCGTATCATGAACCACATCACTAGCAACGAAACAACCCAACCAGACAGCTCCAACGGGGCCCTGAACGGCCCTTCACTATTGAATCAGCAACACGTGGTCGACGATATGGCTGCGTTTCTCAACGTCTTGCCTGACGCGTTCCGCGCTGGATTGAACGGGTCCGAGAGCGAGCCTCACGATGTTTCCAGCCTGCTAGAAGTCATCGTGGATCTTGGTCGCGTTCCTGAAGCCCGCTTCGTGGATGGTTCAGTCGTTTTGAACGACGCAGAGGTTACACGAGACGACATTCAATCCGTCATATCAGGACTCGGACGCTTCGGCGACGACAACCGCGCCGGCATCGAACGGACTCTGCATCGCTTCTCGGTAATCCGCGACCGTGAAGGTACACCGGTGGGCTTGACCTGCCGAGTCGGCCGAGCGGTCTTCGGGAGCGTACGCCTAATCCAAGACCTAATCGAGTCGGGCCGCAGCGTCCTCATCCTCGGTCGACCCGGCGTAGGAAAAACCACAATCCTCCGCGAGGTGGCCCGCGTCTTGGCTGACGACGCATCCCGCCGCGTCGTAATCGTCGATACCTCCAACGAGATCGGTGGCGACGGTGCCGTCGCCCATCCCGCGATCGGTCGCGCGCGGCGCATGCAAGTCCCGAATACCGAGTTGCAGCACCGCATCATGATCGAAGCCGTCGAAAATCACATGCCCGAAGTGGTAGTCATCGACGAGATCGGCACCGAACTAGAAGCCATCGCCGCACGCACCATCGCCGAGCGCGGCGTCCAACTCGTCGCGACCGCCCACGGAAACACCCTCGGCAACGTCATCAGCAACCCGACACTCTCAGACTTAGTCGGCGGCACTCAAGCGGTCACATTGGGCGACATCGAAGCCCGGCGACGCCGAACTCAGAAAACAGTACTCGAGCGCAAGCACACCCCGACGTTCGATGTCGTAGTCGAGATGCGCGAACGCAACTATCTGGGCATTCACAACGATGTCGGCAGAGCCGTCGACCGAATGTTGCGCGGCCTTCAAGTGCCACTCGAAATGCGACGACTCAAAGACGACGGAGAGATCGAATCGCAAGTCGAAGATGCGATGCAATCAGAGGATGGGTTCGAAACAGCCGCATTCGATCTAAACTCCATACGCACGCCACGACGCTCATACGACGCTCAAAACGGTCACTCCAACGGCAACGGATCTCGCTCATCAAGCCCCGATCGGAACGACAACGACGAAGGCATGCCCGAACAGCCACCGATCCGTGTTCACCCGTTCGGTGTGCCGCGTGAAACGTTGAGGTCCGCCATTCGTGCAATGGGAGTCCCCGTCGCGATGTCAGATTCAGCACAAGAGGCCGACGTCCTAGTCACCACCAAACTCCACTACGGCAGGCGACCGCCCGCCGTCAAACGCGCTGAACGAGACGGCGTCCCGGTCTACGTG
>CAYRHG010000085.1:0-4116 GCA_964424025.1 uncultured Dehalococcoidales bacterium | reverse complement strand
AGGTCCCTTCAAATCGGAGCCCGATTCTTTTCCCATAATTGTCCACGACAAATCTTCAGCCAACAGATCAAACGAGTCTGGCGGGCTGGTTGTCATAAACTTGATGCACACTGCCTTATTTGTTTCCTCGATGCTCATTTTGCGGAGTGTCTCCGTTGTGGAATCAGTTAGTTGTTAGTTCAAACGGCGGCGTTCATCGCCTCAAGAGCGTTGTCGCGCATGATGCGGCGGATCTGATCGTCGGGCAGGGATGAGATCGCCTTCCCGAAGTCGGCGGGTACCTCGTTGCCCTCTGGATGCGGCCAGTCCGACCCCATCAGGACCCGCTCGGTGCCGATCAACTCCGCGAGACGCACGACGTCTTCCTCTGGGAATGGCGAGATGTAGACATTTTCCTTGAAGACATCAGACGGCTTGTCTTTGACAACCTGACCAAAAGCCTCGACCCGCCGCTCAATGATCCCCCCCGCATGATCGAGCATGTGCATCAGATAGGAAACCCATGAGGAACCCATCTCGATACTGGCGAGCTTGATGTTCGGGAAGCGGCCAAAGAAGTTACCGACAACAAGCGATGCAAGCGTGTCGATCATCGGACGTTCCGGTCCGATCAGGACGCCGCGGAGCGTCCGGTTGTATACAGGGTCCGGCGATGCCGGCCGGCGCCAGTGTTCGTCCATCATGTCGTCGTAGGCTTCCCGTCCACCGAGCGCGTGATAGGTCACGAGGGTCCCGGCCTCGTTGACCCTAGACCAGAACGGATCGAAATAGGGGTCGGCGGGCGATCTGCCATAACAGGGCCCGGGTCGGAGGCAGATCAGCTCGGCGCCTAGCTCGAGTACACGCTCGAGCTCGGCGACGGCGAGATCGACGTCGCGCAGAGGGATGGCCGGTGGTGCGTAGATCCGGTTCTTGTGGTTGAAACCCCAGTCGTCGTTCACCCAGTCGTTGAACGCGCGGAAGACCCGGTACATCATGTCGGCATCATCTTTGATCAGGTGTTCGACACACACTGCGAGCGTGGGGAACAACCAGGCCTTCTCGACGTTCTGCGTGTCCATCACCGACAACCGGGCTTCGCGGTTCTGGTACGCCTCGGGGAGCGGCTCGAGGTCACCATATAGCTCCTTCGTGCCAATAGCCGTCGCGCCCGTCTCCAGCTTCTTGAGCGTCTTTTGCCACGCGCCGGGCTTGGAGATCGGATCGAACGTCGGGTTCGGAATGCCCCCCGACAGGCGGTCGCCGAACAACAGGTGCTTCCTCTTGCCCTCCGATATCCAGCGGACATATCTGCGCACCTTCCCATCGCCGTGACGGGTGAACGAGTCGAGCGCCTCGTAGTAGTGGTTGTCGGCGTCACAGAACTGATAGTCCATGGAAGTTCCCCTCGATGGCTTTTAGTGGCAAGTGGCCGCTGTTTGCGGTAGCACGAGAGACGGTAGCACTTCGACCATCCACGTACCCTAGGCAAGATGCAGAATGGTACGCAAACAATGGACTCCCGTCAAAGAACCGAATGAGCCCCCCAGATCCCGCGATCAGCGCGGACGACCCTACCGTGGCCAGCGTAAGCGGCGTAATCGCCAGTAGGTACGCCGATAGGTACTGATGCTCTTGGCATCCGGCATAGTCATTGGCATCGCTGCATTCTACCCCTACTATGGGGTGTCTTTTGCTTAACTCTTAATTCGGGAGAGAACATGAAGTGCCCAACTTTTGGCTCTACGAGGCACCAACCTTGAGCGAAGAGATCGACGCGAAACGCGCGTGCGAGGAGTTGATCGTCCGGTACACCCACATCGCGGATTTCGGACCGGGGAAGGAGATGGCAGAACTCTTCACCGCGGACGGAGTGTGGAAATCATATGAGGCCACCTACGACGGCCACGATGAAATAGATGCCTTCTTCAGCAGCCGCGACGGGGAACCCGGAAAGTCACGCCACGTATGCACGAACATCCACGTGCGGGTCACCGGGGTGGCAACCGCTGAAGCACTCAGTTACTTCACTATCTATCACTACCCTGAGGAGAAGCCACGGGTGCCCGACCTCGAGCAACAGCCTGTCATCCTTGGCGAATATCGGGACAACTTTCGCCTGACTGAACACGGCTGGAAGATTTCCCACCGGCAGGTCGACATTTCGTTTGCTCGCCGTCCCGCTCGATGATCACTCGGAGATGGGGCATATGTCATCTATTTCGCCCTGACCGCGCAGGTAGTGTGGGTTCTCGGTCGCCCAACCTTCGTCGAGCGGGGCGGTAAAATAAATGTCGGCGAGCATTTCACTGATCAGCCAACCCTTAGTGGTGCGCTGGTACCTTTCATCGTACCGTGCGGCGACGAACAAAGACGTGCCGTCTTTCGTGGCGTACTTCGCCTCCATAAAGGAAATACCAGTCGCTTCCTTGCCCTGCACTTCCACGATGTGATTATGAATAAACTGCTTCAGGAGTTTTACGTTGTTGGGTATAGCCACGAAGCTGGCATGAATCTCATCCCTGCCCGCAC
Organism: uncultured Dehalococcoidales bacterium; assembly: GCA_964424025.1. Taxonomy (GTDB): domain Bacteria; phylum Chloroflexota; class Dehalococcoidia; order Lucifugimonadales; family Lucifugimonadaceae; genus Bin127. Next base: position 1,605 of record CAYRHG010000085.1, on the reverse strand, counting down.
TGCTGGAGAGGTAACCGATCTTAACGACAGCATCTTCCGTAAAGAGCCCGGCAACTTCTTCAAATCTGCCCTCATTGACGTACTGGTGATACCTGAAGCGTAGCTCGCGTACCGCTTCCTTATCCTCAAGCTCCAGGACTCGTCTCTCCAGTGCGTTGAGTCGCTCCTCAATGGTCACAAGGAAAAATCAAACTTGTGCGCCGGTCATCGGACAGCGGCCTTGAGAAAACGGATTCAGGCAAACCCAGGATGGAGTTGACCACACGGAGCGGATACCAAAAGGCAACATCCTTCGCAAAGTGACGCAGATCAGCCGTTAACTGGTCGCTAAGAAAGTCGCGAATCTCTTCGGTGAATTTGTTCAAACTACTCATCGGTAACAAGATATCGATCAGACGTGGGGCAACACCTCTTCACCGAGCAGGCGGATCGTGCGCAGCACTTCGGCGTTATCCATGCCAGGCCACTGCACGCGAAATCCCATTGAGGTGAGGCCCAGTTCTTCCTTGTAGCGCTGGATCTCGTCGATCACGGCTTTCGGGTCGCCGACCACGAAGCGATCCCTCGCGAGCTCTTCGGCTTCAAGCACGAAGGTCTCGTCGTCGGGCATGGCGTCGTCCTGCCCCCACTCGTGATAGGACTTGTATTTGCCGGAGATGTACTTGTGGCCACCGCGGATGGCTTCCCGGTAGGTCGGGGCCACGTAGCACTCACGCGCGAGGTTGGCCCCGCGCGGTCGCCTCTTGCCGAACTCGTCGAGGCACTCGTAGTAGAAGGCCTGTTGGCTCTTCACTGTCGCGATCGTCGCATGGGGTGCGCACACCCAACTGTCTCCGATGCGTGCGGCGCGGCAGATGCCCTTCTCGATGCTCGCGCCGATGGCGATGCGCGGTCGTGGACGCTGGGCTGGGCGACAGGAGATCTGGACATCCTTCATCTGGAAGTGCTGGCCCTCAAATGTGACGGGATCGCCTTCCCAAAGTTGCTTTACGATCTCGAGGCTTTCCTCGAAGCGCGAGACGCGTTTGCGCGGGTTCAGGTTGAATGCCTCGTTCTCCTCGTCGCGATAGCCGAGCGCAACACCCATCACGACCCGGCCTCCGCTCATCACGTCGAGGGTGGCGACGTCTTCCGCGAGAGAGAGTGGATGCTGAAGAGGGAGGACGACGACGCCCAGGATGAGCGCCATGCCGTCAGTTTCGTCGACCAGACGCGAGAGGGTGGGAATGGGTTGAATGTACTGATCCGGCGCCGATAGGTAGTGCTGGCTCGCGGAGACAGAGACGAAGCCCAACTGCTTTGCGAGACGCACCTGCTGGACGAGCTCCTGGAAGCGCACCGTCATGTCTTCGCCCTGCAGTTGTTGCATGCAGAGCCCAAGGCCGAATTTCATCACATGGTTTCGACAATCACTAGGAAATGGCGGAGCGGGCGTCCGCTCCGCCATTGAACCTCGCGAGCTCCAGACCTACAGCCGAAAGGTAAAGCCAGCCATAATCTGTCTGCCGCCTTGGACGTAGGCGATATAGTCAGGCAACCCGCTCGGATCATTCGTACCGCTGAATGCAGCATTGCCCTGGAAAGGCGCGGCCGCTCCGCTGATGT
>CAYRHG010000084.1:0-11535 GCA_964424025.1 uncultured Dehalococcoidales bacterium | reverse complement strand
CAAAACCCGTGCCTTCGGCGAAAAGGTCTTCGGTTACTTCGTGCTTGGGGAAGGACACGTGCTGCCAAGTGCCCGGAACATCGGTGAAGCGCAGATCCAACCACTGCGAACCCGATTCCTCCATCATCTTGATCACATCATTGGCAGTTGCCATATTTTTCGTCTCTCCTGAACCTGATCTAGTTTTGCAGGCGCGATGAAGCGCCGATTTGGATTCAAGGTAATAAAGATATGTTTCATAGTTGTTTCACCATGCAATTCGAGCGCCTAAGGCTTTGCGGTCCTGTGCATCGGATAACATTTCGCAAATGCGCATCTAAGCAGAGCCTAAGCTGACGAATCTTTACGCCTCACGCTAAGTGTGAACCCGAATCATCTACAAGCCATCAAGATGGGCGCAACAGCCGTTGATGATTGGCGTACTGAAAACCCTGCCGACCGGCTAGACCTATCCGGCGCCGACCTCGCAGGAATGAACTTCACCGGCTGGAACCTGTCGCGCGCAATCCTCGACAACGCCGACCTAAGCGATGCCTGCCTGCGCGGAGCAGACCTTTCCGAAGCTTGGGCACGCAGAACCAACTTCAATGGCGCCGACCTCAGCAAAGCGTCGCTCTACCGCACCAGTCTGGCCAGCTCCGACTTACGAGGCGCAGATCTCAGCAACACAAATATGTACCGCTGCGTCCTCAGAGACGCAGACTTGGATGACGAAACCAGCTTTGACGGCGCCTGGACCGCAAAGGTCATTTGGCCCGATACCCATCGCCAAAAATAGACGCAAGCCATTCCTAGGAGTAACGAAAAATGCAGATGGTCGATTTTGGGAACACCGGCTATAAGATCTCCCGCCTCGGCGCCGGATTGGCCGAGATTGGCCAAGAGTTGGAACTCGCTGATGTCGAACAAGCGGGAAACGTCCTCAACAATGCGCTCGATATGGGGATCAACTTCCTCGACACCGCGGCCTGTTACGACATCTCGGAAGAGCTGATCGGTCGAACCGTCGCCAACCGACGCGACGAATACGTCCTCGTAACCAAAGCCGGCCACGCCAGAGGAGATGGTCTGAACGGCCGCGACTGGACATACGAAACCGTCCGCGACTCCATAGACCGCAGCCTCCGACGCCTCAACACCGATTACGTCGATCTCGTCCAGTTACACTCCTGCGGCATCCCCGATCTCGAAAGGGGCGACATCATCCGAGCCCTCGAAGACGCCCGCGACGCAGGCAAAACTCGCCTCATCGGCTACTCCGGCGACAACGAGGCCGCTCACTGGGCCGTCGACTCCGGACACTTCGACACGCTCCAGACCAGCTTCAATTTGGTCGAACAACGAGCCTACACAACCGGACTTCTCGAAAAGTGCGCCAACAATGACACCGGCGTCATCGTCAAACGGCCAATCGGCGGTGCCACCTGGGGCATGGCCAAACAAGGAATGTCCAGCTCCCGCCGCGGCTATGACAACACCTACCTGGATCGCAGCGTAAAGGTCCAATCCCTCGGCGATGTCCCCGGAGACCCCGACGACCCCATTGTCGCCGCCATGGGCTTCACCCTCGCCCATACCGAAATCCACACCGCGATTATCGGCACCAAGAACCCACGACACATGGCTTCGAATATCGAAACCCTCGATGACGCACTCAACATCGACCCAACATTCGTCGATGCCATGCACGCCCGCTTCGCCCAACTAGACGACGACTGGCGCCAACTGACGTAGAGTCCGTGCACTCCGTCTTCGTCATTCCGGCGAAAGCCGGAATCCAGAAGGGCAGCGTGTGGGCAAACCAAACATGAAAATCGAACGCATCGAGATCCACCCCCTAGTCGGCAAACTCGACCAACCATTCGGCTGGTCGCAACGCTGGACCCACGAGCGCGCCACCCAAGTCGTCAAAATCGTCGCCGATAACGGAGCCTACGGCTGGGGCGAAACCGGTGCATCGCCTGACGCTCTAGCAAGTGCCGCCCGCAACCTCATCGGAGAAAATCCAGAGCGCTTCGAAGCCATCCGGCAATCCATCATCAATCCCCGATACCAAAGCGGTGGTTACGCCGGTGCGCCGTCCAACATCCATAGCGCCATTGACATGGCGCTTTATGATCTCGTAGGCCGCGCGCGCGGAAAACCCGTCTACGAACTCCTAGGCGGTAAGGTGCGAGATCGCATCTGCACCTACGCCACAGGCCTTTACTACGTGCCTTCCGATCTCGAAGACAAAACCTGGTCAGACTTCCTCGAAGAAGCCCAAGGTTACGCCGAAGAAGGCTTTACGGGTATGAAGATGAAAGTCGGCGGCTTGACGTTCAAGGAAGACGTCGACCGCGTCTACGCCCTACGCCGCCAACTTGGCGACGACATCCGCATCATGGTCGATGCCAACGAGGCATACGACCCCATGACCGCCATCCAGTTCTCGTACCGCATAGCAGATGCCGACGTCACATGGTTCGAAGAGCCGTGTTCCTCGCGCGCCGACGAAGACAACCTGCTCGTAACCAGCCGCTCACCCGTCCCTACATCCGGCGGCGAATCTGCAAGCACCCGCCGCGAAGTCGCCCGTATCCTCCGGGATCGCGTCTTCGACATCATCCAACCCGAAATCGTCAACGTCGGCGGCATCTCAGAACTGAAACTCTCCGCCTCGATGGCCGAAGCCTGCAACGTTCGCTTCGTTCCTCACTTCTGGAACACCGCCATCAGCTTCTCCGCCATACTCCACACACTCTCGACCGTCGCCCAATCACCTCCAGCGCACCCCAAAGAGCCATACGTCAACGAACCTGTAACCGAGTTTGACCAGACGCCACATCCGATCCGGTACGCGCTGACCGATCCAGTCTTCCGACAAACCGACAGCCACGTAACCGTCCCCGACAATCCAGGCCTCGGGGTAGAAATCGACGAAGACGCACTCAATCATTTCCGACAAGATGACCCAATCATCATCAAATAGACTCGGTTTCCCCCACTCGCGGGGGAAATGCCGAAGGCAAAGGGGGCGCGCAAGCTCAATCCGCTAACCCGCCGTCGCAAAAATCATGAAAATCGAACGCATCGAACTCCACCAACTCGTAGGCCACATCGACGCACCATACAAGTCATCGATGACTTGGAAAACGACGCGCAACACCCTCGCCGTACGCGTCATCGCCGACGACGGCACCTACGGATGGGGCGAAACCGGCACCGACGCCAAAGGCTTCGCAGAGATCGCGAAAGGCATCATCGGCGAAGACCCCGAGAACTTCGGCAGCATCTGGCAATCGATCGTCAACACCCGATACCAAGGCGGCGGATACGCCGGTATCGCATCCAACGTCGCCAGCGCAATCGACATCGCTCTCCACGACTTGGTCGGCAAAGCCCGAGGTCTACCCGTTTACGAACTTCTCGGCGGCAAGGTACGCGACGAGGTCTGCGCCTACGCCACCGGACTCTTCTACACCGAACGAGACGTCAATGACCCGACGTGGCCCGACTTCCTCGAAGAAGCCCAAGGCCACGCGGAGTCAGGCTTCAAAGCCATGAAGATGAAGATCGGCGGCCTAACCGTCGACGAAGACGTAGACCGCGTCCACGCCCTACGCCGTCAGGTAGGCGACAACATACGCATCATGGTCGACGCCAACGAGGCATACGACCCCGGCACCGCCGTCACCGTCTCGCGCCGCATCGCCGACGCCAACGTCACGTGGTTCGAAGAGCCCACATCATCCCGTGCGCTCGACGACAACCTGCTCATCACCACCAAGTCACCGGTCCCAACCGCCGGCGGAGAATCCGCCAGCACCCGCCGCGACGTTGCGCGCCTCCTCCGACGCCGCACATTCGACATGATCCAACCCGAGATCGTCAACGTCGGCGGCATCTCCGAACTCAAACTCTGCGCCGCAATGGCCGAAGCCTTCAACGTCCAATTCATCCCCCACTTCTTCAACACCCACATCAGCCTCGCCGCCATCCTCCACGTCCTAGCCACAATCTCACAAGCGCCGCCAGCACACCCCAAAGAACCCTTCGTAAACGAACCCGTAACCGAATTCGACCAGACCATCCACCCCGTCCGAAGCGCCCTAACCGACCCATTCTTCACCCAAACCAACGGCTACGTAACCATCCCCAACGACCCAGGCCTAGGCATCGAAGTCAACGAGGATGCTTTGGAGCACTTTCGGGTTGGGGATGTGGTGGTGGTCCGGTAATCGAATTCACTTAACTCGCATATCGTGGTTGAATGGACCTAACGTTTGACGGCTGTGACCATAACTGGCGAACGACTGTCGATCGGGAAACCAGCAGAATGTCAACTTGTCTTCGGTCAACTGCGTTACTGTCCAATGTCCGTTCAGGTCTATTCTTGGGAGAACCGTTTTAGGCAATTAAAGTCCATGAATTGTGCAGCTTAAATCATTAAATCTCAAACGTCGCGAACTTCCGAAAAGATCAACTTTAAGACAATTCGGCGTTTTGATGCCAAGCGTTGATGTTACACTTGTGCTATGAAAAGGAGGTTGACGTCCGATGCAATCGTTCGATCCTAGCAACAACACCCAAGATCTGCTGGCAGCGGCGACTGATTCCAACACGGTTATTGAGCGACTCCTGGATGAACGCATTGCAACATTGGAGGAATTGACACGATCGGATGTCATCTCAATGCACGGCCCGATAACTTGGGCTGTCGACGACCTGCTCAGGCTGACAATCGAGCGCCTAAATTCGGAGCGGGAGCGCATCACCGTGGCGTTGACTACCGGAGGAGGTTTCATAGAGGTCGTTCGACGGATGGTTGACACGCTTCGTCATTTTTATGATGTAGTCGAATTCATTGTGCCGAACTACGCGTATTCCGCGGGAACGATCTTTGTAATGTCTGGTGACGCGATCCACATGGATTACTATTCACGCCTCGGTCCGATCGACCCACAAGTGCCGGCACTCGATGGGGTTACGATGGTACCCGCATTGGGATACGTCGAACGATACAACGACCTGATAAAGAAAGCAGATTCCGGGCAGTTAAACGAAGCGGAGTTACAAGTGCTCATCGGTGCTTTTGACCAGGCGCAACTGTTCAAATACGAGCATGAACTCGAGTTGTCAGTCGCTCTGTTAGAAGAGTGGCTGTGCAAGTACAAATTCAAAGACTGGCATACGACTGAAACGCAAGGAATCCCGGTGAACGACGCCATGCGGAGGCAACGGGCAAAGGAAATCGCGGTCGAATTGAACGACACTACGCGGTGGCACAGTCACGGGCACGGAATCTCATTAGAGATTCTAGAGACTGAACTCAATTTACGGATCGACGATTCTGGGAAAAATCCGCAATTGGCTAACGCAATCAGGAAGTATCAGGGGTTGCTCACCGATTTCATGCCCAAAAACGGATTATCGGGCGTAGTGCATGCTCGTGGCGCGTTCACACCTTTCGCGTAGTAGCATCCAGACTAGAGGTTGAATCATGCCTGAAACTAAGAAAATCGAGTACATCGTAAGCGAAAACCGGAAACTGAACCAAGATTCTCTTAACAAGGTTCAAGGTGTCGCTGAGAAATCCCGCAAATTGAGAGTCAGTCCTCCTAAGTACAACTTGGCAACACCCATGACCCCACGCCAGTTGCCGCCTGTCGATTACAACAATCGACTGACAAGGGCAGTAAAGGATGTTCCCAGAAAAACTGCCGCTTGATCCGGTTCACCCACCAACCATGTCCCACCACATCCACACCTCCCCCTTCAACCTCCACGACAAAGTCGCCTTCGTAACCGGCGGTAACGGCGGCATCGGCCTTGGCATCGCCGAAGGCTTCATCCAGCACGGCGCATCCGTAGCCATCGCCGCCCGAAACGCCGACAAACTCGAAGCCGCCGTCAAATCCCTCACCGAAACCGCCGACGGCGATTCCTCCCGCATCCTCGCCCTCTCATGCGACGTCACAGACCGCGCGTCCATCCAGGCCGCCCTCGACGAGACCATGTCCACTTTCGGAGGTTGGGACATCATCGTCAACAACGCCGGCACCAACCGGCGTGCCGACGAGCCCCAGCTGCTCTCCGACGACGACTGGCGATTCGTCATCGACACCAACCTCACCTCGATTCACAACGTCTCGTCGCTCACCTTCGACCACATGCGAGATAAGGGCGCCGGAAAATACATCAATATAGGCTCCATGATGTCCATCTTCGGCACCGCTTACGCCTCCGCATACGCCGCATCAAAAGGCGGCGTCGTCCAATACACGAAGTCCTGCGCGGTCGCATGGGCACGCCACAATGTCCAGGTCAACGCCATCCTCCCCGGATGGATCGTCACCGAGATGACCAACCAGTTCAAAGAGCTCTTCCCCGAACGCTACAAACTCGTCCAGGAGCGCACCCCCGCAGACCGCTGGGGCATCCCCGCCGACCTCGCCGGCACAGCAGTATTCCTAGCCTCTCCAGCCTCCGATTTTGTAACCGGAACCTTCATCCCAGTAGACGGCGGCTACTCCGTCTGGTGATACAACTGCCCCTTTCGTTCAACGAAAGGGGCGCGCACGAGCGTAGCGAGTGAGCGGGGTATGACGGGTGGAAAGGCGACGCACGCATGGAGTGCCCGAATCCTAACCTTTCGCCCGCGCAATCCTCCGACTGATACTAGGATGGCTGTGCAGCACCGTCTCGATGATCGGATGCGGCTCGGAGTTTGCCAAGTTGAGCTTGCCCAACTTCTCCATCGCACTGATGAACTCGGCTCGCATGTCCGTCGTCGCAATCGCGAAATCATCCGCCGCCGTCTCCCGCCGCCGCGAATACGTGTTAGCTAACGGCAACGCAACGAGGCCAACCATCGTGCTCACCAGCGCCAGCAGTGGCAGATTCGCAAAATCGTGCAACGTCCCATCCAACCCAAAAGCACCTGACCACGCTCCTAAAGCCAGATCTATCAACCACATCGACACGAAGATGATCACGACCTGCACCACGATCCCACGCCAAATATCGCCGTTGACATGGTGTCCCAGTTCGTGCGCAATGATCACCTCGATCTCGTCAGGATCATGACTATCGATCAACGTGTCGGAGATGATGATCCGCCGAGTCTTGCCCCATCCAGCCAGCGCGGCGTTCGCCTTAACCGTCTTGTCGCCCAACTTCCAAACATACGCACCCTGCACGTACGTCCCCAACTGTTCCGAGAGACGCATCAACCGATCCTTCAACTCTCCATCAGGGAGCGGCTCAAACTTGAAGAAGATCGGCATCAAAACGATCGGCGCGATCGCTGCCAAGAAAATCGAGATCGCCGAAAACACCAATGACGCCCAGACCCACCACAAACCCGGATCCAACATCAACAACGCATACAGACAGCCCACAAACAGCGACAACATCACCGTCTGCAGCGCCAAAGACTTCAACCAGTCCTTAGCCCAACCAAACACCGTTCGCCGAGTCAAACCGTATCGCTTCTCCAGAATATGCCCCGAAAAATAACCCAAAGGCAAAGTCACCAATTCCAGCGCAATCGACGCGCCAACAATGTAAACCACAGCACCCAAAACCACCATCCCCCACGTCACATCCGAAATCACATCCCTAACCGAAGCCGACACCCCTGTCACGAGAACAATCAATGGAACAACCAAATAAACCACCAGATTCGCCAAACCCACAAGCAACTTGATGCGCTCGTATCGCTTCGGGTCGGGGGTACTTTGTCCAGTATTCGCAGTCAAAATGAATCTACCCCCGCATCGTAACAGCCAACCGCCGCAAACCCTCGGCGAACTCCCGAGCGCCACCATGAGCAGGGTGTCGGATCGGAATATGCCCAACGTTGATCGCCTTTAGCGCACGTTCCGCGCACCGACCTACGCCAACGATCACCGCATTGGGATGGAGTTCAACCATCCTTTGCAACCACTGCGATCCAATCCTCAACTCCGCGACAGTCGGCGTCCTATTGCCGCGTTGCTCCCCGTCGTGCGGCCAAAACGGAAATGCGTTCCACGTCATCGGCCGGGGCAACCCGGAACACCACTCAATGACGCTTTTCCAAAACAATGTCGCAGTGGCCTCTCGCTGCGATCGGTTTTCGCCTAGCGGAATCGCGAAACAGTTGTCCGCCGCAAACGCGTCCCAAGGATCAGACGATGACGTCAAAAGTTCGGGCGAGGTGAACGGAATGCCCGTGATCCGAGCTCCGTTGATGCCCGGAGCTTCGCCTACGAATAGAGGAGCCGGAGCATCACACTCAAACATCAACATCCACCGCTTCAGGTTGTCCTTTTGGATCTGATTTCGATAGATGTTCGCGCTTTTCGCGTCTGGTGTTTTGGCGCACCCGAGATCAGTGATGAATTCATCAATCTCCCGTTCTCGTCTCACTCCACAACCTCAACGGTCCGCTTGTCAAACTGCTTCCAATCCCACTCCGCACCCCAACCCGGCGCATCAGGCGGACTCAACTTCCCATCAATCGGAGCAACCCAATTCATCAGTCCGATCTGCTCGCCATCACTATCGTGCCGACCGCCAGGAAAGTACTCGTAGTAAGACGTGTTCTGAATACAGCACAACAGATGCGCATGTACCAATCCGTAAAGCCCACCCGGACCATTCAACTCCACGTTCGTCCCGTGCATCTCCGCAAGATGGGCCAGTTTCATCAGGTTCGTAGTCCCGTGCCGCGCGTTCTGTCGAATCAGGTCCGTCGCACCCGAGATCAGGTACTGCGCGCAGAGATCGGTGTCATACATGATCGTCTCCGTCGCCATGATCGGAATGCAGAGTGTCGACGCCAGCTTGACCAGCAAGTTGTGGCTCCGCTCCGGCAACGGTTCCTCGAACCACCGATAATCCAGTTCCTCCAACGCATGCCCGACTTTCACCGCCTCGTCAAAGGTGTAGATGGCCACCGGATCATGCATACAGTCGATCCCATCACCTACCGCCTCGCGTATCGCAGTCAACCACCTAATGTTTTCGTCCACTGGATGATAGAAGTGGTCCTTCACCGCCACGAAACCGAACTCAACCGCGCGCTGCGCATCCTCAACCGCTTCCTCGATGGTCACACCTCGCGTGTTGTAATACGCGTGAATCTCATCCCGGACTTTGCCGAGAAGTGAGTAAACCGGCAAACCCGCCACCTTGCCCGCGATGTCCCAAAGGCAGTTATCGAATCCACCAAACCAACTCGGCGAACGATAGACCCATCGCGTGCCTTGATGCAGCTTCTGATACAGATACTCGCGCTTCAGCGGATCTTCGCCGACTACCAACGCCTGCAGCTGAGGCACATCGGCAGGATGAAGTCCCGTGTGGCCATCGCCCGGCGTAGTGCAAACTCCAGTGACGCCTTCATCTGTCTCGACGTGTAGCACATACTCGTACCGCTTCTTCTCACGCGCCGGTACCGTGTGATGCAACCAGCGCTCACGACGCTGACCGCGCAATTTGATGAGATCGTAGTACTGATCGGTTCCGTCCATCTCCAAGATGGACATCTTCACTTTGGTTATTTTCATGACGAGCGGCGAGGTTCGGTTTCGGAATGATGTGATTTTAACGACCGGCTGATGCTCGAACCGAGATGCATAACGGATTGATCGCGAGATTCACACCGACAAATCCTGTACCATGCAATATCAACGTCAAGACTGATGAGTTGTCTTGCCGTAGGAGACGAAACATATGCATTTGCTAGAAGTCCTCAACCCCGTCGCCCAGCAGCGCGGGCTAATGAACTCTTCGAAGATCAACGAACGTCCAGAAACGCTCGACGACGCCACCATTGGCCTCATCTGGAGCGGCACACACGGAGGCGATGTCGCTCTCAAGCGCGCCGGCGAGATGCTTCAGGAGCGGTTCAAGAACGTCAAAGTCAACTTCTATACCGGCGGCAACTATCCTGCGCCGCCGCCCATCGTCAGGCAAGCGGGAGAGGAGTGTGACGTCGTAATCGGCGCCACCGCCGATTGAGGGACCTGCGCGTCGTGGATGGTCCACGACATGATCCAGATCGAGAAGATGGGGAAACCTGCCATCCCCATAGTCTCCGGTCGCTTTGAAGAAGACGCGATTGCGAGCTCTCGGGCTCTCGGCATGCCCGACTTGCAGTTCGTAATCGTCCCTCGCATCTACCGAAATCTGCCAATAGACGAGTGCGTCTCGCAGACCGAGGCTGCAATTGACGACATCATTGATGTCTTAACCGTCGATCAGCAACACGGACGACGCGAACGCGACGAGGTCGCGGAGGTCCAACGCTTTGAGGGCGAAGACCGTTGGGACGCCATCCTCAAGATGAACGAGCAGTGGCTGATGCGCGACTGGGGCGACTCCTTTGTGCTCCATCCACCCACCGCCGAGACCGTCGACGAGTTGATCGCTGGCTCCAATTTGGATGCCGACGAGTTGATCTGCGACATGCCGCCCGGCTTCGGTCTCGCCACAGTCGAAAAGATCGCCATCAATGCCGCGATGGCAGGTGCCAAACCCGAGCACATGCCGGTCATAATCGCATCAGTCAAGGCGTTGTCCCAGATGGGTTCGCACGGCGGGACATCTTTGTTGATGTCGACCAGCCCACAGGCGCCGTTGCTCGTTGTGAACGGTCCCATTGCGAAGGAACTCGGCATAAACGCGCGCTCCGCTCTCGGCCCCGGCCGCGACAACCAAGTGAACATCACGATCGGTCGCGCCTTCTCGCTGTGCCTGCGTAACATCGGCTACTGGTACCCGGGTCAGATGGACATGGACACCATCGGCACTACGCGCAAGTTCGTGCACTGCATCGCAGAGAACGAAGACATGAGCCCGTGGGAGCCGTTCCACGTCAATCAAGGCTTCAGATCCAGCGAAAGCACCGTAAGCGTCTTCATCACCAACGGCGAACTCGACGTTCAAGACCAAGGCAACACCAACGCCGAAGCTCTGCTCAAGACACTCGCGTACGGTTCGATCTTCGGAACCCGCGGCCTAGGAATGCACGGCGGCGGACAACGGCTGATTCTGATGCCACCCGACGTCGCAGGACCCGTAGGCGATCAAGGCTTCACGAAGGACGACGCCCGCACCTTTATCCATCACCACGCCAAGAACAGCCTCGGCAAGATGATCCAGTACACCCCGATAAAGGGTGAAGCGCGCATCGCCGCAGCGTGGCGTTGGCTCGAAAATCTCACCGAGCAGGAGATTCTAGACATCGAAGTATCGGTGTTGGATAGCCCGGAAGACTGGAACATCGTAGTAGTAGGCGCCGACCGCGCCAAGACCGCCGTAATGCCCACAACCGACAACATCGCCACCGTGGGCATCGATCAATATCGCTCATGATCCCTCTCCCTCTACGGGAAGTTTGCACAACCACCTAAAGTCCCCTCTCCCCTCCGTGGGAGAGGGTTAGAGCCTGCCCCGTACTTGATCCGGGGGTGAGGGGGATCCCGTAACCATGCCCCGCTACATAGCATTCCTCCGCGGCATGAACCTAGGCCGTCGCCGCATCAAAAACCCAGAACTCTGCGA
>CAYRHG010000083.1:0-3121 GCA_964424025.1 uncultured Dehalococcoidales bacterium | reverse complement strand
CCGATGTCTTCGAAGTAGGAGATGGTGCGGCCCATGTTGGGCATTGTAGTGGTGAGCAGTGCGGACATGCCGACGATTTGGGCTTCGAATTCCATGACGGCGTCGGCGAATTCTTCGGGTGATGTGTCGACGCCGAGGTCGTGGACGGTCCAGCCGGCTCCTCGGAGCATCATTATGCAGAGGTTCTTGCCGATGTCGTGTAGGTCGCCTTTGACGGTGCCCATGATTACGGTGCCGATGGGCTCGATGCCGGAGGCGGAGAGTATGGGTTCGATGTGTGCCATGCCGGCTTTCATGGCGCGTGCGGCGACGAGGACTTCGGGTACGAAGATGACGTTGTCGCGGAACTTGACGCCGACGATGGCCATGCCGTTGAGGAGTCCGTTGTCGAGGATGTGGTTTGCGGTGTAGCCGTTGTCGAGGCACTGTTTTGTGAGGCGGTCGACTTCGAGGTTTTTGCCGATGATGAGTTGGTATGCGATCTCTTGCATCACCTCGTCGGCGAGGTCGAGTGCTTCGCCGATGTGCTTCTGCTCTCCGGGCCGAGTGACCCATTCGAACTCGCGTTGTAGGCCGTCGTTGACGATTGGCATGGTGGATTGGAGGCGATGTTGGGCGCGAATATTGGCGCGCGCGTTGGTTTTCGGCGGATTTATCAGATTCTATATGTTGGCGTCGCGGATAAAGTAGACGACAACGTTCGCGATCTTTGGCGTGATCATCTGGGAGGTAGCCGATGGTCAGTTACCAGAATCTTAAGAATCGGTTAAACGACGGTGAGGTGTTGGTGCTCGATGGTGCGGTGGGCACGGAGCTGCAGGCCATGGGAGCGCCGATGGACCCGGCGGCTTGGTGCGGGGTCGCCAACTATACGCATCCGTCGACGGTGCGGCAGATGCACGAGCGGTATATCAGGGCTGGCGCCGACATCATCACGACGAACACGTTTAACACCATGCGTCCGTCGCTCGAAGCTGCTGGTTATCGGGACAAGGTGAGGGAGATCAATGTGCGTGGTGTGGACGCGGCGATTGAAGCTAGGGCGCGTTTAACCGTAGACCGAGAGATCTACATCGCAGGTTCTATGTCTTGTCGTGTTCCGGTTCGGGACCGCGTATCTCATGCGTTTATGGGTGGCGGCGGTTACGGCTATGGTGCGACGCTTCCGGCGGACGAGTTCCGGGTGTACGTCGAGGAACAGGTCGACATTTTGGCGGAGTCGGGGATCGATTTCTTTTTGATCGAGCATATGTGGGCGGACACCGAATCGAGGTACATCGTGGTCGAGTCGGCTAAAGCGACCGGGCTGCCGGTTTGGGTTGGATTTACGGCGACGTTTTCGGCGGATGGGGAGGCGGTGTTGATGAGCCAGGATGAGGACCGACAGAGCATCTCTGGGATTGCGAATATGATGCCGACTTCGGGTTGGCGGACGATCGACCATGAGAAACCGTTTTCGGAAGGGATTGCCGAGATCGCTTCGCTAGGGCCTGATGTGATGGGTGTGTTTCACAGCAGGTTGAAGGAGACGAACGCTGCGCTCGATGTTCTTCGTGAAGAGTGGTCTGGCCCGGTGATCCTGTATCCGGATGCTGGGAGGATGGACTACCTAGACACTTGGCAGGACAGCGCTGTCGCTAATGAGGACTCGGTGGAAAACGTGACTAATGAGGCAGTTAATTGGACGCGGAAGGGCGCGCATATTATCGGGACTTGCTGCGGGTTTGGTGTGGAGTATACGGAGGGGTTGCGGGAAGCGCTGCCGGCGCGGGTTTCCAGTTGAGTTAATAGGTCCCCCTCACCCTCACCCTCTCCCGCGCAGGGGAGAAGGTATTGGTGTCAGTTCTCGGAGTAGTCCCAGTGTTCGGCGGCCCAGTCTTCTACGGCTCTGGGGATTTCTAGGAGGTTTTCGAGTTTGGTTTTTAGGGGGATTGCGCACTCGGGGGCGATTAGTTGGACGCCGGCGTCTAGGCATTTGAAGACTTCGGCTCGGACTTCGTCCGGCGTTCTGGAGTAGAGGGTTACGGGGTTGTTGATGTTGCCGACGAGGTTGATGCCGCCGTCAACGGCGTCCATGGCTTCTTGAGGGTCGTTTTTGGAGTCGAAGTGGAACGCTGCCATGCCGGTTGTGGCGATGTAGGGCATGCGATCGGTAGTCGCGCCGCAGATGTGGAGCATGATCGGGACTGGGAGATCTTCGACGAATTCGTGGTGGAGGTCCATGAGGAAGCGTCGGTAGTATTCTCCGCTGACGAGGTCGCCGGTGGCGTGGTCAGGGAGAGTGAGGACGTCGGCACCGGCTTCGATCTGGGCGATGCCGAACTCGATGGTGAACTGCTTCAGGCGGTGGAGCATGTCCATGACCATGGGCGGATCGTCGACGGTGGCGAGGAGGAAGGGCTCTACGCCGAAGACGTGGTAGGCGAGGGTCCAGGGGCCCATGGTCTTGCCGACGATGGCCACTTCGTCGCCGAACTCCTGCTTGAGGATGCGGATCGACTCGATGATGGTCCAGTTGTCGGGGTGCTGGAGGAAGCCGTCAGGCATCTTGATGTCGTCAACGGTCTTCCAGATGGGTCTTGTCATTCGGACGGTGGGCCAGTTGTCTTTGCCTTCCCACTGCATTTCGCATCCGAGCGCGGACGACTCTTGGATGATGGAGAAGTAGGGTGCGATGGCGTCGAAACCGAGTTGGGTGTATCCGGTGGCGGCGAGGCGTGCGTTCATCTCGGGGTCGCGGTTGGCGTTCGGAAAGGGTGCGTCGACGAGGTCCATGAGTTCGACCGTAGCGACGTTGGTGGGGTTGGTCACTGGCGGGCGGTCTACCGGCTCGCCACGTAGCGCTCGGAGTGTGCGTTGTTTGGAGGTGAGGGTTCCTGCGAATTTGGTGGATGGCATTTCGCCCTCCTTAATGACTAATGCAATTGAGCTTGCGTGAGGGATTCGGCCTCAGTTGCTGGCGAAGCCGAGGGTTTGGGTTGTCATTTGGCCGGCTAGGTCTGCTTGTTCGAGCATGTTGTCGACGGCGCTGACGTTTCGGGCGTAGGGGAGTAGCAGGCGGGCGAAGCGGTCTAGGCGTTCGCCGTGTTGGAATCTGAAGCGGTCACGGTCTTTGCCGACG
>CAYRHG010000082.1:0-5015 GCA_964424025.1 uncultured Dehalococcoidales bacterium | reverse complement strand
TGTAGGTTTCGGGAAAGATCGACAGCGGGATGGCGTAGGTGATCATGCCGAAAAGCATCATCTCCTCGTAACCGTCAGGTAGGTTTTCGAGAACGACTTCGCGGACCGTGTTAATTGCGTCTCGGCGGTCGACATCCAACTCGTCCAAGTATTCGTCGACTGTTGTGGCTTTGGATTGCATGTTTACTCCGAGTTGACCGCCTGCAAAATCGCGTGAATGTAGCCGTAGCAGTAGGCGAAGCCGACTTGCGCCGCCTCATCGCCGTCGATGCCGGGCACGTGGTCGGGCATGAGCATGTACGGGTAGCCGACTTCTTTGTAGGTGCGCGCGGCTTCGAGCATGTCGACATCGCCTTCGTCGGGGAAGACTTCGACGAAGTCTAGGACGCCGCCCTTGATGTTGCGGAAGTGGACGTTGAAGATCTTCTTTCGGCTGCCGAAGTATCGAATGACGTCGTAGATTTCTTCGCCCGGACTTTCGAGCATCTCTGAGACGGTGCCTTGGCAGAAGTTGAAGCCGTGATAAGGGTTTTCGTGCATCGCCTCGAATTTCTTGAGGCCTTCCACGGTGCCCATGACGCGTGCCACACCGCGGTATTCGTTGTCTTTGATGCCGGGGTCTTGCGGATGGCATGCCATCTGAACTTTGTACTCCTCCGCCACGGGCATGATGCGGCCGAGGAAGTAGTCGATGCGTTCCCACATCGTTTCGGCATCGGCGGCGCCGCCTTCGAACTCAGGTAGGGATTGATCGAGGTCGGCGTACTTGAATGAGGAGAGCCGGGCCCCGCCGCGTCCATAGCGCTGCGGTGTTCGCAAGTGGCCGAGGATGGTGATGTTGTAGAGCAGCCCTCTTAGTCCGGCTTGTGATGCCATGCGGATGATCTCGCAAAGAGAGTCCAACTCGCGTTCCTTCTCGTCACTCGGACCGAGGAAGAGGTACGTCATGTCGTTGGTGAACGCGTCTCTTGAGCCGAGGGGCGAATGAATGGTTTCGACTTCGATCCCGTACTTCGCATATTTTTCTCGATACGATGCGAGAAGATCCGCGGTCCACTCCGTCCAGTGCTCCTTCGGTGTGACATCGACGTGCTCGACGCCTAACTGCGCGAGCATCTTGATATCGGTTTCATGCCGCGCTCCGTACTGCGTGCCCACATACATTTCCGGGTTCCTTTGTTAGATAGTCAACCGAGTGCCGTCAATGATATGCGCACCGCAGTAACTCTTCCGCTTGCGCATCTAGTCTCGTTTTCGCTTCAACGATGAGGCAAGTTGTCTATAGCTGAACCAACGGTACTTGCTGTTGAGGAGCGCCAGCACTATCGCCAGCATCACCCACAGCACGATGATGTCCGGGAAGAGCCTGAACTCATCCACGTCGATAAGGAACAGCGCGGGCGATTGGATCGCGGAAACCGAAGTAGCCGCCAATAGGGTATAGATGAGATTGTTGATGACGTGTATACCCACCGCTAGTTCGATTCCGCCGTCGAGCAGCGTAAGCAATGCGAAGAATCCACCCAACGTCAAAATGCGAGCGACATAAGGCGCCACGCCGTACTCCCAAGGTTCGGGATTCGGCAGATGCGGAAGTGTGAACACCACCGCGATTACAAAAACGAGGACAATCCGGTTGCGTGTCAAGAGCGCGAAGCCCTGCATCAGATATCCCCGGAAGAACACCTCCTCGAAACCGGCTTGGAACGGTATCAACAGAATCGCAAACATGAAAAACGTCACGTATTCCCAGGCATTCGGAGACTGAAACGCGACCTCATCAGAACCGGCGGCCGCGAGAAGCAGCAATGGCGTGGCGAAGATCACGAACCCCACCAGCATCGCGAAGAGTGCCCTATTGATGTCGAACGACTGTCTAGATGTAACCACGTTCGTAAATGGTTTCTTATGCAGAACGTTGACCACGGCCCAAATCCCGAACATTGCTATCACGAAAGCAAAGGTTCCCAAAACAAAGCTTGGCAGCGACGAAGCCCCCTCGATCATCGTGTCGTCGCATGTGAAATCTACGAACTGAGCGGACTTCACAAATTCGCACGCCGATATGGTTGGGATGGCACCCACTCCCTGCCAAATCGCGACGATCAAAACGACACCGAGAAGCCATACCCACCAGCGGTTGACGCCCAGTTTCGCGAGGTTCAGGTACCGATCCGTGGGTGAACAGATTTCAGAGTGGTTCTGTGATGGTCGATCCATGTTTCGCAGTTGGCTGAGAGCGGCGATCAAGCGAGTTGGCACTATCATACGGGCAGGAGAAAACCATGACGAAGCATTACCTGGGGATCGATGTCGGCACCACGGCTGTGAAGGCCCTAGTCGTCGATGATTCCGGGTCCGTCATCGGCGATGCGGAGGCTGCGCAGGATCTATCGGTCCCGCAACCCGGATGGTCGGAGCAAAACCCGTCGGATTGGTGGCAGGGCACGATCGATGCGGTACGGGCCGCGTGTGCGCAAGCCGGCGTGAACGATGTCGCTTCGGTCGGGCTCTCAGGTCAAATGCATAGTTCCGTGCTGCTCGATGCGGCGGACGATGTGTTGCGCCCAGCCATACTTTGGAACGATGTTCGCACGACGGCTCAATGCCGCTTCATCACGGAGACCGTGGGCGAAGCAGATTTAGCACGGTTTGTAGGCAACCCTGCGTTGGAAGGCTTCACCGCGCCGAAACTCCTGTGGGTCCGAGATGAAGAACCGAACGTCTTTGACAGGGTCCGATCAGTCCTACTGCCTAAGGACTACATTCGATTTCTCATGACCGGCGAGAAAGCGATGGATCCTTCAGACGCCGCGGGCACGTTGCTATTCGATATTCGGCAAAACGGTTGGTCCACTGGCATGCTGTCTGCGCTTGATCTCGACGCGGCGTTACTACCGCCAATCGCAGGTTCCGCCGAAGTCGCCGGCCGTCTGACGTCGGGTGCAGCCGCGACGTTGGGCCTTCGAGAGGGCACTCCTGTAGTGGGTGGCGGCGCAGATAACGCGGCGGCATCCGTCGGATCCGGTGTCGTAAAGTCGGGCACGATGCAGACTTCAATAGGCACTTCCGGAGCAGTGGTAGCGCCAATAGATCAACCGCACGTCGATCCCGGGATGCGCATCCACTCCTTCAACCATGCGGTCCCAGACATGTGGTACCTGATGGGCGTCGTGCTATCGGCTGGCGCAGCGCTGACGTGGTTCAGACGAGCGCTGTCAGGTTCGCAAGGAGCCGGCGTTTCTTACGATGAATTGACTGCGGAAGCCGCGGAAGTTCCGCCTGGAGCCGATGGTCTCACGTTTTTGCCGTACCTAACCGGCGAACGCACACCGCACGCCGACTCCAACGCCCGGGGCGTGTTCGTCGGCATCCACGCGGGACACGAGCGCGGACATATGGTTCGCGCCGTGATGGAAGGCGTTATCTTCGCGTTGCGCGACTCGCTGGAGTTGATGCGAGGGTTGAACGCCGACGCCGAGGAATCCGTCGCCGTCGGAGGCGGTGCCCGCAGCCCGTTTTGGCGACAGATGCAGGCAGATGTATTGGGGGTTCCGGTGGTTACCGTAGGGCCATCGGGCGGAGCGCCATACGGTGCGGCAATGCTCGCCGCTGTAGGCTCAGATGGTTTCGCATCTGTGCCGGAGGCATGCCAGGCGTGGATAAAACCGCTCGATCGGCTTGAACCAGACACCAAAACACGCGACGCGTACGAACACGCTTACGAGCGTTACGCCAAGCTCTATCCGCGACTGAAAGAACACTTCGCTGAGCAGGCGTAGTTCGTGTGATTCCGTGTGCGCGAGAATAACTGATCGATGTACTTCGACCGGAGACTATTCGAGTTAACGCGCGGCGTCCGGACGCGAATCGTTTTCGCATCGGCATTGGGTCTGATCGCTGTCGGCGCGGGCGTTTCGCGGCTCGCCGTATCCGGTGTGATCATCTACCGCGTACTCGCGGGTCAGGCGAGTTTCTCCGCACTTGCAATGCCGCTATTGACGATCGCGGGTTTGATCGTTGTGCGAAGTCTGTTCCAGTTCTGGCAGAACTCAGTAAGTCATCACACCGCGAATATCGTCAAGATCAATCTCCGGGAAGAGGTTTACGGGCACCTATTGGAGTTGGGTCCTGGCTACGCGGACCGCAACCGGACCGGAGACCTCGCCCTTTCGCTCGTGGAGGGTATCGAGCGCATGGAGACCTTCTTCGGTCAGTACTTGCCTCAGTTCATCGTGTCGGTGATCGCTCCGGTAGCGATATTTGCGTACATGGTCACTCTCGACGTCTACATCGCGCTGATTTTCCTTGTCTTCTCCGGCCTCACGATGGCCGTTCCCGAGATGTTTCGACGCTGGAACCGCGAGAGCAGTTTTAACCGACGGAGGTCCTACGGCGAGTTCGGTTCCGATTTCCTCGACAGCGTGCAAGGTCTCGCGACGCTCAAGTCATTCGGTCAGAGCAAGCGCAGGGGGATGCAACTGGCGCAGCGTGCAAACGACCTTTATCGGAGCACGATGGGTGTCGTCGCCGCGAACCAGACAACGAGTGCAGCAACGATCTTCTTCATGACGACCGGGGCCGCCATGGCCTTAGTCATCGGCGCGATCCGCGTCAGCAACGGCGACATGGAATTGCGCCCGTTGCTGATCGTCCTCATGCTAGGCGTCGAGATCTTCCGGCCCATGCGAGAACTCACCAACCTATTTCACATGGGGATGACCGTACTAGCGTCCGCGCAAAGCGTATTCGGAATCATCGACGAGCCGGTCACGATCAAGAATCCCGAAACAGACCAGGATCGCGACATCGGTGATGTCGACTCGGAGATTTCGTTCGAGGGCGTCACATTCGGATACGACGGCGGGCACCGGCCGGCACTGCACGATGTATCGTTCCAACTCCGACGCGGCGAGACATTAGGTGTCGCGGGCGCTAGCGGTGCCGGCAAATCCACTCTCGTTTCACTGATGTACCGGTTCTACGATCCGCAATCCGGTTCGATCAAATTGGGC
>CAYRHG010000081.1:0-16875 GCA_964424025.1 uncultured Dehalococcoidales bacterium | reverse complement strand
AATCCTCAACCAAGAACGCAAAACCCGAACCGACGGCGGCACCGAACACCTAACCAAAAACAGGGCAGAGGCCACCCGCGAAAATCGCGCATCCATCCTCGCCGACCCAGGCCAACCCTTCGAACCCCAACCAACCACGTCACCCTGCGGAATTCAATCCACCTGCACCAACTGCTCCCTCTACGGCGCCCCAGGCCACCCCGGATCAACACGCACACCAATCAAGTACACACCTTCACCAACTTTCACCTCCGCATAGCCCGCGCCATATCCCGCTCCTGGTCCCGACGTCGGATCGTGTCCCGACGATCACCATACGTCTTACCCCTAGCCAACGAAATCGCTACCTTAGCGACCCCTCGAACGATGTAAATCCGCTGAACCACAATCGTCAAACCTTGCTGCTCAACCCGTCCTTGCAAATACTCGATTTCCTTCCGATGCAACAGCAACTTCCGGTCCCGCAGAGGCTCATGCTGCGTCCAAACGCCAGCTGCCTCATACGGAGCGATATACGCATTCACCAACCACGCTTCACCATCCGTAATCCGGACATAAGCATTCGAGATATCCACCTTCGCATTCCGAATCGACTTAATCTCAGACCCTCTCAAAACCAACCCAGCCTCAAAATCATCCAGCAAGTGGTAATCGAACCGGACCCGCCGATTCGTAGCCATCGTCCCGGAAGACGCGCCACCCCGGCCATCAACCTTCTTCTTACTCTTCCTACGAGCCATGATATTCGTCCCCTCTCCCATTACAACATCCACTCCACCTCTTAGGGGGAGATTCAGAGGGGGTCAAGGGTGAGGGTGAACGGGGAGGTGAAGGAGGGCAGCGGTACCCCTAAGGCCCAACCGCAGTAGTAACCTGCGTCTGATACGTCAGCTGCTTCACCGCGGCGTCCATCTGCGGCTCAACCCACTCAACATCCCGCTGACCCGGCACTGGCTCAGTCTCAACAACCACATCCGGCGTCAATCCGACATTCTCAATCACATTCCCACTCGGCGTATACCACCGCCGAATCGTGATATTCAGACCCGCACCATTCGACAGCGTCCGAGTGATGTTCACGCTCCCTTTCCCAAACGTCTTCACACCGATCAACACCGCACGATCGTGATCCTGCATCGCACCCGCGAACAACTCAGCACCGCTACCAGACCACTCATTCACCAGCACTACCACCGGCACATTGAAGAAATTCCCATCCTCGCTGGCATAGAAATCCCGTCGTGCGCCATTCCGATCCTGCTCGTACGCCAACAAACCCCGCGGGATAAACTCACTCGCCGAATCTAACGTGGCGTGCAACAAACCACCCGGATTGTTCCTAAGGTCGATCACAACACCCTCAGCACCTTCAGCCAAGACCTCTGTCATGTGTTCGCGGATCTCGCCTGGCGTCTCATCCGTGAACTGCCGGATATCCATCTCTGCAAACGGTGTATCCGGAATCATCCGCGTCTGCACAGACTCCAACTTCACCCGGCCGCGAATGATCTCGATATCCACCGGATCAACATCACCCACATGCAAGATCGTCAGAACCACCGGCACGCCTTCCTCACCACGAATAACCAGCACCGCTTCGCTAACCGACCAACTCGTCGCGTCAACTCCGTCGACCGCCAAAATCCTATCGCCAGGCTTGATACCGGCCTTCATCGCCGGCGACCCTTCCATCGGAGCCTGAATGATCACGCCCTTGCCATCCGGCGCCTGAGCGACTGTAGCGCCGATCCCAAAGAAAGCACCAGCGAGATCGTCACGGCTCATCCGCATCTGATCCGGCGTGATGTACGTCATATGCGGATCGCCCAGCGCCTCGATGAAGCCCAAGATCGCCTCTTCGGACATCTCACCGTGATCGATAAGGCTGTAATCCACATATTCGTCGTTGATGAACTGGAAAGCCTCCCAGATCACCGCTACATCCTCGGGCACCGCATCCGGCAATTGACCCGTCGAAGCACGTTCGACGATGTTAGGCACCGCTTCCTGCTCGAACACGTCAGCCGAGTCGGAAGCTTCTTCGACTGGCTCAGATTGGCGTACCTCGACCTCGGCAGGCGGTTCCTCATCGACGATCGGCTCTTCGGCCTTGGTCTCCGCAGGCGGTTCATCGGATCCAGCGAGTTCCACGACGGAAGTAGCAACAACGACCTCGTCGACGACTTCGATTGCTGGCTCATCTTCGGAAGTGCAAGCCAGTGAAAATATCATCACCAACGACAGGGCTGGCAATAGAACCAAGTAGAAGCGGTCGAGAATGGATTTCTTGATCATCAGGACTCCAGCGACGAAGACATCGCCTTCAAACATGGATCGATATGAAAGTATACGAAGGCGACATTCAAAACGATTGCTTAAGGGCATTCGCCCACTGGCGAACCACTGCTGGCTTTACATAACATGTCTAGTGCGAACCAATGTTTCGCCCGCTTTTGCGTCTGCCCCGATGGTCTGTCGGCTACGTATCTCGGCGGTCAAGCCGCTGAAGCGGCGACGACCTTTCGTTCAGCATCGTCTTCGCGCATGTTCGCGAGTGCTGCGTCAATTGCGTGGCGCAGCGCTTCGATGCCCCACCGTTTGATCGCAGATGTCATGACAGCGCCGTCTTGAAGTGATTCATCACCAAGTTCCGGTTCGTCCGCGACGAGGTCGAGTTTGTTGAGCACCAACACTCGCGGCGTTTCGCCCAGTCCCAAGTCTGCGAGCACTGCATCGACGACCTCGGCTTCTTCGGCGGCGAGCGGATTGGAGACGTCGGTCACGTGAACCAACAGATCTGCGAACATCGCCTCTTCGAGCGTGGCGTTGAATGCGTCGATCAATATGGGAGGCAGCTTGTTGATGAATCCAACGGTGTCGCTCAAAGTGGCAGGTGTCCCGGACGGTAGGTACAAACGTCGGGTCGTCGTATCCAAGGTCTCGAACGGTCGATCTACAGAACGGATGTCTGACCCTGTCATCGCATTGAACAGCGCTGATTTGCCGGCATTCGTGTATCCGACCAGCGAAACGGTTCGCACATCGCCTCTTGTTCTGCGGCGTCTCTGCGCCCCTCGCTGGTCTCGAACGTCCGATATCGCTCTGCGGAGGTCTCTAGCCCTTACGCGCATCAATCGACGGTCAGTCTCGATCTGCGATTCTCCTGGCCCTCTAGTGCCGATGCCGCCCCCGAGACGTTCCAAGTGCGACCATTGCCCCGCCAATCTCGGCATAAGGTACTCGACTTGGGCTAGTTCGACCTGCAGTTTGCCTTCCCGGGTGCGCGCACGGCCGGCGAAGATATCAAGGATCAGCGCCGTACGATCAATGACCTTTACCTTGAGGCGATCCTCTAGGACACGTTGCTGCGCAGGTGTCAATTCGTCGTCGCAGATAACGGTTTCGACGTGCAACTCGCCTACAGTGTCTTCGAGTTCTTCGAGTTTTCCCGATCCGACGTAAGTTGGCGATGGTGCGTTAAGCGTCTGCGTGAGCGTCGCGACAGGATTTGCGCCGGCGGCTCTTGCCAACGCGTCTAACTCAGCGACTGAATCTCTCAGCGCCCAACCGTTGCTGCGCCGCCGGATGCGGACTCCGACCAAACAAGCTCGTTCCCGACGGGCCGCGGTCCAATGTAATCGATTGCGTTTTGACAAATCTTCTCCGTGATTGGCTAGGTTAAACGCTCCAACCAGATATTCGACGGATACCTTCATCGATTTGGTCGTCAGGGATTGTCAGCGACAACCGGATGTAACCTTCGCCCGATGGTCCGTATGATGCGCCGGGGGTAACGACCACGTCGCGCTCCTCGAGCATCTTCTGTGCGAACTCGGCGGATGTATAGCCCTCTGGGACGCGTGTCCAGATGTACAACGTAGCTTTCGGTTCGATCGCCTTCAAGCCGATTTCGTTTAAGGCTGCGACCACACGATCTCGACGCTTGCGGTAAACCTCGTTGTTGGCGTCGATCCACTCTTGAGGCAGGTTCAACGCTTCGATGCCCATCTCCTGGATGGCCTGCGAAAGCCCCGAATCGATGTTTGACTTCACGCGCATCAATGCATCGACCATTTCGGAGTTTCCTACCGCAGCACCTACGCGCCATCCCGTCATGTTCGCGGTCTTGGAAAGTGAATGGAACTCCATTGCGACATCTCTTGCACCAGGAACCTGCAAGATGCTTGGTGCGACGTATCCGTCAAAGGTGACCTCTGTATAGCAAGCATCGTGAAGCAAGTAGAGATCGAACTCTTTGGCGTAGCGTACGGCATCTTCAAAGTACGCGAGGTCTGCGACGGCACCAGTTGGATTGTTCGGGTAGTTGAGCCACAAGGTCTTGGCATTGCGGGCGACATCCGCGGGAATCTCCTCGAAGTCGAGCAGGTATCCGTTGTCTTCTCGTAACGGGACGAAATGGGTTTCCCCACCGGCGAACATCGTGCCGATCTCGTATACCGGATACGCAGGATCCGGGGAAATCGAGATGTCACCCGGATCGATGAAACACAACGCAGCGTGGGCGATCCCCTCCTTAGCGCCAATTAAGTTGATCGCTTCGCTTTCTGGGTCCAACGCGACACCGAAACGTCGCTGGTAGAAATCGCAAACAGCCTGCCTGAACTCCGGCAACCCTTCGCTCTCCGGGTATCTGTGGTTCGGTGCTTTTCGCGCGCCGCGAACCAATGCGTCGAGCACAACGTACGGAGTAGTGATGTCGGGATCGCCGATGCCGAACGAAACTACGTCGATGCCTTGCGCCTTCTTGGCTGCGATGGCTCTCGATATGTTTACGAAAAGATAAGGCGGAAGTTGCTGTACGCGCCGCGCGAGTTGTGCCATTTCGCTCCGATCTGTCTCCCCGGATGTTCCGGTGGGAGATCTATTATTCGTTCCAAACTCCGGTGAAGACCTCGACTGCCGGGCCTTCCAAATAGGCTTCGTCACTGTCGTCCCATGAGATCCGCAGTATTCCTCCGTCAACCACAACATCTACGGCGTCGTCCACCAGTCCGAGTTGTCTGCACGCGAAAGCGGATGCAGTACTGCCAGTGCCAGACGATAGTGTTTCGCCTGCACCGCGCTCAAATATCCTAGCTCGAATCCGTTCGCGACTGTGGACATTCACGATCTCGAAGTTGATTCTTTGCGGAAACATTGCGTGGTTTTCAACCAACGGACCGACTTCGTTCAGGGGAAAATCCTCGACCGGTTGGTCCATGATGGCAACCGCATGAGGATTGCCGATCGCCAGGCAGGTAATCGACAAATCCACACCGCCTATGGACATCGGCCGCGAGATGACCTCATCGACACCGTCCATACCAGACGTGTCGACTGGGACTTCCGTCGCGGTAAAAGTCGCAGGGCCCATCGCCACCCGAGCCGACTTCATTTTGCCGTTTTCAATGTCTGGCCAGACGGTTCGCACGCCACCCAACGTTTCGACGGAAAGACCGTCGTCGGTCGGTTCGGCGATACCCCGGTCCAACACGAATTTAGCGAATAGCCGTATCCCGTTGCCGCTCATCTCCGCTTCAGAACCGTCGGGGTTGAAAACGCGCATCCGGACCTGTGCCACATCAGAATTCTGCAGCAAAACAATACCATCCGACCCGACTCCGAAGGCTGGTCGGCTCATTTCGGCGGTCAACTTGCTCCAATCCCGTTCGATTGAGCGTCCATCGACGGCTATGTAGTCGTTTCCACAACCATGGAGTTTGGCGAATTCAATTGACAATCAAGACACCTCGTTCGGTTGCATCGGTCAAACTGCGATTCTATCGTTCAGCGAATTTGTGGCCTCGATTGTTCAACCAATGCCCTACGGTACGCTTGACATTGACGCCGAAATCGTCAGTCGTGACGTCGAACCATGAAATCCTGTCGTCGCCCGCTTTGAACCAGTTGTTTTGCGCACCGATCAGTCGACGATTGCCGATCAAGATCGATTCGCGTACCGCACCCCAGTTTTCGCGGTCTTCAATGAAATCAAATAGCTGTCGGTATCCTATAGCCGACATCGACGGCATATCTCGGTTAACGCCGTTAAGTCGAAGTTCTCGAACCTCTTCTAACCATCCGGCATTCAACATCTTGTCGACGCGTTCCTCGACTCTGGCGTGCAGGACTTCTCTCGCGGCCGTCAGCCCAATTACGACCGCATCGTATGGCGGACTGGAACTCTTGCTCGCGCCGCCCATTGCATCGCCAGTCGCGATCGCACGTTCGATCGCCCGGATCAAACGCCGAGGATTCAATGTCTCCACATCATCGATCCCGCGCGCACCTGTTTCGCGCAAACGAGCCTGAAGAGATGCGATGCCTTCCGACTCGAATTGACTCTCCAACTCTTCTCTAAGGGCACGATTAGGAGGTATCTTCGGAACTCGCCATCCCTCTAGCAGTCCCCAAACGTACTGCCCGGACCCTCCAACCACGACCGGGATATTGCCGCGAATATGGGTTTCGGCGATGGCATTTCTTGCAGCCTGAAGAAAATCGCTCAAGCTGTACAGGGCGTGTGGATCCAATATATCGATCAAATGGTGCGGGACACCACACCGCTCGCTCGCGGAAGGTTTGGCCGTTCCGATATCCATTCCGCGATAAAACAGGCGGGAGTCGGCGTTGATTACCTCGCCATTGAACTCCCTCGCCAGCTGGATGCCGAGAGCGGTTTTGCCGGTGGATGTGGCACCGATAACCGCGATCACCGGAGCGCGTTCACGGACTGAGTTGTCGGCGATCACACCTCAGCGTCTTCACGTGGATATTTGTGAACTCGACATAACGGAGATCATCGATGAAAACTCTGAGTCGCTCAAGCTAGAACCACCAACTAGAGCGCCATCGACGATGGGACTGCCGACGATTTGCCCGATGTTGCTTGCGTCAGTACTGCCTCCGTAAAGAACGCGCACGGTACCGGCTACTTCCTGGTCGAAGACCTCGCTCAACTCCTCGCGGATCGATGCCGCCATGTATTCGATCTGGCCGATTGTCGCCGCCACGCCGCTACCAATGGCCCAAATCGGCTCGTATGCGATGACTACATTAGTCGGATCACCGGCATTGGCGAGCCCCAAACGGACTTGCCGTCGAACAAAGCGTTCCGCCCGCCTTCTCTGCCGTTCCACGTCGTCTTCGCCGACGCACATGATTGCGGTCATCCCGGCTTCGGTAACAGCCGCAACTTTAGCCGCTACGATTTGATCGGTTTCGCCGAAGTGCTGTCTTCGTTCGGAATGGCCGACGATGACGTGGTTTACAAGCCCACGCAACATTTCAACGGAAACTTCGCCCGTGTACGGGCCACTTGGGTGTTGATTGACGTTCTGGGCGCCGAGCATCACGGGCGTGTGGTGCACAACACCATAGACGGCGATCAGCGAGGTGAACGGCGGACAGAGTACAACGTCAATCCCTTCCGAATCACCGACTGTGCGGCAAATCGATTGTGATAGCGCCACGCCTTCCTGCGGCGTGGTATTCATTTTCCAATTACCAGCGATTAACGGTTTGCGAATCGTCAAATCTTGGTCGACGCCCTGTCATTTTCTGGGATATTTGGCTCGTTTTCGCAACTTCCACCGCGCAGGTTAACCATACTCCCACAACGCGAAAGTGTCAACCGATTGAGGACGTGGTTCGTGCGTTGATTTCGTCGGACACGACGAAGCTGAAGTCCGGCAACCATTTAACTCTGTTGCAAAACAGCGATTCCGGGCAACACCTTGCCCTCGAGAAACTCGAGCGATGCTCCGCCACCGGTAGATATGTGTGAAAGCCGGTCCGAAACGCCGAACGCGTTGATCGCTTCTACCGTTGAACCTCCACCCGCCAGCTTGAACGCGTCGTCGTTGTCGGCGACGGCTTGGGCTATCAAACGCGTTCCGTCCGCGAAAAGCGGCCATTCAAACAGACCCATAGGGCCGTTCCAAATGATTTTTTTTGCGTTCTCGATTGCGTTCGCGAATTTTGCGATTGATGTTGGGCCAATATCGAGAATGTAACCCGAAATCGAAGCGTCGCCTACGCAAACTGCGCGATGTGGCGACTCACGCGAGAACTCATCTGCAACTATGAGGTCGTTGGGCAAAATCAATTTGGCGGACACCGCCGGGTCTTCGAGGAGAGCTTTAGCTGCCTCGATCTCATCTTCACTTGGAGTCGAAGATCCTGCGGAATTGCCGCGGGCGGCGATAATTGCTGCGATCATCCCTCCGCTAACCAAGATTCCATCGACATTCGGTGCAAGACTTCTGGCGATACCCAGTTTGTCCGCAACTTTCGCCCCGCCCAAGATAGCGATTGCAGGATGTTCTTCTGAAGACAAAGCACGGTTCAATGCATCGATTTCCGCCCTCATCAACAGCCCGGCGTATGTCGGCAGTAAAGTCGCAACGCCGACGATCGACGCGTGGCTACGATGTGATGCGCCGAAAGCGTCGTTGACGTAGACATCCGCCAGCGACGCTAGTTCACGAGAGAAAACTACGTCATTCGCTTCCTCTCCTGGGTCGAACCGGAGGTTTTCCAGCATCGCTACATCCCCGTCAGTCAGTCCGTCAACCGCTTTGTTGACGGATTTACCCGTGGGTCCACCCAAAGCCTTTACTTCAACGCCGAGGATAAGTGAGGTTCGCCGGAGCACCGGTTCGATCCGCATATCCGGCACAACCCTGCCTTTGGGACGGCCCAGATGGGAGCACAGGATTGTCGTGGCACCTTTTTGTCTGAGGAGTTCGATTGTCGATACGGTTGCGTGAATTCGGCTGTCGTCCGAGATGTTGGTTGTCCCCGGTTCAAAAGTGACGTTGAGATCAGCGCGAAGCAACACGCGTCGACCGCGGAGATCGACTTCTTCGATCTTGGGAAGTTGGTCCGCCAATCTATCGGCCTTAGTTCGAATTGGCGGCGGTTCCGGTGCTGTGGATCTGAATCACGTCACCAATGTCATGCGCGAGCAACATCAATTCATCGATGTTGTTAGGTTCGAATTCCGCGTCTGAGAGCGCAGATTTGGCCATGTCCAGATGTAGTTGGATCTGAGCGAGGTTGAACTCCCTACCCCCGGCATCGACTGACATTTGGGTGAGATCTGAAATGCGCGAAGGATCGATGACTCGCTGCATGTACATCTCCCCTGCACGTCTCAACACCGACGGATCGGTGACCGAGTCGAATAGGTGCGCCATGGCGAGATTCTTTTTCTTGGCGATGATTCGCCCTTGCTGTACCGGGTCACGTTCTTCGGAGCCGAAGACAGTTTGGAAATCAGCGACGATTTGTTTCACGATGCCTACGTTCAAGCCGAAATTCCTCAGCGCATTTCGTTTCTCATCGGTCGGATCGTCGCCAAGTATCGCCGGTAATTCGGCAGCCGCACCGTACAGCGAACCGACGCGTTTCGAGATCATGTCGATGTAGTCATCCACAGCGACTGAAGTCCGCTCTTGGAACGCGACGTCGAGGAATTCGCCCTCGCAACGCTGCAACGTAGCATCGTCAACAATTTCGAGAGCGGCGCTGACACGCTCGAGGGGTTCGCCGAGGTCGCACAACCGGAACAGCGACAATCGGGCCATGGCGTGCATTCCATCCCCAGTATTGATCGCCTGTGAAGGTCCCCATTTCCACCATACTGATTCTCTACCCAACCGTTCAGTGTTGCCGTCCTGAACATCACCGTGGATCAACGCGAAGTTGTGCATGAGTTCGATGGACACCGCGTACTTCAATCCCAGTGCGTAGTCGCCGTGCAATGCTTGGGCGACGGCGAGAAGCAACGATCCGTGCAAGCGACGATCTCGAGGTATTGGAGCCTGAGAACCCGAGTCATTGTTGTGCCCGAGTTGCCAAGCCATCATTCGATAGATCTCTAGGTCTCTTCCTGCGAAAAAGCTCCTAATCTCGTCTTCTAAACGATCCTCCGCTTCATCGGGGAGCAAGGTGTGTATGCCGGTATTGGACGCCATTACATTGACCTACCCAATGCTAGGTCGATGTCGCTCGGCGAGATCGGCCCTTGTCGCAATATCTTTGTTCCGCCATCGATGATCTGTACCACCGTGGATGCGGACGACGCACTCCCACATTCGCCGACCACGATCGCGTCGAGGTCGGCGCCCATCGATTCTCTTATCGAACGCCAGTCCTTCGAGGGGGGTTGACCGGAGATGTTGGCGCTGGTGCCGGTGATGCCACAACCCGCTTGAGCGATTAATCGCCGCGCCAGATCATGATCTGGCATACGCAACCCGACGGTGCCAAGTCCACCCATCAGCACATCCGGCACCGATTCTTTGGCTTGCACGACTATTGTCAAAGCGCCCGGCCAAAACCTGTTTGCGAGAGCATTTGAGACTTCTCCGAAGCCGTCGGTGAATTGACGGGCTTGCGCCGGCTCAGAAATTAAGACCGGCATCGGCGTATCTGCAGGTCTTCTTTTGACTTCAAAAACTCGTCTGATCGCGGATTCGTTGGCGGCGTCGACGCCTAGGGCGTAGAAAGTATCGGTGGGAAACGCGATGACGCCCCCAGATTTGACCGCATCAACGGCTTCGGTCAGATCGATGTTCTCCATAGGGGATTTCGCGGTCGAATTGCGGTTTACAGGGCCACCAATCACTATCGTATACCCACTTCAAGCGACAACATTGCGGGACGTCGAACGCTGGTTGTCAAAGATTAGAATCCATACTTGTAGCACCTGCAACATGTCCGACGTCAACACTGAGACCAGTTCCCACCGCGTCGCCACCTCCGACGATATCGAACTAAACACGTACCTCGAAATCGCCGAGGGCGATCGGCTCGGAGGAGACGCCGCTTCAATTCCGGTGCGAACCGAATCGATCGTGATTCTCGACTTCGGTTCGCAGTACAGCCGTCTGATCGCAAGGCGTGTACGCGAGGCCAACGTCTATTGCGAAATAATCCCGTTCGACGCCGGAGCCGACGTCTTGCACCTCCAAGACGTAAAGGGGATCATCCTAAGCGGCGGCCCTAACAGCGTTTACGAAAACGGTGCGCCGTTAATCCCTTCGTGGGTTTTCGATGCTGGCGTGCCGGTTTTAGGTATCTGTTACGGCATGCAAGCTTTGGCGCACCAGTTGGGCGGGTCGGTTATTGCGGGTATCGAACGGGAATACGGTCATGCCCTGCTCCACTTGAACGGGGTCAACCATCCGCTTTTCACCGGCCTTGACACTTCGGTGCCGGTTTGGATGAGCCACGGCGACCGGATCCACGAAATGCCTCCGGGATTTGCGTCGCTCGCATTTTCCGAAAACTCCCCTTGCGCGGTGATGGGAAACGAAGGAATGAGGGCCTACGGCATTCAGTTCCATCCCGAAGTGACCCACACTCAACAAGGAGACCAGATAATCCGGAACTTCGTGCACGGGATTTGTGGTGCCGCCGGTTCTTGGACACCCCGCAACTTCGTGCGAGACTCGATTTTCCGGATCCGACAGCAGGTTGGAGACGGCAAAGTTGTGTGTGCGCTTTCGGGCGGCGTCGACTCATCCGTTGCAGCGGCATTGATTCACCGCGCGATCGGTGACCGTCTGACCTGCATTTTCGTCGATAACGGTTTGATGCGATACGGCGAGGCGGAACGGGTGCGAACGGTTTTCGCTACCCAATTGGGCGTCAACCTCCGATTCGTTGACGGTTCTGAGCGATTCGTCGCCGCACTCAAGGGAGTTGTGGACCCAGAGGAAAAACGGCGAAGGATCGGTGAAGAGTTCATCAGGATTTTCGAGGAAGAGGCGCGAGACATTGGCGAAGTAGATTTTCTCGCCCAAGGTACGCTCTACCCGGACGTGATCGAGTCTGTGTCGCCTGAAAGCACCGCGGCGCACAAGATCAAAACGCATCACAACGTCGGCGGTCTGCCGGAAAAGATGGATCTCAAGCTCGTCGAACCATTGCGTCACATGTTCAAAGACGAGGTACGCGACGCCGGCCGAGAGTTAGGTTTGTCTCCACAATCGGTGAACCGACAGCCATTTCCTGGTCCGGGGTTAGCGATCCGGATAATGGGCGAAGTCACCTACGAAAAGCTCGAGATTCTGCGCTCTGCCGATTGGATCGTGGTCGATGAAATCAAAGCGGCCGGGCTATACGAACAGCTTTGGCAGAGTTTCGCTGTATTGACGGATACTCAGAGTGTGGGTGTTATGGGCGACGCCCGAACCTACCAATACGTAGTCGCCATTCGAGCCGTCGTCAGCACCGATGCCATGACCGCCGATTGGGCACGATTGCCTTATGACACGATCGCGCGGATGTCCAACCGCATCGTCAACGAAGTCCCGGAAATCAATCGGGTAGTCCTCGATGTCACGAGCAAGCCACCAGGCACGATCGAATGGGAATGATTAGGTGCGACCTTTCCTTCCTGTGATCGCCAGTTAGTAGGGTGAGCAATGAAAGTCCTCCTAGTCGGCTCCGGCGGCAGAGAACACGCGCTTGCTTGGAAACTGGCGAAATCCGCAAACGTTGACGAGCTGTTTTGCGCCCCCGGAAATCCGGGCATCGGACGCTACGCCGAGTTATCTGAAGTAATCGCCGAAGACGTAGGCGGCATTGTTTCTCTGGTGAACGAGACCGAGCACGACCTTGTCGTAGTTGGCCCTGAAGCACCGCTGGTGCTAGGGTTGGCCGACGAACTCAGATCAGATGGTGTTCCCACGTTCGGTCCATCGGCGGCGGCCGCGCGGATCGAAGGCTCCAAGTCATGGGCCAACGATCTCATGGGCAGATACGGTGTGCCGTGTCCGCAGAGTCTGACCTTTGATGACGCTTCGCAAGCGATCCATCATGTGGAATCACAACCACAAGGGGGGATCGTCGTGAAGGCAGACGGACTCGCGGCTGGAAAAGGGGTAACGGTGCCGGACAGCCATGCCGAAGCCGTAACAGCGATCGCTGATGCGTTGGATCGACGCGCGTTCGGCGAGGCCGGCTCCATCATCGTCATCGAAGAGCGGTTGATCGGACCAGAACTCAGCGTATTTGCGTTCGTCGACGGCGAAACGGTTTCGACACCGGTCGCGGCGCGCGATTACAAACGCGCATTTGAAGGCGATGAGGGTGCCAACACCGGTGGGATGGGCGCTTACACGTCGCCATACCTCTGCCCTCCAGATGATCTGGAACATATCCGGGAAACCGTGCTTGACCCAATCGCGCGAGCCCTGGTTGCGGAAGGTTGTCCATATCAAGGTGTCTTATACGCCGGCTTGATGTTGACCGACGATGGGCCTCAGGTGATCGAATTCAACTGCCGTTTCGGGGATCCTGAATGTGAACCGCTGATGCTTCGATTGGATTCTGATTTGGCCGAGATCTGTGCCGCGGTGGCTGAAGGACGGCTGGCGGATATCCCCGTTGTTTGGAACGATAACTGCGCGGTGGGAGTGGTCGTTGTTTCTAGCAACTACCCTGCCGATTACGAAACTGGCTACCCGATCGATGGTGAACTTCCGGATGAGGAAGGGCGCGTCGTTTTCCACGCCGGGACCTCGAACGATGATTGCGGCAGACTGATCACCAGCGGCGGCAGAGTGATGGTCGCAACAGCGTCTTCGCCGGTTTCCGTAGAAGACGCTCGCGTTGAAGCGTATTCTCTCGCCTCTGGAATCAAGTTCACCGATTCCCGATATCGACAGGACATAGCTTTGGGTGCAGTTTGAAGTGCGTGCTGATTTAACATTCAGTTTTTCTCCCGCGCAACTGCGCCCGTAGAGCAAGAGACGCATCATAGTGATCCCACGTTATTCAAGACCAGAGATGAGTCGGATCTGGTCAGAAGACCACCAGCTCGACCTTTGGTTGAAGGTTGAGATCGCGGCGTGCGAGGCATGGTCAAAACTCGGCGTGATCGACGATGAAGATATGTCGAAAATCCGAGGCGCGAGGTTCTCGCGAGAGGAGTACGACCGACATTTCGAAGAAACCCGTCACGATCTGGTGTCTTTCACGAGGGCTGTCGCAAGCAGCCTCGGCGATGAAGGTAGATGGATTCACCACGGTCTGACATCCAACGACGTGAAAGACACTGCCCTCGCCATGCAGATGTCAGACGCGACCGATTTGTTGATCAGCGGTATCGACGCGCTGTCAACCGCTCTGGCGAACCGTGCCGTTGAGTTTAAGCACACCCTCGCAATGGGTAGGTCTCATGGTATCCATGCTGAGCCGATGTCATTCGGCCTTAAATTGGCGCTGTGGTGGTCAGAAATGCGTCGCAACCGCGAAAGAGTTGCCAGTATGCGCAAACGCATTGCAGTGGGAATGCTGTCGGGCCCCGTAGGTACCTTCGCCGGGATACCGATGGAAATCGAAGAAGACGTCTGCGCACAACTCGGATTGAATCCCGCCGAAGTATCTAATCAGGTGATTCAAAGGGACCGTCATGCGGAGTTTTTGCAAGTGCTTGCGCTTGTTGCCTCCACCCTTGACAAGATGGCAACTGAGATCCGTGCGCTTCAGCGCACTGAGGTCGGCGAGGTTGAAGAACCGTTTGGTCGGCCCGGTTACGTCAGCAAGGGCTCATCCTCGATGCCGCATAAGCGCAACCCTGAGCTTTCGGAGCGGATATGCGGTCTGGCGAGGGTGATCCGTTCGAATTCCATCGTCGGGCTCGAAAACGTGGCGCTGTGGCACGAGCGCGACATTTCCCACTCGTCGGCTGAACGTGTTGTGTTGGCCGATTCCTCGTTGGCGCTCGATTACATCCTCGATCTAATGGCCGGCATCATCGCGCACATGACGGTGAAACCAGATCGGATGCGCAAAAACATCGATATGACACACGGCCTAATATTCTCGCCAAGGGTTTTGCTCGCTTTGGTCGAAGCGGGATTGGAACGCGGTCTAGCGTATGACACGGTCCAAGGTGCGGCGATGCGTGCCCTCGACCAAGACGTCGGATTTCAACAGCTCATCGCCAACGAGGACGTGGTTAGGCAGCATCTCGACGATTCGCAGCTGCAGTCGTTGTTCGATTACGGCTATTTCATCGAGCAAGTTGACGCTATTTTTGAACGTCTCGGCATCGAAGATGAGGATTGAACGTGCGACTAAACTGGTTGACACAAAGCTAGAGTTCGGTTTCGTGAACGGCGACTTTGATCTACAAGGTTCTTTCACTCGTTGATTGAAAGTCGCGCCAACGACAAATCGACGTTTCTCGATTTCACGCCAATCTTGGCGTGAAATAGAATCTTCTGTTCATGGCACAGTCAAGAAATAGAGTCGCTACGACCCGCCCGGAACATCGCCGCGGCATGACGCGTTCGCAGGTTCGCGAAGAGCGAAGATCGCGTAGCAATCGGCGGAAGCAACGCAGGCGAACCGTATTGATTGCGCTCGGGTCCGTTTTTGCGGTGTTCATCATCTTTGCACTGGTTTTCCAGCAGGGATTCGTCTCTCAAGACCAACAGCTCGGCGGCGAACGCGGCCCTTACAACAGCGGCGGTCCGGTACCTGAAGATCCCGATGACGGACGCGCGCACGTGCCTGATTCCATCGTGCCTGAAACCCGATACAGCGTCTATCCGCCGACCTCCGGTCCGCACTGGAACACTTTGGGCTCTCCGGGGAACAATTTCGAGCGCGCTCCGGCAGGATGGGGACCATACGAACGCGTAATCCCCGACCAAGCCCTGATACACAACCTCGAACATGGCGGCATCGGCCTGCATTACGACACGACGAAATGCGACTCGGCTGCATGTACTCAGCTTGCCGAAGAATTCAAGCGCATCGCAAAAGATTGGAACGACGACGAGACCTACACTGGATTCGTCATCTCGCCGTATCCCTTCATGGATTCGCTGATCACGCTAACGGCGTGGCGTCACCATCTTCGACTAGATGAAATGGATGAACCCCGCATACTCGAGTTCATTGACGCCTATTTCGACCGCGGATTCGAACCGCAAGTGGCCGGGATGACACCCGTCAATTGATGGTCGCGGTCACACCATGAGCGGCAGCTTTCTCGCGCACATCCGCGTCCACTTCAAACCGGGCGTGCACGATCCTGAATCGGAAACGATCAATAGAGCGCTCAACCGGCTCGGTTTCGACCAGATCGCGTCGCTCAGCGCCGGGAAGTTTTTCGACGTTAAAGTCGAGGCTGACGATCCGGATGAGGCGACGCGTATCGCCAACGAAATGTGCGAAACGCTGCTAGCCAACCCAGTGATCGAAACCTACTCGGTTGAGATCGTCACCTAGCTGCGCCAACTGGCATAGGCACCCGATAACGCGCCAAACGCGTTTACGAATCAGGTTTCTCGACCGCTTGCCTCTCTCGTTTCTCGCGCAACGCGGTCGCCATCGCCTGAGCGACAATACCTGCTGGTGCTGCAACGATACCCAGTCCGCAGATAACCACCACAGCGGTCATGATTTTCCCGCCGATGGTCACTGGGTAAATGTCGCCGTACCCCACGGTCGTTAGTGTTGCGACTGCCCACCATAGGGCGTCACCCATGTGGCTAAACTGCTCGGGTTGAGTTTCATGTTCGAAGTGGTAGGCGCCGAAAGCGGCCAAAAACACCACCATTCCCGTCAAACTGAAGAAAAGAACGATCTCGTCCCGCATCATCGAAAACGCTCGTCCCAAGTCCGCCAACGTCTCGCTGAAACGAACTAACTTCAACAACCGGACGAGTTGCAAAAGTCTAAACAGCCTCAGCGAAGTGAACTGCGGCAAGGCCGCGATCCCGACAACCACCGCCACAAGGTCGATGATGCCGAAAAACGAAAAGATGTATTTGCGCTTGTCAGGTGCGGTCCAAACTCTGACCACGTATTCGAAAGCGAAGAAAATGACCGCGATGTAAGCGACGC
>CAYRHG010000080.1:0-4976 GCA_964424025.1 uncultured Dehalococcoidales bacterium | reverse complement strand
GTATCCCAGGTTTTCTCCTCGAAGCGATCAAGGGGAATCGAAGCCCCCAGCAGAACTCCTGCGAAGTGCAAAAGGACGTCGATATCTTCTAGCCAGGCCTTTGCAGCGATCACCGTTCCCGCAACGTTTGCTTCATCGCGAACGTCCACGCTCCAAAATCGGGCATTGCCGCCGCTGTCGTTGATCTCGATCGCTGTGTTGTTGCCGTCTTCGTTGTTGTTGTCGAAGATTGCGACTTGCGCACCGAGTTCGGCGATGCGGATCGCGGTGGCGCGACCGATGCCAGTTGCTCCACCGGTAACAATGCATCTCTTTCCGGTAAGGTCTGCAGGCATATTTTGCTCCTAAACGGTTATTTCGATTCTAGCCAAATGTCATTCAATCCCATTCGATTCCCGCGATTTCGGCGGCGCGTCGGATTCCGGCCGCGGCGGCGGGGATTTTTTCGTCTGGATAGTGTTCAACGGTGACGGTTATCGAAGGTGCTACTTCCTGGAGCCTCGTCAAAAGGGTGACGTTGTCCAACAACGCGTTCGGTGCGCCAATCACTTCTTCTTCGAAGTGCGGTAACAGCGCACCGACGATAGTGAAATCTTTGGCGTCGCAGCCCACGATCTCGTCTGCCATCAGATCGACACATTCGTTTATCAGCGACGTGGTGTCGTATGCAATGTCGAACGAACCCACCAGGTTAACGGGGTCCATGTTGTAACCGAGAGCCGGCATATCGACGGCATCAAAAAAGTCGCGCACCCGTTGCGGGGTGTAAACCGGGCATACGACGCCAGACTCGAGGACGAGTTTGATGCCTTCAGAATCGGCGACGGTACAGACTCGTTTTGCGCTCGCCACGAGTCGATCGAAAGTTGCGTCTGACCGGTTTTCCGGATGCGGCAACCATGCACCGTCCGGGTTCAAGCTGCCCGGCCGGAAATAGGTTGTCGGACAACCCATCTTGGCTGAGAGGCGAATGGTCTCCTCCAAAAATCGCACCGTCCACTCGCGCGTAGCGTCGTCGTCGCTGCAAAGCCCGCCGCCGTATCCCCCTCGGGTCATCGGCATCATCAATCCGTGGTCGCTGTAAAGGGACCTCACGCGTTCGATGTCGCGGTCGGTGCCGATCGTGGGGTCGGGAATCGTCAACAGAGCGGAAACGAAACCGTGCTCAGCGACTTTGGCGACCTGCTCTTCGGTGACTTCGAGCCAGTCACCTCTTACGAATCCAGCAACACCTAGACGCATTTATTTGCACCTTTCGTTCCGAGCCACGGGCGATTTGAGACCGCCGACATATTTTCATGTTATCGCCGACGATGGCGTTGGAAGCGTTGAATCGGTTTATGCGACCTAGGTACGATTCGGGTTAGCGTCGGAGGTTTATTCGCTGGGCCGTGATTCGCGCGCGGTTCGGCGATGGCGGCGCGTAAGGGGCGCGATCTTCAAGCCAGTCATCGGTATCACGCATTGGCATCGACAATTCCAGAGCCGCGGGAACTGGGCGATGTGCTGTCAGAAGTAAGCGACCTGCTCGAGGTCGGCGGCGTTTCAGTGGCCCTCAAACGGCTGTCGCCTTTGCGGCCCGCGGATTTGGCTGCCGTAGTCGCGGAGCTTTCCGAGGGTCATCTGCGCCAACTCTTGGAGCGAATGAGCAACAAGGCGATCGCGGAGGTGTTGGATTACCTGGATGTTGATCGGGGGTTGCGCGTTTTCGAGGCGATCGGCGAGGTACGGCGCCCGGCTGCGCTAGACGAAACTTCGCCCGAAGTGGCGACCGACTTGCTCCACCGCATCGCTTGGGACGACGCCGCACAGACGCTTGTGCGCATGCGGAATCTCAATGTCATCGGTGACCTGTTGATTCACGATGACGACGATGCCGGCGGATTGATGTCGCCGACGTTCGGAAAACTCCGCGAGTACTGGACGGTCCAACACGCGTTGCGGGTACTTCGACAACTGGACTTAGATCCAGAGATGCTGCGAGAACTGTTTGCGGTCGACGCGAACGACATTCTGGTTGGTCGAATGGAACTCTCCGAGTTGGTGTTCGCGCCGCAGAATGCGACGATCGGCGACATCATGAATCGCGACGTCATTTCGGTGGCCGCTACCGAAGACCAGGAGAGCGCGGTCCGGCTTATGCAACGTTATCGTCTGCCCAGCATTCCGGTAACGAATCCGCGCCGCCAGCTGCAAGGTGTGATCACATCGAACAGCCTCGTCGAGGTCGCCGAGCAAGAGGCTACTGAAGACATGTTCCGATTGTTTGGTGTGGGTGGAAGTCTCACGTCGGGCTACAACGTACGAGAAGCGATCCGTAACCGTCTGCCGTGGCTGGTGCTCAACTTATTCACGGTGATGACCGCGGGTTACGTGTTGAGCTTGTTTCAGCCAACACTTGACGCGATGGTTCTGCTCGCAGCTTTCTTACCGGTAGTCATGGGACAAGCCGGGATCGCGGGCACACAGACCGTGACGATTATCGTGCGATCGTTAGCACTAGGCGAGCGATCGACATCGAACGTTTGGCAGCTTTTGTTGTTCGAGTTAGTTCTATCTTTAGTTCAAAGCATCGCGATCGGCGGTATTTTGGGTGTGTTAGTTCATCTATGGAAAGGTGACATCGCGCTGACGTTGCTGGTGACGTGCTCATTGGTGCTGAACTTGATGCTGGCGGCGTTGAGCGGTGTGATGGTACCGATGTTCATGCGGTTGATTCGCATCGACCCTGCGATGGCATCGGCGGTCATCGTCACGACCGCTACCGACATCTGCGGCATCGCGATGTACCTCGGTCTGGCGACCGCCTTTCTGACTGCGTTAGTTGGATGACGGTCAGGAGGATTTACTCAAGCGTCATTCGCTCCCGACGAATGCGGTGGCGACGTGGCGGCGCTGGATTTTGCCTGTGGCAGTACGTGGAAGTTCGTCGGCGAAATAGATGACGTCAGGCACTTTGAAATCAGCGAGCCTCTCGCGGCAGAAGTCTTGGATATCGGTCTGCTCGCAGTCACCACTGAGAACGACGGCGGCTTGCACGCTCTCGCCGTATTTCTCGTCGGGAGCGGCGAAACACACCGCTTCCGCGACGGCCGGATGTTCCAGCAATGTGGCATCGACTTCGAGCGGTGAGATTTTTTCTCCGCCGCGGTTGATGAGTTCTTTGAGGCGGCCGGTGAGGGTGAGGTAGCCGTCGCCGTCTAGTATTCCTTGATCACCAGTCCTGAACCAACCGTTGACGAAGGCGTCGGCGTTTGCTTCCTCGTTGTTGTGGTAGCCCCACATGACGTTTTCGCCTTTGATGACGACCTCGCCTCGTTCGCCGGTGGATGCCAACTCGCCGGAGTTTTCGTCGGTCATTATGGCTACTTCGACACCGGTCGCGGTGCCCACGGTGCCGGGGATGCGCGAACCGGGCGGGAGTGGGCTACTCGACATCTGGTGAGAAGCTTCGGTCATGCCGTAGGCTTCGAGAACGGGAGCGCCGAAGCGATCTTCCAACGCGTCGAAGACCGTGGGAGCTAAGGCAGCGGAGCAGGAACGGATGAAGCGGAACGACTCGTGTGGGGCGGCATCATCGTCAGCACGGGTCAAAAGGATCTGATGGATAGTCGGGACTGCGGAGTACCAAGTTGATCCTGATTCCGCTTGCTGTTGCCAGAACGAGCTCGCGGAGAATCGCGATGGCACGACAACCGTACCGCCAGAATTGAGTGTTGAGAGACATGCTCCGATCAAACCATGGACGTGGAAAAGGGGCATGACGATCAGCGACGTGTCGTCGGGCGTAAGTTCGTATGTGTTTTTGATGTTGTCTATCGACTTCATCAGGTTTAGGTGGCGTAGGGGAACGCCTTTCGGTCGGCTCGTGGTGCCTGAGGTATGGAGGAACAGCGCAATGTCGGAACCGCTTGGCGATTGCGCATCGACTGCCGAAGTCAACTCGCTGCCGTAGCTTGTGAGCCTTATGCGAGGTCGGGGCGACGAAGTGTCGAGTTCGGCGTCGATCGTCTTTACGCCGAGTTGGGCCGCTGCCTCGCGCGCCGGATGTGCACCGCTGGGCAGGATTGCGACGCGGGTACCGGCATCTTCCATGTAGAAAGTGAATTCGTCGGCGGTGTATGCGGGGTTCAGTGGGGCTGCGATTGCACTTGCATGGGCGACCGCCAAGAAGGTGGCCACGAATTCGTATCCGTTGACAAGAACGATTGAAACAGGGTCGCCGGGTGCGACTCCATTCGCAGCCAAGATGTCCGCAAGTCGGGTGACCTCGGCGTTCAAATCATCGTATGACCACGATCCGACGTCAGGAGCGACGACTGCGATATCGGTCCAAGATGATGGTTGGAGAAGCGAACTTAAAGTGTTGGCGTCGGACACCGTTTACTCCGATCCGCTCAACCGGGTTGCGCGATTAATTGGGTTGAGCGTTCGTGAGGATTCTATCGTTCGGACAACTCAATCGCGGACAACGACGAGAACGCGTTCTAGCCCGGCGAAGTCGAGCCGGATTTCGGCGTGCCCACCAGCGACGACCTCGTTCGCGAGATTGAAGCAACGGTTCGCGACGGGCGGATCGATCTCGAAGAAGGCCGCTGACGGAGCGTTAGGACGCATCAGTTCAGGGAGTGACCGGATTAGTGGTTCGAGCACCTTCATGCCGTCAGGGCCTCCATCCAATGCCAGCCGGGGTTCCCAGTCGCGGACTTCGGGCTCAAGATCCGTCAACGCCTCTGAACGGATGTACGGCGGGTTGGAAACGACGATGTCAAACTCCGCGCGGCACTTGGTTTGGGTTGCGTCCTCAACTACGAAATCAATCTCTACACCATGCTTGTCGGCGTTTCGCTTTGCAAGTTCGAGCGCGCCCTCGCTGATGTCGATCGCTTTAATTCGCGCGTTGCTGAGTTGCTTGGCGATTGATATCGCGATGATCCCAGAGCCCGTTCCGATGTCGCAGATGTTGGGTGAATTTG
>CAYRHG010000079.1:0-78078 GCA_964424025.1 uncultured Dehalococcoidales bacterium | reverse complement strand
GGGCGGTCACGACCTCCGCGAACTGCCGTTAGGCACGATCCGAGACAACATCTCCGTGGTCAATCAAGACACCTACCTATTCCACGGCACTGTCGCCGACAACCTCAGGTTCGGCAAACCAGACGCTACGCAAAAGGAGCTAGTGGAGGCCGCGCGGGTCGCAAACGCTCATGAGTTCATTGCGCGCCTGCCGGAAGGGTACGACACGATCGTCGGCGAACGGGCAGTCCGATTGTCGGGCGGCCAGCGTCAGCGATTGGCGATCGCGCGGGCGCTGTTGAAGGATGCGCCGATCCTACTGCTCGACGAAGCTCTATCTAGCGTGGATGCCGAGAACGAGTCGGTAATCCAAGAAGCCCTTGATCGCCTGATGGAGAACCGCACGACGCTCGTCATCGCTCA
The DNA here is from genome assembly GCA_964424025.1 of uncultured Dehalococcoidales bacterium. GTDB lineage: Bacteria > Chloroflexota > Dehalococcoidia > Lucifugimonadales > Lucifugimonadaceae > Bin127. The sequence goes on along the minus strand of CAYRHG010000079.1, from coordinate 77,676 downwards.
CCGTCTGTCCAGCATCATCAACGCCGATCGGATCCTAGTTCTCGACGACGGCCGTGCCGTGGAGATCGGTACCCACGACGAGTTGATCGCCGCCGACGGCACATACGCCGGCCTGATGCGCCAGCAGACCGAAACCGGCGTCGGAGACGTTGCGTTCCCAACCGCGGGAGCAGAACATTCACACGCTCCAGAAGTCCACGAACCCGCGCTGCCGCACCTCGGGACGGGTCATCACCACGCGCCACCGTCGCAACAGCGGCCCGGCAGTGGGGAGGTCAACATCCGTTCGTTCGCCGTTTGGTTACGGTTAATCCGCCTCGTACGCCCCGTGCGGTTCCAATTCATCGCAACTGTTGCGTTCGGTGTGCTCAATCACGGCTCCGTGATCGCGTTGGCGGCCTTCAGCGCGTTACTGGTGGGTGCAGTTTTCCGTGACGAGCCGCTGACAACAACCTTGATAATCGTGGGCGTTTTGGCCCCAATATCCGCGGTCCTCTTCTATCTCGAAACTTGGCAAGCCCACGATATGGCGTTCCGATTATTGGCCAAAATGCGGATCGACCTATATGACAAGCTGGAACCTTTGGCGCCCGCATACATGGTGAAACGCCGTTCGGGCGACTTCATCAGCGTTGTCGGTGGCGATGTCGAGACGGTGGAGTATTTTTACGGCCATGCGGTATCGCCGATGATTGTCGCCATCGTCATCCCGGTCGGATTGCTCATCGCTCTGGCAGTCATCGCTTGGCCCATCGCGGCAGTCCTGGCACCGTTCCTCGTCGCCGTCGCCGTGAGTCCGTACTTCGCCAACGCGCGTACGGAGCGTCTAGGTGATGAGATCAGAGGGCGCATGGGCGACATCCATGCTTTCATGGTTGACAGTATTCAAGGCATGCGCGAGATATCCGCGTTCAGGCGCGGCGCCGACCGCAACACCGAGTTGACCGAGAAGGGTTGGGCATACGCCGGTCATCTCGTTAGATTCCAAAAGTCTCAAGCCTTCCAGATCGGATTCATCGAGGCGATGATGGGTATCGGAGGCCTGGCGGTGCTGGCGATGGGCGTGTGGCTCGTGCTGGAAGGCCAGCTAGAGAGGACGCACCTTCCGGCTGTGAGCGTCCTCGCATTGGCTTCGTTCAGCCCGGTTACCGAATTGGCCCGGACGATGAAGCAGATGATGGAAACATTGGCCGCGTCGCGTCGCATTTTGGCGATCCACGACGAGGAAGTTCCTGTGCGAGACGGCCCTGGCGTTTCTCCTCTCCCAACCGTGGGCGAGGGTGAGAGCCTACCCCGGACTCGATCCGGGGGTGAGGGGGGCCATCCAACACCAACCGTCGAGTTCGAGCAGGTTGCGTTCGCATACGCGGAGGGAGACCCGCAGGCCCTTGCCGACGTGTCAATGGATATCGGAACCGGCCAAACCGTGGCGATCGTTGGCCGATCTGGCGCAGGTAAAACTACGGTCGCATACTTGATGATGAGATTCTGGGACCCTGACCGCGGCGAAATCGATGTCGATGGCAACAGGTTGCAAGAGTATCGACTGGACGACCTGCGAAGCCGAATGGCGCTAGTCGCGCAGGACACCTATCTCTTCAACGGTACGATCAGAGAAAACATCCGGCTTGGCCGACATGGGGCGACCGATGACGAGGTGGAAGATGCGGCCTTGCAAGCGAACGCGGCGGAGTTCATAGATTCGTTCCCCGATGGCTACGAAACGCGGGTCGGCGAACGTGGCATGCAACTCTCAGGCGGTCAGAGGCAACGGATTGCGATCGCCCGCGCCATCCTCAAAAACGCACCTGTTCTGATCTTGGACGAGGCAACGTCACACCTCGACGCCATCAGCGAAAGCACCGTCCGGGAAGCACTGGACAGATTGATGGTCGGACGAACAACTGTTGTCATCGCGCACCGTCTCTCGACCATTCGCGATGCCGACAACATCCTTGTACTTGACGAGGGAGAGGTGGTCGAGCAAGGTACGCACGAACAGCTGATTTCACGTGGCGGTCTATACGCGCAGCTGGTTTCGGCGCAGATGGCGTGATCGAGGGACGGAGCACGATATCAACGATCAACACGGCATGAAAGTTGATCGGCTTTTTTCGGAACCTGTGTTAGCTGAGTTGTACGACGCTTTCTGCGTGGGTAGGCAGGACTTCGACTTCTATCTGCCGATGGTGATGTCGGCCGACAGTGTCTTGGATGTTGGTTGCGGGACGGGCGAACTGTTGCGCCTAGCGCGTAACGCAGGCCACGAAGGACGACTGTGTGGCCTGGACCCGGCAGAAGCGATGTTGGATCAAGCTCGTGGGCAAAAGGACGTCGAATGGATTCTCGGGCACCTCGGCTCGGTCAATTGGTATCAGGAGTTCAACCTGATAGTAATGACGGGTCATGTATTCCAAGTTCTGATCGAAGACTCCGATCTGGGCGTCGCTCTCGATGCTGTTCGAACCGCGCTAACCTCAAACGGATGCTTCGTTTTCGAAACTCGTAATCCATCGGCTCGCGGTTGGGAGGATTGGGTCCCTGAAAACGCGGTGACGATTGAGTACGGTGGCAAGAGTGTGCGGATGGAACATGAAGTCGAATTTCCCTTAGAAGGGGATTTGGTGTCGTTTACCGCGACGTTGAGTAGTCCAAGTTGGGATCGACCATTCGTTAGCCGAAGCACGCTGCGGTTTCTTAGCGTGGAAAAGTTGGCTACGTATTTGACCGACGCCGGTCTGACCATCGAACAACAATTCGGCGATTGGGACCGATCACAGTTGACCGACTCCAGTCCAGAGATCATCACTTTTGCTAGGCGCGGATGATCCGTATGTTTACTTGAGCCACATACGCGGCCCGCACATCATCGCCGCCAACTCCGCGAGATCGACAACCTCAAAATCCGGGACGGCTTCAATGCGTCGCGAACCGCCGCCGCGCGCCGAACGGTTAACCCACACGCTGGATATACCGATTCGGTTCGCCGGCGCGATGTCGTGAAAGAGGCTCTCAGCGACGTGCAGCCATCGTTGTTTCGGGATACCCATTCGCTCTGACGCGACCAGGAAATTCTTCAAATCAGGTTTGTAGCTCCGAACCTGTTGGGCGGTAACTACAACGTCAAAATCGACACCTATCGCTTTGACGGTCGCTGAAAAGAGGTCGTCATCGATGTTGGAAATCACCGCGAGTTTGTACTGAGATTTCAACGCTTTCAAGGCGTCGTACACATCAGGGAACACGGGCCAATCGGGCAAAGATTGGGCGAGCCGCGCTGCTTCGGATTGGGTCAACGTAAGCCCGTGCTTTTCCCCAATGGCTCCCATCACCCTACACAAAACATCCCGATATTCCAGATACCCAGACGATCGCTGAATGACTGGCTCTACCTCTGAAAACAAAGACAAGATATCTGCATCGTTCAACTTGACCCCATAAGTAGCCAACACATCCGAAACCGCCCGGCAGATCCCGGTCTCCCAGTCGACCAACGTCCCGTAGCAGTCAAAACTCAGCCATTCATATCGGGCAGCATCGAACATCCCAACAATCCTACCCCCCGTTGGTTATCCGGCACCCTACTTTGGATCCCTGCCACCGCAAGAATGACGAAAGGGCGCCCTTCATCTACTCCCATCAATGGAGAGGGGACACGCCGATGGTTGCAACCTAGCCCATCCCTGTCAAAAATCCCTACCATCCGGCCCATCTATGCAAATCTCTGACATACTGTATGCACGCAGATATATGGATTGACTCACAAATTCATTCGCCGTGGTGCGTAATTCGCGTGGAGGTCTGATCGTCATGGATCGCATCAAAGCTGCCAAAATCCGTCCCATAACGCAGATGAATTTGCGCGGCGCATTCACATTCGTCGCGGGTCAGATACGCAAAATCCCTTTGTTTGCTTTGGGCGGCTTCTTGGCAGTGCCAGCGTGGTTCGTGGGAGAACCCGGCATCAGCTTCGCACAATCTGGTGACGAGACTCTGTTCGTCCTCAACACGTTTTCATTTCTGATCTGGGGTGCCTTGGTGATGTGGATGTGTGCGGGATTCACGATGCTGGAGGCGGGCTCGGTTCGGACCAAGAACGCGTCGATGATTTGCATGAAAAACATCGGCATCTATTCGATTGCAGGATTGGCGTTTTATTTCATCGGCTACAACCTGATGTACGTCGATGTAGGGGACTTCATCGGCACCTTCAAGCTGATGTACGGCCCCTCGGCGCAAGATATCGCTTTGGTCGAAGGTGACGCTAGCGCGGAAGTCAATCTCGCCAGCCCGGGCTATTCCACGATGTCCGACTGGTTTTTCCAGATGGTCTTCGTAGCCACGGCCGCGTCCATCGTATCGGGGGCGTTGGCGGAACGAGTGAAGATGTGGCCGTTCTTCCTCTTCACACTGATTTTGACGGCGTTTCTGTATCCAATCGTCGGTGCTTGGACTTGGGGCGGCGGTTGGTTGGATCAACTCGGATTCCAAGACTTTGCCGGTTCGACAATCGTCCACAGCACAGGCGGTTGGGCAGCACTGGCTGGAGTATTGATCCTCGGCCCACGGCTCGGCAAATTTCGCAGCGACGGCACTCCACGCTCGACGCCGCCGTCTAACGTCGTCGCGGTCACGCTAGGTGTGTTCATCTTGTGGTTCGGGTGGTTCGGTTTCAACGCCGGTTCGCAACTCGCGTTGGGCACGGCTGCAGATGCCGCGGCGATGAGTCACGTGATGGTGAACACGAACTTGGCAGCAGCGGCGGGGGTCATGGCTGCGCTCGCAGTATCGAGATTCATACTCGGCCGGATGGACCTGATCGCAGGACTCAACGGAGCGATCGCAGGACTGGTTTCAATTACGGCGGGACCTGATTTCACCGACCATTACTGGGCCGTAGTCATCGGCGCCATCGGCGGAGTGCTGTGTACCGCCGGAATCAAGCTGTTCGAAAAGTTGAAGCTGGACGATGTCGTCGGTGCGATACCGGCTCACTTGATCGCCGGCATTTGGGGCACTCTCGCCGTCTGTATCGCGGCGGGCGGCGATTTCCTTACCCAGTTGATCGGCATTTTGGCCGTGGGTGCACTAACGTTCGTCGTTTCGTTCCTGGTTTGGAAGGGATTGGCCCTGTCGCCGATCGGAATCAGAGTCTCGAGGCAGGTTGAAGAGTTAGGTCAAGACGCTGGCGAACTCGGCATAGAGGCATATCCGGAGTTCGTGTTGATGCCGGACACGTACGACGACGATTGATCGAGACCGGTCATCTGCGAATCGCAGCGCGACGGGTCACTCTCCGTCAATCGCTCGGATCATCTCCGCCAACGTGAGGTAAATGGTGGTCACCGCCCCAGCAGCCATCACTAACAGCGCGCCGAGAGCTGCCAAAGCCTTTTTGGTTTCTTCGCGCAGTTCCAGCTCCAAGCGAGTAGCAATCCTTCATCGCACTTACTCACGATATGAAGAAACAAACGGGCGGGTCAATGGATTCCGAAACGTCTCGTCTTGAACGGAGATGACAATTCCTTTGGCCTAATCGGCACAGATTCGGTCCCATCGCACCCAGGATCACTGCAGGATCTAGGCCGAAAACCTAGTTGGCCACGAGAGGTTCCGGAGTCGCTTCTAAGGGTGTCGGATTCGAGGTGGGCAGGGTGATGATGAACTCGGTGAATTCACCCGGTTCAGTTTCCACATTTATTGCTCCGCCGTGACTCCTTACGATGTCGGCCGATAAAGACAGGCCCAAACCGGTTCCGCGGTTGGTCGCTTTGGTGGTGAAAAACGGGTTGAATATCCTCTCGACAACATCCGGAGGCATACCCGTTCCGTTGTCGCGGAATCTGATCTCAATCTCCTCGTCGATCAATTTGGTGGATATCTGCAATCCGGGCATATAGGTTTGCGCGGCTTGCGGATTCTCCTCTCGCATGGCGTCGCGTTTGTCCTCAGTCGCATGCCAGGAGTTCGTAACTAGATTCAGGAAAACCCGACCTAAGTCTTGCGAGATCGCCTGGATCGGCGGGACACTTGGATCAAAGTCGGACTTGATCTCGATATTCATATCCGGGTCCGTCGCGCGACCGCTGTGGTAAGCGAGTTGGGCATATTCTGCGATCAAGGCGTTGACGTCGGTTTCCTGGAGATCGGTGGATTCGCGTCCCATGGCTAGCATGCCGTGCACGATGCGGTTAGCCCGATCCCCGTGAGACTTGATTCGAACCAAGTTGCCGACCAAATCTTCTGAGATCTCTTCGATCAGCTCCAACTGTTCATCGTCGATGTTGTCGGCGCTCTCTTCGATGATCTCCTTCAACTCTTCTAGCAACTCTTCAGAGGCTTCCGAGAAATTGTTCACGAAGTTCAACGGGTTTCTGATTTCGTGCGCAACACCCGCCGTGAGTTCACCTAGCGCCGCCAACTTGCCCTGCATGATGATCTGGTCTTGGGCATTCTGTAGGTCGTCGAGAACCCGCTCGAGTTGGTCGTTCTTGCCTTGCAGTTCTTCGGCGAGCTGTTCCACCAAGTTCAGCCGTTGCACTTCGAGAGCGTGTTGACGGAAAACCTCCAACGCGCCTGCCATTTCGGCGACTTCATCGCGACCGCTAATCTCGACCTCAGTCTCAAGATCGCCGCCTGCCATGCTGAGCATACGGTTGGAGAGAGTCTGGATCCGGCGCAGCAATACTTTGCCGACGAACAGCCAGGTAATCAAAAACGCGCCTACAACGCTGATCATGCTGATGGTGAGCAGGAAAGCGCGGCCCTGCAATATTGACTGCTGGGACGCGTTTGATTCGACGGCAACGCTGAACTCAGCCGCCTCGACTAGGCCATCGACTTCTTCGACGAGCCTAACTGCAATTTCACGGTTTTGCTCGAGCAGCAGGTGCTGGCGAGCTGTTAAATCATGCTCCCTGGCCAACAATTCGAAGCCACCTTCTTCGCCCAGCGAAACTTCGAACAAGCGATCGAAGAATTGAGCGATGATCGGAACGTATTCGGTCCCTTGTAGGACCGCCAAGCTACGTTCGATGCGACTACGGGCTGCCTCTGCGCGTTCACGCAATGGTTCGATAAACGCGGCGTCCGAGACAGTGAACGCGCTGGCCAACAGCTGGGTTGCAGTGTTAGAAGCGGCTTGCAAATCGGCGACGTTACGGTATCTATAAAACTCCGACTCCGAGAAGTGTTCATTAGCCGAAACCGGCGATTCACCAAGTTGGCTGTAGCCCGTCATCGTGTAAAAGAGTTGGTCGTCGATGGCAGGGATGAGGATTTCATCTAAGCGCTGTTGCAGTATGGACAGCTCGATGCTGACCGAGGTTGTTTGTCTGTCGAGGTCCAATAGTTCTTGTTTCTCAGCTTTTATAGTTTCGATGTTTTGCGTCAATTGATCGCCGTATTGTCGGATGCGATCAAGTCGGTCGCCGCCCTCGCCTGCTGAGGCAAGTGAACTGAGTTGCTGCTCGAACAGCGATTCCGTCGCATCTAATTCGGTAACGACTTGCTCGAATTCACTCGCGGTGACCGCCGATGTCAGTCTCGGTGCCGCGGCTGCTAAAACACCGGTGTACTGTGCGATACCGAAAGAGGCGACCATCTCGGGCACACTCTCATCTTTGACGCGATTGGTCGCATCGCCGATCTGATCGAACGAAAGCCAGGCCACCAAACTCGCGCTCAGCGTCAACACAACCGCTCCGCCGATCCCCGCGTACATTTGCGCCGAGAGGCGGAATCTGCCTTCGAACACAGATCTTGCCTTGGAGATCATTGAGTTGGGCCCGTCATTACGTCGATAGGATGGTAGTTCCCGTCTGCACCGATCACGGTTAGAAAGACTTCGTTTGACCCTTGACTGTCTTCCGGCCCGAAACCTAATTCGAAGCCGCCGAGGTCAAAGATATCGCCATTTCGGAGATTTTGTAGGAAGCATTCGCGGTCTAAATCGCGACCGCATCTTTCGGCCACTTCAACTACGAACCGACCGGCGATATAACCCTCAAGAGAGACAAATCCAGGTTCTTCTTCGGGCGCGAACTCTCCGAGCGCGTCATGGTATTCGGCGACGATCGGGATCGAATCATCCCAGGGAAACGGAACGACCTGTGTGACATACACGCCCTCGCCGTATTCCCCGAGTTCGCGTGCAAGAGCGTTGCTGCCGACAAACGAAACCGTCATGAATTCCGGGTTGAAATCGGTGTGGCGAGCCCAAGATATCAAATGCGCGACCGGTTCGTAAGCGCCGATCATTATCACGGCTTCAGGTTCGCCTTGTTGCAGGTCTAACAGAGCGGTTTTTATTGCTTTGGTGTTGCGAGGATAAATGCCGATGGCAACCGGTTCCATTCCTTCCTCTTGCAACGCGATTTTTACGCCTTGATACCCCGCACGCCCAAATGAGTCGTCCTGAAACATGACGGCAATGCGCGTGATACCGAGATCATCCATTAGTCGCCTCACCATTTCGGCCGTTTCTTGGTAATAAGAGGCGCGCACGTTGAGTATGTGCTGGTAGCTGGGGCTTCTTAGGAATTCGGCTCCAGTGAACGGGGCGACGTAAGGTGCGCCTCGGGCTTGCGCTACTGGCACGGCCGATCGGGAGGTCGGCGTTCCGACCGCCCCGATTAACGCGAATACGCTTTCTTCGTCGATCAGAGCCGCGGTGTTTGCGATAGCGGCTTCAGGTTCGTACGCGTCATCCCTGTAAGTCAGTTCGAGACGGCGACCGTGAACACCTCCGCGCGCGTTGGCCTCATTGAAAGCGGCGAGGATGCCGGCCCGCATCCCAAGTCCCAACTCGGATGCTGGGCCGCTGAACGCGGCGGATTGGCCGAAGAGTATGGCGCCGTCGGAAATGCCGTTGCGATTGTTCGCGGCAATGTCGCCCAGTCCGGCCGCGTCTCCCGGAATGTCGACACCTGTACCGGGTTCAGTGGTACCCGATACGCTGATTTGTGGTGCCCCGTCGGCACATCCGATCGATGATACGAGCGTCGCGATTGCAACCGCCGCGCATAGTGCGGCCAACCCTGAAACACGAAATCCAGGGATGGTTATCGTCAACTAGTCCTCCGCTTAACGAGGGTCAAACAGTTCGTATCGCCGATTCTCTCATAGTGCATTTCGTCGGAGAACACGTGCGCCAAATGGACACCCCAACCGCCGATTGTGCTGTCTTCAATCGACGTGACTTGGGCGGGTGTTTCGACGTCTTTGGTAGGGTCGAACGCTTTGCCGTTGTCGGAGATTTCGATCTTGATCAGATCCGATGCAGATTCGATTTCAACCCGGATCGGTTGAGAACCGTCGACTTCGCCGTGGTTGATGACGTTTATGCAAAGTTCTTCCAGTATCAACTCGATCTGAAACGTCAGATCTGGGGTCCAATCCGCCTGTTCGGAAATGGTTCCGATGGCTTCTTGAATGGCACCGAGTTCGTCCAACTCGGGCATCATTTCAACTGACGCTTTAACGCTCATCGTGGGTTGTTAGGTCCGCTTGAAAACCAAGCAAGCCTGGTCGTCTGATTGCGGTTCCTCGCCCGCAAATTCATTGACAGCATCAAACACGATCGTGCTGGCATCCTGAGCATTCGTCGGTTGGCGATCGCGGAATATCTCGCAGAGCCGATCCAATCCGAAAAGCTCGCCTTGGGAGTTGAAAGCCTCAGTGATGCCGTCGGTGTACAGGATCACCGTGTCGCCGGGTTCGAGAACGATTGTCTCCTCGCGGTAAGGTATGCCCGGCAATATACCCAGTGCGGTGCCCCCTGTAGGTTGGATGATGGTGGTGCTGCCATCAGGGTGTACGATGATCGGTTCGTTGTGACCGCCGTTTGAGTAACAGAATTCTGAATTTTTTGGATCGAAAATCGAATAAAACAGTGTCACGAACATCGCCGCTTCGTTTTCGGCATCGAGCAGATTGTTGACTTCTTCAAGCGCTTCGCCGGGATGTTCGAACCTCTGTCCGGCGCCTTTCAGCAACATTCTGCTCGACATCATGAACAGAGCCGCGGGCATGCCTTTATCGGAGACATCAGCTATCGCGAGGCCGATTTTCCCGTCTCGCAAAATCTGAACGTCGAAGAAATCGCCACCCACATTGCGTGCAGGTTGCATAGATCCGTATATTTCGTATTCGTTGCTCTCGGGAAAACTCGCCGGAAGAACCGACTGCTGGATATTGTTCGCAACATCAAGTTCATTTTGGAGAGCGACGAGTTTGTCCCTCGATTGGAGGGCTTCGCGCCATTCGTCCAAATGTTGCAATGTTCGCTGAATTGTCAGCCTGAGATCTTGGAAATCGAGGGGTTTGGTGACAAAATCGAAGGCGCCGCGGTTCATCGCCGTCCGAATGTTTTCCATATCTCCATAGGCAGAAATTATGATCGCACGGATGTCTGGGCTGACGTCTTGGATTTGATCGAGCAGCGTCAAGCCATCCATCCGAGGCATGTTGATGTCAGAGACCACCATGTCGATCTCTTTGTCTTCGGTCAGCATCTCCAGCGCTTCCACGCCGTCGCGCGCGAAAACAAACTCGTACTCGCCGCGCCTGATCTGTCGGCGCATTCTCTGGAGCACGAGCGGTTCTAGATCGGGCTCGTCGTCAACAACCAAGATTTTTTTCATGGCTTTGGACATTAAGTGCTACAACTCGACGATGTCCCGCCAACTCAGCGAGCATCAAGGTACAACGGGACCGCTACCAGCGTCGACGTCGGGGGAGGGAAAAGGAACGCTCAGTTTTGAACTGCCGACAACGCATCATCCCGCGAAGATTCGATCGGGATAATGTTGTCAAACCCGCTGATCGAGAAAATCTCCCGGATCGGTTCTGATAACGAGCAAACTGCGAACTTGCCGCCTTGGCGGTTGATTGACTTGACGACGAGCAGTATTGCCCGTAACCCCGCACTACTGATGTAAGTAAGCGTTTCGGCATCGAAGATGACGGCGCGATCCGTTTCTTCGATTGCCGCTTCCAACCCTACTTGGAAGTCGCGCGCGTTGGTTCCGTCAACCCGGTTTTCGCTAGGCATCACGATTAACGCGTTGCCCACTCTTTCAGTGTTTATCTCCATCAGAGCAAGACCCCCTTCAGGCTAGGGTACATAAGGTTACATCAAAGCACAGGTTTGATACAGTCACCCACAGGCAATTTTAACGCGCCGTCGACCTTCGGCGAGACTACGATCATCTATCACGGCGATATTTGCCGACGAAACTATCTTCCGATCTCGGTGCCCTGGGCATTCGAGCCATTGAAATCGATTCCGGCAACACGATCCCACCTGAAAATATCAGCTTCATCGCGTCTTCTACAGTTACATCAGTTTCAACCACGTCGTCTTCCAGCACGAATGCCATATTACCTGATGTCGGGTTAGGCACTGTAGGCACATAAACGGAAACCAAATCTTCTTCTTTGCCGGGCGCTCTGGCTCGACCGGTTACGAAGCCCATCGCCATCATTCCGTCGCGCGGCCATTCAATGAAAACCACCCGGCTGAAATTGGCCCGCGAGCCGACAGAAGTGGTCGCTTGACGCGTCACGCCATAAATCGTTCGGGCAACCGGAACGTAATTTATCACTATGCTGACGTAGCTGAGAAACCAACGGCCAGCCGTCGAAAGCGCAACCAGTCCGACCAGATAGAAAATCACCGCCGAGATCACGAGCCCGACGCCGGGGAAATCCCATGGCCGGTCCTTGACGAACGCCAATCCCCTGAAGAAACCGTCGGCCTGTTGAACCAACCACGCCAAAACTATGAGCGTTACGATCAGCGGAACAAGTTCAAACAGTCCAGAAAGTACCCGACCTTGAACGTGGTTTTCGACGCGTTTAAATACGCCCGGCCGATCACGGTTTTCTGATTCAAGTTCTGTCATGTGACCATTGGTCAAAGCAAAAACTCCTAACGATTTGATACCAGAAACCCACAAACCATTCGAACCACCGCGCGCGACACAGTCTATAAAAACACGGTCCTTACAATCTGGCTTCAACGTGCAGTCGGGATGAAATCGGAACGTTCGCAGGTGATTGATAAAGTGCAACTGAATCCCGATGAATCCAGAGGTTCCAGCGAACTCTGTACGGTGCGAAACTCGCGGTCAGTGGCGAGCTTGGCTTTCGCAACATTACGAACGCGACGAGGGCGTGTGGTTGATTACTTTCAAGAAGGCGAACGGTCAACCACCCGTTGGATACGACGCATCGGTTGAGGAAGCGTTGTGTTTCTCTTGGGTGGATCGCCGTTCGAAGGGATTGGACGAAGATCGTTCGATGCTGCGGTTCGTCCCTCGCCGCAAGGGATCTGGTTGGTCGAGGTCGAACAAAGAGCGAGTAGCGAAGCTGATGGATGCCGGCTTGATGCACGAGGCTGGGATTGCCAAAGTTGAAGCCGCCAAATCAGATGGATCTTGGGACGCGCTCGACGCGCTCGAAAACTTGGAGGTGCCGCGAGATTTGGCAGACGCGTTCACCGCGTATCCGGGATCCGCTCACAACTTCGAAGCGTTTCCAAGATGGGTTAAACGAGCCATTTTGGAGTGGATATCCGCAGCGAAACGCGCGTCTACGCGGAAGCGAAGGACCGAGGAGACGTCCCGATTGGCGATGGACAACAAGCGTCCGGAGCAATGGCGATAAATCAGCGTCGCCGCGGCAACTCGGAAATCACCCAGCTTCTCGAAGGCACTCTTCCAACTGACCGAGTGCGGCGTCAACGAACGCCCACATATTGTTCTCGCGGTCCGCGTCACCTGTTTCTAGCGTGATAGTTCGCTCGACTGGACCTGTGACCGCGATACACGTGTGACCGGCGTCGTCGCCGTAACGATTGCCGGTCGGTCCGCTGGCACCTGTTTCTGCCAAACCCCAAGTCGTGCCCAGACGCTCGCGCACCGCGCGGGCATTCAACAACGCGTACTCTTCGGTCGATGACCTTATGCCGCGCAGCGCATCGTCCGGCACTTGCAGGAAACCTTTATGGGAAGTCCGGGTATATGTGACCGCGCCACCGATGAAATAAGCGGATGCACCGGGGACTGCGAGCAGGCAGGCCGAGATCAGACCTCCGCCCGACGACTCCGAAACACCTACGGTCTGCTCAGCATCCTTCAGCAGATCAGCCACGACTCTTGCGCGATTTCCGAGTTCGTTCATCTCAGTGTCTCCCGTAGGTGGGTTTCCAGATCCTTATACCCCATTCCCCAGCAGCCAATTTCATGATACGTCTCGGAAACCGGTGGTATTGACCGCGACTGGGCACGATCATAAAAGCTGCCGATTTGTGCGCAAATCCGTTGTTTTAAGTGGTTTTTTGGCTTGAATCAGTCTATGAATCATAGCAAAACCGATTATTCGCGTTAACTGCTAAGGTTCTAATCACGTTTACGTCGATCGAATCTCGACCGGCGGCGGAATATTGAGCCCACACGCGATCTCATCGCAGAAGGAGGATGACATGAACGATGACTATCCGGTGCAGTTCAGCGTTGATTACGGAGACGGTACACGGAATCGATTAACGACGCTCTTCAGGATCATAATGATCATTCCCATACTTGTGGTGCTGATGGCTGTTACATACAGTTCCGTAGTGTTTGCGGCGTTGCTCATGATACTGTTCCGCGAAAAGTATCCGAAGTGGATGTTCGATTTTCAGCTGGAGGCGCTTCGGTTAAACGCTCGGGTCTCCGCTTACTTGTATCTGTTGACAGATGAATACCCGTCAACGGACGAAGAGCAGTCGGTGCATCTGGATGTTGCGTATCCGGATGCTGGAGCGGATCTGAACAGGTTCATGCCGCTGATCAAGTGGCTGTTGGCGATACCGCACTATATCGTGTTGGTGGTCTTGGAAATCATCGCCCTGATAGTAACGGTCATTGCGTGGGTTGCAATCATGATCACGGGCAAGTACCCGGAGGGGATGTTCAACTTTGTAGTAGGCGTGACTCGTTGGACGTATCGGGTAACCGCCTACGCGTTCCTGCTCGCGACGGATCGTTATCCGCCATTCCGTCTCAGCCCGTAGGGCTTTCAAGCATTTCCGGTTTCGGCTTTTCAACCGCGCTCCAACTGGGGGCGCGTGTGGATAGCGCGGCGCAAAGGGACGCGAACTCGGCCGACGAACGAGCATCGCCGGTGCTGCCGAATCGGATTACCATCGCCGCGGCGAACACGTCGCCGGCTCCTGTTGTGTCGTTGCCGGCGCCGTCAACGCGATGCGAATGGGTCGAAATCCGGAAGGGTTTCGATCGATCTTCGGAGTAGAGATCGGCACCTTCTCGGCCTTTGGTCACGACCAAATGTCTGGCGACGTCTCGCCAATCGTTGAGAGTTTTCGTCTCAATTTCCGATTCAGAGAGCACACATATGTCCCAGCCGCGACTGATGCTGGCAGGAGGTGACTTCGATACCCTGATCATCGAAGGCAAGGGAGTTCGCCACGATCTCAACCATCCTTGTGGCACCACACAAGAGACTCTAGGATGAAACCACCGCAGGCAGTCGTATGGCAATTCCTGCGTCAACGGTCCGACGAAGAGCAAGTCAGGGTTGCGCCATGCCGGTGGAACGTCGCCTTCGGAGATTTCGCCGGCTCTGCGATGCAGGATTTGTAAGCGATCACCCCGCGCGTCGTAGCGATTTTCAAAAGTCGAAGTGTGGAGAGATGGTACGCGTATTGACCTTTCGGGCGCGTCGATGACTTCGCGGATCGGGTAATCGTCGGCACTCGAGGTGACGATTGCGGGTTGCAAACCTAGGCGCGAGGCTGTGATAGAAGCGAACGCGACGGCCCCTCCTGGTTCTTTCGCCTCCAAATCATCCGGCAGGACGTCCCACGTGACGTGGCCGATAGCCAGAAATGAGGGCGAGTTCACAACTGTCGGAGCTTGGGATCCCAGCGGTCGCGGAGCCAATCCCCCGTAAAGTTCAGGGAGAGTACCAAGAGGAAAATGGCGATGCCAGGCATGGTTGAGATCCACCACGCGGTGTCAAGATAGTCGCGTCCGTCTGAGACCATGTTGCCCCAAGTAGGAGTTGGTTGTGGGATGCCAACACCCAAATAGGAGAGTGTGGATTCGGCAAGAACCAACCCTCCCGCACCGAGGGTTGCGAGAACGATCACCGTGCTGCTGACGCCGGGCAGTATATGCCGGAATGCGATTCTGAGACCTGATGCCCCGGCAACGCGGGCCGATGCTACGTAGTCGCGCTCACGCAGGGACAATACTTCCCCGCGTACTGGGCGGACGAATCCCACCCAAGAGATGAGCACAAGAATCAAAAACATGATCGTAAACGAGGTGCCGAGCACGATTTTGATGACGAGGGCGATCATGATGAACGGCAACGCGATCCATGCATCGACCAATCTCATGATGATTTCGTCGACGATGCCGCCAATGAAACCTGCGGCAAGACCTAATGAAGTTCCGATGATCATGCCGCTGGTCATGCCGACCGCAACGACCATCAGCGAGGCTCTACCGCCATATAGGAGACGGCTCCAAAGGTCACGCCCCACTTGATCGGTGCCGAGCCAGAACTCTGCGGTGCCCCCTTCGAGCCATACCGGTGGATTGCGCACGCGTGTGAAGTCCGCGTCTCGAATGGGGTCCCATGGAGCGACAACTGGTGCCAACGCGGCTAGCACCACAAGGATTGCAAATACCATCGCCCAGATGATCGGATACCGTCGCAGGAAGTCGTAGACGAGGATCGGGCCTCTCAAGACGGACCGCAACGGAGCGGGCAACGACGCGCCGGTCCGGGCATATTCGGGGAGCTGATATTGGGTTGCCATGATGTTCAGCTCAACCTGATTCTCGGATCGACTAGGACGTAGAGCACGTCGGCGACGAGGTTCGCCGCAATCAACACAACTGCGACAACTAGCGTGGTGCCTACAACGAGGTTCAAATTGTTGTTGACCACCGCCTCAATGGCGAGCAACCCTAACCCCGGCCACGCGAACACCGCTTCGACTACTACGGTTCCAGTAACAAAGTTCCACAGCAACAAAGCAGAAACCGTGATGGGAACGATCAGCGAGTTTCGTAGAGCGTGTTTCCAAATGACCTTGGATCCGTCAACGCCTTTAGCTCTCGCGAGTTTGATGTATTCGGAATCGAGGACTTCAAGCATTGAGGAGCGCATGAGGCGCATGTATCCCGCGGCTGCTCCCCAAGCCAGTGTCACCACAGGGAGAATCATCGCCTTGAATTGATCGAGCGGGTCGTCGGAGCCGATGGTTCCGATGACGGTTACAGGAACCCATTCGAGAGTTACTGCAAATATGAGGATCGCCATGATCCCTACATAGAAGGCCGGCAGTGTGATGCCAAGATTGGCGATCAAGCGCACGGCATAGTCAATCATGGAGCCGCGTTTGACGGCGGAAATCATTCCGAAGAATAGGCCAAAAAATGTCGCCAAAATCCAAGCCGAGATGCCCAGCTGGGCGGTCGGGGCGACTTTCTCGCGAATCTTTTGTGTGACCGGGAATCCGTCAGATAGGTCGTGGCCCAAATCGCCTCGAACGACGTCGCTCAACCAGAATGCGTATTGAAGGGGCACGGGTTTATCAAGGTGCAGCTTCTCGCGCTGAATCTGCATGGCGGTTTCAGATATTCCGTAACCGCCTTCCGAGACCAACATCGCCAGCGGATCGCCGACGAGACGCGACAGTGAGAAGACGATGATCGTGACCAGAAACAGCGCGATCAACGATGCGAAGATCCTCCTTATTATGAAGCGTTGCATTACGTTTCAGACAATGGTGAGGTATTTCGATACGTTGAAGCAGGGGCGGTCTCCAGACCGCCCCTGCTTGGTGGCGTTAGCCGGCTTGGTTTAGCCAGGGGTGAGGCTCAGTTTGCGAGCCGGACCCACTCCAAGCTGTTCATCCGACCCAATACACCTTTGCCCTCTGGCAGCATCTGCCACTCCGAAATCAGGTTCGGGTTGTATAGCGCTGCGACGGGGCTCTGGTAGACACCTACCCAGACCATCCATTCGCGGTTCCAGTCGAACATTGCGGTGACTAGCTCACGCAACTTTTCGGGATCCGCTTCGCCGGCCATAGCTAGGTGGGTTTGGGCGAATATCGGAATCTCCATGGCGCGGTTGTAACCGCCAGGACGCGAGAGCGTCGTAGCGTTCAGGTCCTTAGGCCATGTTGGTGGCGCCCATGCGTCGCCGCCGCTGAAGAAGATCTTCTTGTTCGTGCGGTTGACGAGCGACGGACGGAACGAGGAGTAGTTCTGCTTGTCGAACGTGCTATTGATGTTCAGGTTCGCAAGCCACTCGATTCCGATGGCTTCCTGAATTGTCTCGCCAGATCCGGCGGCAGGGCCGGCCCACCACTCGACGTCGAAACCATCAGCTTGTCCCGCTTCTGCCAACAATGCTTGCGCACCCGCGACATCGTATGGGACGTCCCATTCGCTCTTGTAGAACGGGTGGTTGGTGTCCCAACCCGGTGCGTACGAGACGCGTCCGTAGCCGTCGGTAAGCGCGGTCATGAGTTTCTCGCGGTCGATGGCCATGGCCATCGCAGTTCGGACCTTTTGGGAGTTCTCCATCGATTCTGGAATCTCAGGGTCTCCGATCCAAGGCAACGAGATGTCTAGCGGGGGCTTGAACAACGGGTCGCCCGCTTCGTCACTGGTGAACACGTCGCCAGTGATGGCGTGTTCGGTTTCCCAGTAGTTGCCTGAGAACACGAACGAGGAGTCGCCCCAGAAGCCTTCAGGAGCCTGCGAGAAGCCCTCTTCGAACATCTCGTTCCAGTCGGTCAACGCGAGTTCACCGATTTGGGCTTGACCGGTCTTGAGCATGGCTTTTCGGACGCTTGCTTCAGTAACTTGCAAGACGTTCGCCGCTGCCACGTAGGGCCGCTTGCGCCAGTGGTTGTCAACGGCCTCAAGGAACACGCCCTTGTGCTGCGTCCATTCCGTAACCTCGAAAGGTCCGGTGCCAATCATGCGGGTCCTCATACCCTCTGGTCCGACTTCATCGAAGAAGTCTTTGGAGAAGATCGAGATGCCTTCCCAGAAGTTGGTGACGTATTGCAACAGCGAGTGCCCGCCAAATGCGACCCAATGGAACCTGACTTTGTAGTCGTCGATCACTTCGACTTCCTGAACCAAGTTGGCAAGGTCGCCGCCGGTGTCGTGGATACTGTCAGGCTGGAGCTTCGGGTTGGCATCGTTCCATGAGAACGCTACGTCTGCCGCGGTCATCTCGCCATAGCCACCGTGGAACTGCACACCTTCTCGAAGGGTGAAATCGGTGTATGAACTGCCATCGGCTGACATCTCCCAATCGCTGGCGAGCAATGGTCCCAGTGCAACCGTGCCGTCATCGGCTCGGACGGCTTCTAGCAGCGTCTCGGTTGAGCCGGTGCGAGCGGTAACTGAACATGCCGGGCAGTAACGCGGGCTGGAGTTCATGAAGTACGAGTTGCCGATCGCGGCGATCAATACGCCAGAAGGTTCGACGTCATCGCCGGCGCCGCGAGAGACGCCTTCGATATCGACCTTGGTGATCGGAGCGTCGATGGTCGTGACCTGAGCCGTAGCTGTTACAACGACTTGGACCTCTTTGACGACCTCTTTCTCGACTTCCCTGACGACCTCAACTTCGCGGACGACCTCTTTCTCGATCTCGACCGGGACTTCAACTTGGACTTCCCGAATTACCTCTTTCTCGACCTCGACCGGGACTTCGACTTGGACTTGGACTTCCCGGACGACCTCTTTCTCGACCTCAATCGGGACTTCAACCTGGACTTCGCGGACGACTTCTTTCTCGACCTCGACCGGGACTTCGACTTCGACTTCGCGAATGACCTCTCTTTCGACCTCAACCGGGACCTCGACCTCGACGGTCTGGATAACCGGTCGATCGACAGGCACTTCGACGATTCGTTCGCTGCCACATGCGATCGCAGCTACGCTTGCGACGCCTAAGAACAGCAAAACTAAGTTGCGCATTTTGTACATTGAGACTCCTCCTTGTGAAGCCGTTTATGCGTCTGCGTAAGTGTAGCACCGAAATCAGTTTGTGCAGGGGTTGAAATTGCGCGGGCACGTTTAAGCACCGGTCGACTCTCAATCGCGATTAGTTGATTTCACTGCGTTGCTCCGCGTGCGGGAATGTCCGCGGGATTTGAATCGCAGTTTTTGGGAGTTGGGTTGGCAGCGTATCCCCTGCAAACGTCGCTTCGCTAACCACCTCTAAATCTCACCCTAGAAGGGGGAGGGGAGGGGCTGCTTCGCGAAGTGGACGGGAACTTATCTCAGCGGGGTTTGACAACCACGTGCCGATCTGCGCCTTGGCCTTCGCTCTCGGTGACGACTTCGGGGTTGTCGGAAAGGGCCATATGGACGATTCGACGTTCGTCGGCGGTCATCGGGTCGAGCGACCTTGCCCGTCCTCGCGATGCCGCGCGAGCGGCATTCTCGGCGATGGTGTGGAGTTTCTGCGTCCGTCTCTGCTGGTAGCTCTCGACATCGATCATGATGTTGGCGCGCTGTTTGAGTTGTCGGTTGACGAGCATCCTGACAATGAACTGGACATCGCGCAATGTTTCGCCTCGCCTACCGATCAGAAGTCCGGCATCTGCGCCTTCGATCTCGAAAACGATCGAACCGTCGCGTAGGTCATCCAAAACGTATGCTTCAACTTCGACATTCATCGCCGCGATCGCTTGCGATCGCGTCTCCGGCGTGCCCAGATAAAGCCTTCCGAACAGATCTATCGGTTGTTGACCGCCGACGAAGTATTGAATTATCACGCCGACGATGTTTGACAGCAAGATGTAAATGCCCAGACCTGCTGGGAACTGATATGTGAAGACGCCGATCATCACCGGCATCATCCATTGCATGATGCGTTGTTGCGATTGCTGGCGCTCGTCCATCGCGACCGTTGATGTCATCTTGGTAGTGATGAACATAGAAGCTCCGACGAGCACCGGAAGTACGAAGTTAAGGGGCAAATAGACCTGCGACACGGTGTCCGCGAGATCGATTCCTAGGAACAGGCGACTGAATGGGACATCGGCGCTGGCCGGGTTCCAGGCGTAGAACGCCGCTGAAAGGTTGGCCATTCCTTCGGGTGTCGTGGGCATCGTCCGGATGATGGCGCGGTAAAAACCGATCCAGATCGGCATCTGGATGATCATCGGCCCCAGGCAGCCGATTGGGTTGACCCCGGCTTCTCGGTAGAGAGTCATCGATTCGCTCGATTGAGCGCGGCGGCTCTCCGGGTCTTTTTTGTCCCGATATTTGTCCTGTATCGCCTTCATGCGAGGTTGCAGCGCCTGCAACTTCTTCATCTGGCGCGTCTGGCGGATCGTGAGCGGGATCATCAACACGCGCACTACCACCGTGAACGCGATGATGCTGAGACCGTAGTTCAGGAACAGGTAGTGATACAACAGCGCGAGCGCGTTGATCATCGGGCGCATTATGCCCTGATCCCACAGGAGGCCTAGGAATTCCATTTAACGGCCCCTCCGTCGGCACGTTTCTGGGTGGATCGCCTCAGTCGCATCGTCCACCGTCTTTCAGCGCGACGCATCCTTGAAGGGTCTGGTCACCCGATGAAAACCACTTCAATTCCCCGTCGAGCGTGTGCACATAAATGAAGTCGTTTATGAGCACCGGCGAAGATTTGACCGCACTGTCCGTCGGAAAAATCCCGAGAATTTCGCCATCGATGACGTTCAAAACGTGTACCCCGTCCTCGCCGGAAGGAACGGCCAAAACGCGCTGAGAAAACTCATTGCGAATTCGGTCGTAGAGGAGGGGGGGCCCGACGATCTGACCTTCGATCCGTTGCCCCCAAATGGGTGAGCCGGTGGAGATATCTAGCGCGTGTACGTGACCGCCTAGCGTCGAAACGTATATGGCGCCATTCTCGTCATCGGGCACGGCTTGAGCCCAAACCCACGAACCGGCTTCGAAGACCCAATCCGTATTCTGAGTTCGCGGATTGATCCTGTAGAAGCGGCTGGAAAGATCGCCGAAGTAGACCGCCCCTTCGTGGAACAACACCGGACCGGGTATCGATCCTTCGGCAGCAAAAGACCAATTTACACGCTCGCTCAGGTTGCCGGGAGAGATGTTAATGGCGTAAAGGGTTCCAGCTGTAGTGCCGACGTATGCCGTATTGGTTGCGTTGTCGATAGCGGCTGTGCCCAGAGCTTCACCATCCAAAGGCACACGCCATTCGACCCGTCTTCCCGCGTTCGGATCCAAGCTGAAAGCGTAGAGATAACCCGGAGGTTCGCGATCATCGTCGATCGCTCCGGTTCCGATGATCAATAAACCTTCATCGGTGGGTTGGAGTTGCCCCACAAGTTTCGATCGCAACCGATACCCGCCTGAATTCCAAGAGAGCGAACCGTTTTCAACAGAAAGGCCGAAAACCTCGCCGTCGCACTCGCTTCCCCTGCAGTTGTATCCGGCAGCGTAGACGGCGCCGTTTTCGATCACCGGTGCTCCGTAGATTGCTCCGAGACCCTTGGGCTGTTTCCTCACGCCGTCGAGTTCGAACGGGTAAAGCCAATTGACGTCGTAGGCGTGGCTGTTGGCGTCGATTCTCACCAACACACCGTCAACGTTACCTACGTAGATGAAGTCACCATCCGAGATTGGCGCCGACCACCGGCCTTGGGGAGTCAAGTCGTTCAAGCACCCGGTCAGCGAGACGGTGCCCAACGCGACCAAGAGAAACGCCACGATCCCGCGTCGAACTAGTTTCGACAGTCGAAATCTCATCGGACGGTGGTCTCCGACGTGCCGGGAGAAGCTTTTGACGTTTTGTGTGGAGAGGGAACGAGATCCAAACCACCGGTGTTGAAGGGGTTGCATCTTGCGATGCGCTTGACACTCATCCAGACGCCCCGAATCAGCCCATGGATTTCGATGGCTCCAGCGGCATAAACGGAACATGTGGGTTGGTATATGCACGCGCTTGGCAGGTATGGCGATACCGCAAGTCGGTAAAAGCTGATCAGGGCAAGGACCGCCTTCTTGATCACGCCTTCACCTCGCCGATCCAGGTCGCCGCCGGGGTTGAGCTGGCTACTCCGTCATCGTTCCTAGACGTTTCCGGAGGCGATTCATTGATGCCGAAAGTTGCCCGGAGGTCGCGCGAGCGGCAGCCGGGTAGGCGTATATGACGAATTCCCATCCTCGAGGGTGGTCCGTAGTGCGCGCAATGGCTCGAAGCCTTCGCTTGATTCGGTTTCGCGTAACCGCTCCGCCCACCCGTTTCGGGATCGCGAAGCCATATCGCGTTTCGGTTTCGGGATTTCCCGTGTCAAGCGCCGTAACAGCTAGAAGTGCGTCTCGAGCGCGATCGCCGTCTCTTAGTACTCTGCGGAACTCATCGCGACGGCGCAACCGTCGTTGACTCGAGAGCCCCATTTCTGTTCATATTAGGGTGCCGTTCGTGCGGCGTGGTCCTAGCGAAACGTCTAACTCAAACGGTAAGGCGCTTGCGACCTCGAGCGCGTCTGCGCGCCAGAACCGCGCGGCCGCCACGGGAAGACATCCGTGTTCGAAAACCGTGTACGCGGGCGCGTCGGCGCTTTTTGGGTTGATACGTTCGCTTAGGCATGGTGTTTTGGTCGCAAACATCGATTGTATCATCGCGCACCCACCCTTCCTGCGACCTAACCTACCCGCGCGTTGCGCCGATAAGCGACGATGTAGGCGATCCTCCGACCGTTTTAAGTGGTATCGGTCACCCACCGAGTCCGGCGCGTTAAATGGACTTCGACCAACTGTGATAAGGGAAATCCGAAGTGAGGGTGAAAGATCCCGAAACGACGTCGGGAACGTCAGTCCTACGCGCGGTTTTCGGTTGACGGCATGTTTATGCCGTCCAAGACTCCCCGCAGCATCTCGAATGCGGAGACCAAGGCAGCCATTTGCTCGACATTCAACCTGTCCACCACCTCCGCGGCTCGTTCCCGGCCGATACTCCATAACTCCGCGATCCCGATTTCGCCCTCCGAAGTCAACTTGCAGATCACCACTCGTCGATCGTTTGGGTCCGCGTCGCGTTCGATCAGCTGTTTGTCGACCAAACGGTCAACGATGCTGGTAGTCGCTGAAAGAGTGCTGCCTAGAAAGCTCGCTATCTCGCCCATTCTCATCGGGCCTTTGTGTTGCAAGACCACCAACGTTTTTATCTGAGGGATGGTCATGCCCAGACTGCGCCATTCATCTAACGACCCAGTGTGCAACTCTCGGTTTAGGTAAACGATTAAGTCCACCAACCGATCGATCAATTCTTGCTTCGAGTATTCTTCCATGTCTCAATTTACTTTACATGCACAGGCAGGTGCGCGGTTCCCGCTTCATAGTCTATTCGCTCGAAAGTTGATCTCGAAATCGTGAAACCCGACCGGCAATTGACATTTGCCTTAAGCCGTCGCCGTGTTGCGTCCCGAATTCCGACAACGCCAATCCGATCGCCGTGATGCGCCTACTTCCTACGATTGAACCGAAGCGGCCGGTTGCGCGGTTGCTTGCGAAAGCACGCGTCTGGCGCATAGTTTCGCAAGATCTTAAGGTTACCTCCCGCAGGGTTAGTATGTGACACCGACTCATTATACGCCGGATTGCACAGTTACCGTTAGCCTAATGAACCGGTTTGCTTGATCCGCTCGTGCGAATAGCGGATCAAATTGAATCATAAAACCGATCAATCTCGCGCGGGAATTGATGGCAATACGACCTAGTTCTGGCAATATGATTTTTGTCGTAATCTGCTAAATTAAAGTGGTGTCGAGTCATTAAATTAACATATTCAAATGACAATCCAACATCTGCTATGACATGTCGTGAATATCGGCCGAGTTACGCGTTATCTATCTGATTCGAATCCGACTCCATCGAGCACAATCCGCAACCGATTGGATGCTCTGTTAAGTCCATCCAATGCTTCTGAAGATAGTTCGATTTCCAACGCGCCCAAGTTGTCCTGCATCTGCTCAGAGGTATCGGCGCCCGAAATAGCGACTGTGATCTCTGGATGCGAAAGCACCCATGCCTGAGCGACCTGCGCGGGAGTGGCGCCCATCTGGTTTGCGATTTCAGCGTTGGTTCGTATCACGTCGGCGGCAGCACCACGAACCACTCGGTCGAAGGCGTGCGATCGTCGGCTTCCCCACAATCTCGTGCTGTCTGGCATTCGCTCGGGATCGTAGTCCCCAGAGAGGAGGCCGACTGCGAGGGGGCTATATGCCATGATCCCGAGCCCGGTAGTCCGAACCATCGGGAACATCTCTTCCTCGAGCTCGCGATTGAGCATGCTGTAAGGGTTCTGAACCGTGATTAGGCTGCCGGCGTTGATTCGATCTTGCACACGTAAGGTCTGCACGACTTGCCAAGCCTGGTAGTTGCAAACGCCCGTATACCGGATCTTGCCGTCCCGAACCAGATCCTCCAAGGCCCGGGTCCGCTCTTCATATCCGACAGATTCATCGAAGTGATGGATGAGGTAGACATCGATTCGGTCGGTCTGCAGCCGCTTGAGGGACCGCTCAACCTCACGCATGATGTGCCAACGAGACGTGTTGCGATCGTTGACACCCGGCGCGACCGGGCTGGAAACCTTTGACGTGATGACGATTTCGTCGCGGTCGCCGCGGTCCTTCATGAGTTCTCCGAAGATGATTTCGGAGGTGCCTGCGTTGCGTCGATTGTCGCCGAGTCCGTAAATGTTGGCGCAGTCGATCAGATTCAATCCGCCGTCTAGCGCCGTCGCGATCGTCTTCTTCGCTTCGTCGGCGTCGTGCTGCCCCCGAAATCCCAGACCTAGCGCCATGCGCGTCACCATCACACCGCCGGTGCCGAAGTTCACGTATTGTCGTTCCATTTGACGGATCGTCCTTTTCCTGCATTATTGATGCCCGTTGATCTGGGTTATGGGAGATCGATGGGTACCTCTAACTCGGCCCCGATCGATTCGTACCATTCGATGACCTCGCGGTGATATGGGATGCCTTCTTCGAGGCGTTGCTCCGTCTCTTCACCCTCGATAAGACCCGGGTATAGGACGCGGTCGTGGCCGGGTGCCGGTTTCGCTGACGCGAGGTGCGCCAAGGCTTCATCCATGTTGTCTAGAAACTCCTCTTCGTCACAAAAGGCGGCGATTTGGAATGCGGCGAAGAAGTGGTACCCGCCTTGGTATTGGTTGCCCGATCCTGCCATTCCAACACCGGCGAGCGTTTGGCACATGATCGCGCAGACTGCTGCGAAGCCGTAACCCTTGTGCGATCCGTTCTCGCGCGTTCCTCCGAACGGCAGCAGGAAGTATTCGTCTGGCGGATCCACTGGTTCGTTGAAGGGGTTACCTTCGGTGTCGGTTATCCAGCCCGGTTCCAAAGGAACTCCGATGCGGCGCGCCAACCCGACCTTGTTGTTGGCGATTTGAGTGCAGGCGACGTCGAACAAGAAGGGGTGTTCATTGCGCGCGGGGGCAGCCCACGCGATGGGGTTAGTGCCGAGCCTCGATTCCGCGGCGAAGGTCGGGAGCATCCCGCCAGAGGCTCGTGTGCCGTGGCCGCCCGTCATGCAAAGTCCGACCATACCTTGCTGTGCGGCTTGTGCGGCGTAGTATCCGCATCCGCCGAGGTGGCCGGAGTCGAATACGGTAACGGCGCCGGTTCCGTATTGCTTGGCTTTGTCGATGGCGATCTGCATCATGTCGCCGCCGATCTGGATGCCAAGGGCTCCGTCGCCGTCGACGTTCGCGGTTGTGGCCGTTTCCCGGACGATCTTGAGATCTGGTGTTGGGTTGAGAGTTCCGGCCATGTAAGAGGCGACATAGTTGCGCATCATGTTGGATACGCCATGCGTCTCGACAGCACGGAGGTCGTTGGTCAATAGGACGTCAGTGGAGGCTTTGGCACCAGCCTCTTCGACACCGCATCGCATGAACAGCGCTTCGGTGGCCGCTCTCATGCGGTCGATCTCAACGTATACGCGGTCTTGTTCCGGGACATGGAATTGTTCGAGCACGGTAAGTTTGCTCCTGTGGGTTGCTAATCTCTGCGCAGTTTACAGCGTTCTATCGAAACACGCGGTCGCAAGTGACGACGCGACACGTCTTTATTATTGGCAATGATGACTGGAGCGAATGAACAACAGCGGGTTTCCAAGGTCCGCGGCTCGCGGTCAATGGTGCGCGCATTGATCAGCGCGATGCGGCCGCTACAAGCGCCAAAGAACGGTTTGGTGCTGGTTCCGCTCATCTTTTCGGTAAACATCTGGTTTGCTGTGGACGATCTCGGGGGGATGGTTGAGATCGTGCTGAGGGCGGTGGGAGCGACCGTGGCGTTCACATTGCTTTCGGGTGCCGTCTATCTGATAAATGACCTCGCGGACGTCGAGCGGGATCGCAAGCACCCGGTCAAGCGGAACCGGGCGATTGCCTCTGGAGATTTGCCCGTTGGCGTGGCGAGGATTTCGGCAGTGATCGCCATTCTGGTGGCGGGATTCGTCTCGATCGCCATCAGCGTGCCACTGATGATCGTCGCCCTCGCATATCTGCTGTTGAACGTCGCGTACACATTTAAGTTGAAACACGTAGCGATCCTCGATGTCATGAGTGTTGCGGCGGGTTTCGTTCTACGTGCTTACGCGGGCTACATCGCCATCGGTGGGCCTATGCCGTGGATCGAGAACGGAATACCCGGCGTTGACATCGACGTGTCGCCATGGTTCTACATCATGACGGCGCTGGGTTCGCTGCTGATCGCGCTTGGCAAACGTCGTGCCGAGTTAATCACCGCAGGCGATGCCGCGGCGCAACAGCGCGGCATTCTCGGCGACTACACGGCGCAGTTCATTGACGCGCTGATAATGAGCACGGCCACATTGGCGATCTTCACGTATGCGCTTTACGCCATCGACTTGGGCGACACTGGCGCGAACGTACCCGCCGACAACACGATGATGGTGACGATTCCGTTCGTGGCGTACGGGATATATCGCTATCTGTACCTGCTGTATGTGAGGGGTGAAGGGGAGGCGCCCGAGATCGTCCTGTTGCGGGACCGACCGACGCTCATCAACGGATTCTTGTGGCTCGCCGTAGCATCGACGATACTGTTGGTACACACGATCGGGACCGCGAACGGCAATTGACGCGAATCAAGGAGGAACAGGGATGTCGAAATTGAGCAAAGGCGAAGTTGCGGAGTTGTTGGGTGCTTTGACAGATTGGGAACTTGACGCGGACTCGGGAGCGATTGTTCGTAATCTGGAATTTCCGACTTTCGCGGATGCGATTCAGTTCGTAAATCGCGTCGCGCAGGATGCCGACGACCACGATCATCACCCTGACATCGACATCCGCTATCGACGACTGAAAGTTGCGTTGATTTCGCATGATGTGGGCGGATTGACGAAACGCGATAGCAGGATGGCTCGATTGATAGACGAGCAGGTGAAGCGGTCGGGGATGTGAACTGCGTGCTGATGTTTCGGTAGACCGTGGATTGCAAACGGATTTCCGATGCCTGCTTTGACCAGGGAACAGCTTGCCCACTTCCACCATTTCGGCTTTGTCGCGGTCGAGGGCGTTCTCGACCCGGAAACCGTTATCGACCCCGTGATGGAGGAATATGCGGGAGTTCTGGACAGCCTCGCCGACAAGCTTCTAGCCGAAGGCAAAATCACCTCGAGATACGAAGAGATGGAGTTCGGAGACAGGGTGACGCAGATCTATGCGGAATCGGGTGAGGTCCACAACAAGTATTTCGATTTCACGTTGTCTGTGGCGAATGTCACACACGACACCCCCTTCTGGGTGGGGCCTGCGATTTTCAATGCGTTGACGGCGCAGGGTCTGCTCGATGCGGTGGAGTCGTTAATCGGTCCGGAGATCTACTCGAATCCTGTCCAGCATGTACGGATCAAGGTGCCGGAACAGGACTGTCCGCGTGATGATGAGGGAAATGTGATTTACGGTGCGGCGCCTTGGCATCAGGATTGCGGCGTGGTTAATCCGGAAGCCGATGAAACCGAGTTGATCACGGTCTGGTTTCCGCTGATGGACACGGACGAGGAGAATGGCTGCTTGCAGGTGGTGCCGGGTTCGCATCGTGGGGAGGATATGTTGACGCATTGCCCCGGCGGGAAGCCGGTGCAGGGCAATCTGGTGATCCCGGAGAGTGAGTTCGAGGCAGGAGAAGCGGTCGCGGTGCCTTTGAAGAAAGGAGATGCGCTTTTCTTCACCAAATACACGGTGCATTCGTCGTTCCCGAACAATAGCGACCGCATTCGGTGGAGTTTCGACCTGCGTTACAACCCGGTGGGACAAGCTACGGGCCGCTCATTCCTCCCGGGTTTTGTCGCTCGTAGCCGGAGCAACCCGGAGTCGGAGTTGCACGATCCAGTTAAGTGGCGGGAGATGTGGGAAGATGCTCGCGCCGCGCTCGCTGAAAACGAGCATCCCGTCTTCAACCGATGGGATGGCAGCGAAGCGGTTTGCGCTTGATTCGAGCCTAGATTTCGCCGTTTCGGAAGACCGACGCGTTATCATTCTTACCTATCAGACCTATCAGCCGCGAAAGATTCACGGAGCCGTCACATCATGCCTGCGATGACGAAAGAGCAGCTCGAACATTTTGAGCAATTCGGGTTTGTAACTGCCGAGGGGGTGCTTGATCCTGAGGAGATCATCGACCCGGTAATCGACGAGTACGCAGGAGTGCTCGACAGCCTCGCGGATGAACTCTTCGAAGATGGGAAGATCACATCGAGGTACGAAGACCTAGAATTCGGCGAACGCGTAACTACGATCTACGCCGAATCGGACGAGATCTACAACGGGTACTTCGATTTTTCGCTGCCGCAGGGCGGCATCACCGAGGAAACTCCGTTTTGGGCTGGACCTGCGGTATTCAACGCTTTGACGGCACCAGGGCTCCTTGACGCGGTCGAGTCGTTCATTGGCCCTGAGATCTACTCCAACCCTGTACAGCACGTCAGAATCAAGGTGCCTGAGAGCCGTGCGCCTCGGGACGAGAAGGGACATGTGAAGTTTGGAATCACGCCATGGCACCAAGACCAAGGCGTAGTGAATCCAGATGCGGACGAGACGGAGATGTTGACGGTGTGGTTCCCGCTTATGGATGCCGACGTCGAGAACGGGTGTCTTTCTGTGGTGCCGGGTTCTCATCGGAACGATCTATTGACTCACTGTCCGGGTTTCGACAACGGTTTGCAGTCGGGTTTGCAGATACCGGAGACCGAATTCGAGGTCGGAAAGGCCGTGCCGATCCCGTTGAAAAAGGGCGACGCGCTCTTCATGACAAAGTTCACTGTGCACTCGTCGTTGCCGAACAACAGCGACCGCATCCGATGGAGTTTCGACCTTCGCTACAACCCGATCGGGCAATCCACAGGTCGCACGAGCTTCCCCGGCTTCGTGGCGCGCAGCCGTAACAATCCAGAAAGCGAATTGCACGACCCTGCTATCTGGAACGAGCTGTGGACAGATGCGCGGGATTCTTTGGCCAAAGGCGAGCAACCGTCGTTCAATCGCTGGGATGGCAGTGAACCGGCCTGCGCCTAACCATGTCCGCGATAACTAACGAGCAACTCGAACATTTCGAGCATTTCGGATTCGTTACCGCGGAGAACTTGATCGATCCCGAGCTCGTGATCGATCCCGTAATCGACGAATACGCCGGCGTCTTAGACAGCCTCGCTGAAGAACTCTACGATGACGGTGCGATCAGCTCGAAATACGAGGATCTGGAGTTCGGGGAGCGAGTAACTCAGATATATGCGGAGTCGGGCGAAGTCTATAACGGCTATTTCGACTTTTCGCTGCCTCAGGGTGCAATCAAGGAAGACACACCGTTCTGGGCAGGCCCGGCGGTTTTCGACGCACTCACGGCACCAGACTTGCTCGACGCCGTGGAGTCGTTCATAGGCCCGGAGATCTACTCCAATCCCGTGCAGCACGTCCGGATCAAGGTGCCGGAGAGTAGGGCGCCTCGAGATGAAAGGGGAACGGTGAAGTTCGGTGTGACGCCTTGGCATCAGGATGCTGGGGTAGTCAATCCAGACGCTGATGAATCGCTGATCCTTACGGTTTGGTTCCCGTTAATGGACGCCGACGCCGAAAACGGCTGCCTGCAAGTGGTCCCCTGTTCGCATCGAGGAGATTTACTGACACACTGTCCAGGGATGAAGGCATCGTCGCCGTCGGGGTTGCAGATACCCGAGTCGGAGTTCGAGGTCGGCAAAGCGGTGCCTATTCCATTGAAGAAGGGCGACGTATTGTTCATGACGAAGTTCACCATCCACTCGTCGCTGCCGAACAACAGCGATCGCATCCGATGGAGCTTCGACCTTCGCTACAACCCGATCGGGCATTCGACCGGCCGGACGAGCTTCCCAGGCTTCGTGGCACGAAGCAGGAGCAACCCGGATAGCGAGTTGCACGACCCTGTGATTTGGAATGAGATGTGGACAGAGGCGAGGGACGCACTGGCGATGGGAGAGGACCCATCTTTCAACCGTTGGGATGGGACTGACCCGGTCTGTGCTTAGGAACGCATTACATTCTCATCTGTTAGCCACCGACGATCCACGGAGCCTTTGAACCATGCCTGCAATGACGAAGGAGCAGCTTGAGCATTTCGAGCACTTCGGGTTTGTAACTGCGGAGGGCGTGATCGATCCTGAAGGCGTGATCGATCCGGTGATCGAGGAGTATGCGGGGGTGTTGGATAGCCTGGCTGAGGAACTTTACGAGGAAGGGAAGATCAGCTCGAAGTATGAGGATCTGGAGTTTGGGGAGCGGATGACTCAGGTCTATGAGGAGTCGGATGAGATTCATCAGGGGTATTTTGACTTTACGCTTCCACAAAGAGGTGTCACTGAGGACACGCCGTTTTGGGCCGGGCCAGCAGTGTTCAACGCAATGACTTCGCCGGATCTGTTGGATGCGGTGGAGTCGTTCATCGGTCCGGAAATCTACTCGAATCCGGTGCAGCACATCCGGATCAAGGTGCCGGAGAGCCGCTCGCCTCGTGATCATCTGGGTCGGGTGAAGTTTGGAGTTACTCCGTGGCATCAGGACCTCGGCGTCGTGACGCCGGATGCTGACGATTCGCTGATTCTTACGGTGTGGTATCCGCTGATGGATACAGATGAAGAGAACGGATGCTTGCAGGTCATTCCCGGGTCGCACCGCGACGAAGAATTGTTGACGCACTGTCCGGGTGGTAAGAAAGTGTTAGGCAGCCTGCACGTACCGGAGAGCGAATTTGAGGTTGGGAAGGCGGTACCGGTGCCGTTGAAGAAGGGCGACGCCCTGTTCATGACGAGGTACACGATCCACTCGTCGCTGCCGAACATCAGCGATCGTGTCAGGTTCAGTATGGATTTGAGGTACAACCCGATCGGACAATCCACCGGTCGGACGAGTTTTCCGGGGTTTGTCGCACGAAGTCGCAGCAACCCCGATAGCGAGTTGCATGATCCGGTCGCTTGGAATCAATCGTGGCTAGACGCGAGGAGCGCGCTGGCTAAGGGGGAAGAGGCGCCGTTCAACCGTTGGGATGGTGACCATCCGGTGTGTGCGTAACAACGTACAGCCCCCCTACAGCCGCAATCTCATGATGTGTCGGCGTTTGCCAGCCATGGCGACTTCCTCAAAGCCCAGACGCTCGAAAGTACCGATGCGGCCCATGTAGCTGTAGCTGGGCGAGTCGTAATCGACGGGATAGGCTTCTACGATCTTGGCGCCGTTATCGCGTGCATAATCGATCGCGGCTTTGATCAGTTGAGTTGTCATTCCTTGACGACGAAAGCCGCTGCGGATGTAGAAACAGGCGATTGACCAGACGCCTTCTGTGTCGGAACCTTCCGAAACGTAACTGCGTGTGCGGAGGTTGGTATAGGACTCCAAAGGCGCGATCGAGCACCACGCGACAGGTTCGTCGCCATCGTAAGCCAAGATGCCGACCGGAGTGTTCGCGGCAACAGCTTGGTACAACGCCTGTTTCTTGGCGGGAGCGCCGACGCGTCGAAAGGCGGACGACATCGGTCTGAAAACCATGCACCAACAGTGCTTGGGTCCTCCTCGAGATTCGAAGAATCGCTCGAGGTCCGGCCAGCGGTCAGAGGTGACAGGGAGGAACTTCATCTCGGTCGGATTTCGCTGGCTGTCTTTGCTATGGCAGCGCCGTAGAGGAAGATGAACGAGGCGATGTATGCCCAGATCATGAGCACCACGACAGACGTGATGGGGCCGTAGATGTTGCCTTGGTAGGCATCGTGGTTGTTGGCCCAGAAAAAGACGTGTTTGCCGATTTCAAACAAAATTATGGCGACGATCGCGCCGAAAATCGCGTCGCGCTTCAGTACGCGCGTGTTCGGGATTCGGTAATAGATGATCGTGAATATCACGGCGGTTAAAACAGCGGGTATGACAGTTGCGATGGCACCAAGGACGATAGTCGCAACGGTGGATAGGCCGTGAGTGACGGGAGCGGATGCCTGACTGAGACGTATGAGTGCCTGAATTACCCCTGACAGACCGATTGAGATCATGAACAGGGCTACGACGGCTGTCGCGAGGCTGACGCTTTTGATGGTGACCTGAACGACTTTGGTGTTTCGTATGCCGAACACGCGGTTTACGGCTCGAGCGGTGGCAGCGAAGAGTCTGTTGGCGCCGATCATGAGGTTTATGACGGCGAGTATTCCGATGGTCAGCGAGCCACCTAGGAGGTTATTGATGGCATCGTCGATGAGATCCCGCGACGCAGGGAATAGGTAATGAAGTGCTTCGGTGAGGACTTCAACGACCCCGTCAGATGGCCCAATGGCAATTAGGAGCATCGCCATCAGGGCGACGAGGGGCAGTTGAGACAAGACTGTGAAAAACGCGAGTGACGCAGCGAGGTCGGTGCCATTAGCGTTCAGGAGCGTTCGAACGGCGCGGATTGGTGCGATTAAAGGCCAAAGGAAGGTGTATCTAGAAGTGATGTTGGCTGAATCGATCATGCCGTACGTTTGACGAAGTTTGTGTGTTCAATAAACGTGAACGCGCCGCACCGGGACCCCGATGCGGCGCGTTCGATTGGCTGTCGCCTTTCCGGTTATGGAACGGACTGGTTAGAAGTCCATCCCGCCGCCGGGTGGCATACCGCCGCCTGGCATGGGCGGCTCGGGCTGCTCGGTGATGAGCGCCGCGGTGGTGAGGATCATTCCTGCGACCGATACGGCGTTCTCAACGGCTGAGCGGGTGACCTTCGCGGGGTCGACGATGCCCATCTCCATCATGTCGCCGTATTCGTTGGTCATGGCGTTGAAACCGAAGTTGATGTCTTCGTTTCCAGCGACGCGGTCGAGGATGACAGCACCTTCAAAACCGCAGTTGCCTGCGATGATGCGGATGGGCTCGCGCAGAGCCTTGGAGAGGATCTGCACCCCGGTCTGTTCGTCTTCGTCTTCGAGGACGACCAGATCGAGCGCTTCGGCTGCGCGGATCAGGACTGAGCCGCCACCGGGTACGATACCTTCTTCAACAGCCGCACGAGTCGCTTCCAAAGCGTCTTCGACACGTTGCTTTTTCTCCTTCATCTCGATTTCGGTGGCCGCGCCGACACGAAGGATGGCAACGCCTCCCGATAGCTTGGCGAGACGCTCTTGCAGCTTCTCGCGGTCGTAATCGGAGGTCGTGTCCTCGACTTGAGCTTGGATTTCGGCCATGCGACCACGGATGGCGCCTTGATCGCCACTACCGTCCACGAAGGTCGTGTCGTCTTTCTTGACAACGACCTGTCGACATCGCCCGAGGTCTTCGAGGGTGGTGGAGTCGAGTTTGCGCCCGATCTCGTCGGAGATGACCGTGCCACCGGTGAGGATGGCAATGTCTTGAAGCATGGCCTTGCGGCGGTCGCCGAAACCAGGGGCTTTGACGGCGACACAGTTGAGCGTGCCGCGAAGCTTGTTGACGACGAGGGTCGCGAGGGCTTCACCTTCGACGTCCTCAGCGATGACGAGGATGTTCTTGCTTGTCTGCAAGACCTTCTCGAGCAATGGCAGCAGATCAGAGACGGCTGAGATCTTCTGCGACGTGATCAGGATGTACGGGTCATCGAGTACCGCTTCCTGCCGGTCAGGGTTGGTCACGAAGTAAGGCGAGAGGAAGCCGCGGTCGATCTGCATGCCTTCTACGAAATCGGTTTCGTAAGACAAGGACTTCGACTCGTCGACGGTGATCACGCCGTCCTTGCCGACTTTCTCCATGACTTCGGCGATGAGGGTGCCCATCTCGTCGTCGTGAGAAGATAGGACTGCGACGTTTGCGATCTGCGAGGAGCTGTCAACCGGTGTGGACTGGCTCTTGATGGATTCGCGGATCGTGGCCATTGCCTTTTCCATGCCGCGCTTGATAGCCATCGGGTCTGCGCCGGCGGCGACGTTCTTGAAGCCTTCGGCGACGATGGCTTGCGCCAAGACGGTCGATGTGGTCGTACCGTCACCGGCGTCGTCGTTGGTCTTCTTGGACGCTTCCTTGAGGAGCTGCGCGCCCATGTTCTCGAATGGGTCTTCGAGGTCGACCTCTTTGGCGATGGTTACGCCATCCGAGTTGACCTGCGGAGGGCCGAACTTCTTGTCAACAATGACGTTCTGCCCGCGCGGGCCGAGCGTCTTCTTGACGGTATTGGCGAGGATGTCGATGCCTTCCTTGAGCTTGGCTCGAGCCTCCTCTTCAAATAGCAAATCTTTTGCTGGCATTGGCTTGGTTTCTCCTTGGTATGTCGTCTATTGCGACGAAATCCGTAGTCGATTGGGTATCCGGGCGGATTATCCGACGATCGCAAGGATGTCGGATTCTCTCAGGATCAGGTAGTCGGTGCCGTTCTGGGTGTACTCGGTACCTGCGTACTTCGAGTAGATCACGGTGTCGCCAACGTTTACTGAGATATCGATCAGAGCGCCTTCGTCGGTGGTCCTGCCCGGACCTACTGCGACGACGGAGCCTTGCTGCGGTTTCTCTTTGGCGGTATCGGGGATGATGATCCCGCCTGGGCTGGTCGCCTGTTCCTCTTCGGACGGCGATACGATCACGCGATCGCTTAGCGGCTTCAAGTTAACCGTCACTCGGTCTTTCCTCCTTGTGGGTTCGCTGAATTTTTCAAGCAGGCCGGGCTAGATCTTGCGAAAATCGCGGAAGATCTGAACCCAACCTCCTGCGTCGAAATTCGTTAGCAGTCGACACGATCGACTGCTAATCCACAATTATATTTCCGCGATTTCGAAACGCAAAAACAATCCGGCGAGACGGTAGCATCTGAGAACAGACATGACGCTTGAGATGTGGATAATCGCGGCCGCCCGAGTGGCCGGTTCATTGCCCGTGTTGCGCTGGGCGTTCTTCGGCGCGATCTTGGCGATCCTGGTCGACTTCTCCGATCTGTTCATGATGAACCTGATCCAACTCGGCGGGGTCAACAACTACCAGGCGTTTGACAAGTGGGTCGATCAGGTCTACATGCTGACCTTCCTCTGGGTCGCGGTCCGACAGTGGGACGGGCCCGGCCGCACGATCGCCATTTGGCTATTCGCACTGCGACTGGTAGGCTTCGTCACCTTCGAATTCGTGCAGGACAGATGGGTGTTGATGCTATTCCCGAACGTCTTCGAGTTCTGGTTCGTCGCAATCGCCGCCCAACGCCATTGGTGGCCCAACTACGAACTCACGACGCGTCGGATAATCGTGTTGCTCGTCATCTGTACCGCGTTGAAGCTGATGCAGGAGTACATCCTTCATGTTTGGCAAGTGCTCGACAACTACACAGCCGTCGGCGTAGTCGAGGCGTGGTGGAACTTCTTGACGGGGCTGTTTTAACTTCTAGGACGAGAAATCGAATTCTTGACCGATGCCGTTAGCCATCGCCTCGCGGTACACCAGCGCCGCGCACGAGATGTCCTGAATGGCTAACCCGACACTCTTGAACAACGTCACCTCTTCGTCCGAGGTCCGTCCGGGAGTTACGCCAATCACCACGTCGCCCAAGTTCCCGGCGACATCCGTCCAGGAATATTCGCCATCCTCGACCGGTATCTGAAGGTCACCTGCTTCAGCCATGCAGGCTTCGAGTTGGTCACAGATGATACGGGATCGCTGGATGGACGCGGTGTCGAGTTCGCGGACACCAGGAGCGTGCGAGCCGATCGCGTTGATGTGTGCGCCCGGTTTCCACCAGTCTGCGCTAACGATCGGGTTCGCGGCGGTGGTTGCCAACGCGACGATGTCGGACTCTCGACAAAGCTCTTCGCCGCTTTCGGCCAATTGGACATCTTTGCCGGTCTGTTCTGCAACCCAATCGGCAAACTCCTGACGCGACGTATCGTCATCTAGGGAGAACGTGAGTAATGTGTCGACGTTGCTCGCTTCTGCGATCGCAACCGCTTGTTGCCGGGCTTGGACGCCAGCGCCTAGAACGCCCCCGACCTTGGAATCGGGTCGGGCCATGTGACGAGTTGCCACACCCGAAACGGCGCCGGTTCGCATAGCGGTTAAGTACCCGCCGTCCATCGCGGCGACCACTTCGCCGGTTTCGTTGTTCTGCACGAGGATGGTGCCGATGGTGGTTGGAAGACCGAATTTGCCTGGGTTGTCCTTGTAGACCGTGACCGCTTTCGCGCCGAGGGCACCGCCAGATTTCAGGTACGCGGGCATGTAAGCGATCCAACCGCCGACGCTGTGGTCCTGAAGAACCGTGCGAGGTGGCATCTCGGCGGTTTCGCTCGCGAGTTCGCCAAACGCCGCCTCGACTACGTCGATAGCTTTCGCCATCGTCAATACCTGTTGCACGTCGGATCGGTTTAAGAGCAATGCCATCGCGGATTCCTGTGGTTGCGCGTTCTAAGTTGACCGTGAGAAATCATACAATTGGCCGGCCACTTCCGAGATCATCCGTTGTTTGAACGGAGTCAAACTAGATGCGCGCAGGTGGTCTAGAGCGCGTTTTTGACTCATCAAAGGGAAATCGCTGGCGAAGAACAACCTCGAACCACCGACGATTTCATCTACCGTCGCGTAGACCTCGGGCGTGTATAGAAACGGCGACGCGGCGGAGTCAAACGACACGTTTTCCAGCACCCCTTCGATCTCAGGCATGTGTTTATAGAAGGGTAGGCCGCCCCCGAAATGGGAGAAGATGAACGCGTTGTCTGGATATCTTTTTGCCAGCATCACGAGGCGGTCCGGGGTCATCGTTCCCTTGCCATCGTAGGTATGCCCGAGAGGTTCAGATCCGTGGACCACGACGAAGAGGATTCGATTGTGTCGCGCGACGAAATCTCGCACAACCGCCATGACATCGTCGAGGCGGTCGTATGGGGGTTGGACCCAACCTTGTGAATCGGCATGAAGTTCGCCGATGCCGCGCACGCCCGCTTTTAAGCATCGCTCAACTTCTAACGGAGCTGCGTCGTCAGGCCACAGCGGATTCACGCTGCAAAGAGGGATCAATATTCCCGGAAATCTGGTCGCGCACTCGATCAGATAGTCGTTGGAGCGTTGGGCGAGTTCTTGGTCCGTCCAACCGAACCCTGCGATGACCGATCGTTCGACGCCGGAGCGGTCCATCTCCTCAAGGAGGTGTTCGACTTGGACGATGCGCGCCTTTGGGTTAGAGAAAAGTTCCGCGAAGGTTCGGTCGCGGGCGAGAGCATCGTCTCGGTAGTCGGAGAAAAAGGGCGGAAGGATGTGTGTTAACGCGTCGGTAATCATCGCGAATGAAAATCATAAATCGCACCGATCAAGCCTCAAACCTCTGCGATGCGGTTCGGCGTGCGGAACTTCGAATCAGTTAACGCCGTCGTTGCGCGTCTACACCAAAGCGACGTCGCGGAGTTTGATCACGTTGCCGTTTTGGATCACCGTCGAGGCACGATCCATGTCGCGGATATTTGCTGCCGGATCGCCACCGAACGCGGCCAGATCAGCTACTTTGCCTGGGCTGATCGTTCCAACCTCGTCGGATACGCCGAGTGCCTCCGCGGTATCGCATGTTGCCATCCTCAACGCGCTCCAAGTGTCCCATCCGAGGTTTTCAACGACAGACCAAGAATTCGCCGCCGAACGATCATGAGTTCCGTGGGGCATGCCCATATCTAAGCCGTTCGTGAATCGGACTCCTTGATCGTGCATGAGATTGAGCGTTTCGTAGTGATCTGTGTCAGCTACATCCGAAGCGGCTACGGACCAGTGGATGGCGCGAGGCGGCGCTTCGCCGCGAGCGGTAGCTTCCTGACCTAGCATCGCGTGACCGATCGTCGGATCTACCCACTGACCTTGATCGACCATCCGTTTCGCAGTGTCGATGTCGAACTCCAGCCCTTTCGACGGATCTTGCGAGTACCACCGGGCGTGGATCAGGTTGTGCACGTTGGCTTCTACACAGTTCTTGACGCCATCTGCGGACAGGCAATGGGCAGCTACCGTGATCCCAGATCTTGCAGCTTCGCGAACCGCTACAGCGAGCGCTTCGGCGGAATACTGCGGCAGTCGTGGGTTGGCTGTAGGTGTGAACATTCCACCTGTGGACATGATCTTGATCGCATCCGCGCCTTGTCTGACCTGGTTACGGACCGCCTTAGCTACGTCATCCGCAGTGTCGGCTTGGGTGCCGAAGAACCAGCAATGTCCAGCGGTTATCGTAATGGGCGTACCGGCGACGAGGAGCCGGGGCCCTGGAATAGCGCCGTCCTTGATGGCCTGTTTTATCGGAAACGCCACCTCGTTACGCGAACCGATGTCCCTGACCGTCGTCGTCCCTGCCAAAACGGCTTTGCGCATCGCGGAGACTGCGCGCATCGTCAGCCGCTGAATGTCGTCCTTTTCGGCCAGCGCCAAAGCCTGCGCATCTTTGGTCGCGCTGCAGTGCATGTGGCAGTGGGCATCGACCAGACCCGGCATCAACGAAACATCGCCCAAATCGAGGATTTCAGAAGTCTCACCGGCCTCGGAGGGCAGGTTCGACACCGGCAAAACGGCATCGATCTTATCGTCGACGATGCGAACCGCGCTGTTGTGGAGCCATCCCGACATGTCGGCATTGGCGACGCGTTCAGCGAGTACGTATTTGGTTGGGCCGGACACGGCTTTGCCTATCACTGGAGGTGGTGCGATTCGCTGAAAGCAGTTTACACACTACAGCATTCAAAATGTGTCGAGTAATACGAAACGAGCGCGGCGAATCATTTCGATGGACCTGCTTGACATGGGGAGGACCTTCCGACGGTTTTTGGCGAATTAACGACCGCAGCGAGGCTAAAATGCACCAAGTTCTTTGACAAAAGGACTTAGAGTAGCGCCCTTTTCGTGCAGAAGGATCACTTTCTTGCGGGCTCTCGTAAAAGCAACATAGAAGAGGCGACGCTCGGCCTCCATCCCGCGTTGATCTTTGGGTCGAAGCGGCCAAGTGCGGTCGTCGGTGTCTAGGATGACGACGGTGTCGAACTCTTTTCCTTTTGCGCGATGGGCTGTCATGAGGTGAAGCGGGCGTTCAAGGAAACCTACCGTATCGCCGTGTTCGCTTCCATCTTCGAACGATCTGAACTCGGCGAGATTTTCTTTGACAAATTCAATCCTGTCGATCAAATCATCTGCATCAAATCCCTCGCCTTCTGCGATTTCAGCGAGCTGCACGAGCGGCGGATCCGTATACCAGACATCGTCTTCGGCACGTTCGCGGTCGAAATTCAATCCCGCAAATCCGTTGGAAACAGCTGCGATGGCGTCGGCGACAGTCGATGCGTTGGCGAATTCCTTAGCAGTTCCGTGCAGTTGAGTGTGAGTTTTCCCACTCAGTTTGGGGCCGGAGTATTCAGATATGCTCGCGACTGCTTGAACTGTGGATCGCGGACGCGCTTCTACCAAGTATTTCCTGACGTTAGGGCGGTCCTTACTCTTGCTGAGCGGGTAACGCTTAATCAGATCACAAATAGATAACGCATCTTCGATAGCCGAATTTGGTCGGCGGATGGCATCGGAATTGTTCCAAATCTCGATGAGTCTTATTAGCTTTTCAAATGCTTCGCTACTGAAGACTTCCAAATCCGCTGCAGTCTTGAAAGGCGCTCCGTCGGAGGCGTAGTAGATCTGGAAAGGAATGAGTTGACGCCGCAAGCGGCCGATGACCGCTACTTTGCCAGGTTGAGTGCCCCGGACAATCTCCGTTACGCGCTCCAATCGAGCATTGATGCCTTCAGTTGGCATCAGTTCGATCTCGGCGTCCCCTGAGTTCCCTGCTGGTCGGACGCTTTTTGGAACGCGGTTCATGTTGTTACCGATGAGGTTCATTGAATGGACAACGATTTGTTTAGGTGAACGGTAGTTGGTTCTGAGTTGGTAGTCGGTAAATTGCCCACCGAAATACCGTTCAGGACTAAGGATGAACTCGGGCGATGCGCCTCGCCACTCGAAAATCGCTTGGTCGTCATCGCCCACGATAGTGAGAGTTGCCCGGTTCCGTTCCGCAATGACGCGAACCAAGTTCAGATCCAAAGGGTTAATGTCTTGAAACTCGTCGACGAACACATGATCGTAACGAGCAGCACCGGAGATAGGCCTTTTTCGCTTTCCGTCAGGTCCCAACGATTTCAAGTCAAGGTACGACCAGTATTTTTGGTCTTCATAGGTAAACGTTGACTGATTTAGCAACTCGGCGGTCGCGTTACGCCAAAACGTGAAAAACCGGTCGTAGAAAGCTCTCCTATTTTGTGAAGGAGACTCGGTTCGACCACGTTTGTGTTCGTCAAGAATGCCTAATTTTGTGAGGAGCTCGAACTGCTCATCGACTCGCCAATCCAGTCCCTGATCGCGAAGACTGTCTAACCTGAGGTAGAACGCTTGACGGTTGACGTCTTCGGTGTGATCAAATCCCATGGACTTGAGATTGTCCACAACTTCCATGGTGCGCCTAGCACCGTCTCCTCTTCTAGAGACGACTGGAGCAATGTGAGTATTGTCAGTCCACGCAGGTCGGATCTGGTTTCGCATCGCAAAATGTAGATCGGTTGGATTTGAGAGCAATCGTGGGTTTCTCACTCGGTCGCGAATTCTTCGCCAACCGTATGCGTTCAAGGTTGTGACATTAACGTGTCCTTGCAAACCGTCGAATTCGGGATCGTTGATGAGCCTTTCTCTTAACTCGGCCGCCGCCGCTCGGGTAAAAGTGACAATCAGGAACCTAGATTTGCCATTTTCACGTTGAAAAAGTTCGCGGCAACGGTATAGGAGTGAAGCGGTTTTGCCGCAGCCGGCAGGTGCGAGTAGCCGGATGTTACGGCGACGCGAATTACAGAATGCCTGTTGGGATTCGTCGAGTCGGATCATTTTCGCGAGTTTGATGGTCAATGTCACATTCAATGATTTGGAATATAGTAACCGAGAAATGTGATTTCATTTCGCCGAGTGCCCTCTGATCCAATGTCAATGCAATGCGCTGACATTTCCCCGCACAACCCTGAAGTTCTGCGCACCAGCCAATCGCTCACGGCCCACCAGCGCATCATCAGTAACGGTGAGCAAAGTCTGTTCGTACTGGGATGCCCGTTCGAGGATTGTGCCTCGTCGGGAACTGTCCATCTCCGATAACACGTCGTCGAACGCGATTATCGGGTCGCGTTTTGCGAACTCGGTGACGAGTGTGGCCTCGGTGAGTCTTAGCGATAACGCGGCGGTTCGAGCTTGGCCGCGGGATGCGTATCGTCTCGCTGGTGCTCCGGCGATGTTGATCGCGAAGTCGTCGAGGTGAGGACCGATTACCATGTGGCCGGCTGACTGTTCTTTTCTCTTTGACGCCATTAACGCATCGTGGATATGAGTTCGGAGGGCCGATCCTTCCAGATCGTTGGACGCGGATGCCAATGCGCTGGAACCGAGATTCGGGCGGTAGGCCAACGCGAGCGCTTCGCCTTCGCTCAACTCGGCGTGTGTCGGTGCAGCCCTAGATTGCAGCAACTGCATAACTTCCCGGCGCGTTTGGATGATCTTCGCACTCTCATCGCAGAATCTGCCGTCCCAGAATGCGATCTCTTCTTCGAAGTCGTGGACTTCGTACGAGCCTCTGAGCAGCGAGTTGCGGCTGGCTCGGACTCGGTTCAGGCGGAGTAACGCTTGAACGTATTCCGTATCGAACTGCCCGATGAGAATGTCGAGATATCGCCTGCGCACCGCAGCCGCGCCAAGCGCGAGATCCAGATCGCCGGCTTCGAATATCACAACGTTCGCACGTCCCACAAATTCGACCGGGGGCACTTTGACACCGTTTATACGCCACTCTTTCGAACCGACGTTCAAGCGGTTGAAGGATTCCGCCGAACTCGGCGAAATCTGTATGTCGAACTGGGCGCGAACCGACTCTGCACCGCTGTTGAAGACGCCGAGTGCTTGGACGTGGCCGCCATCTCTAGCGATCGAGTGGTTCACAATTTCGCGGTCATTGCCGGCGCGGAGCGATTTGCCGACCGAAAGCATGTGGACCGCTTCAAGCAACCCGCTCTTGCCGTGCCCGTTCGCCCCGGTAAACACAACCAATCCGGTTCCGAGATTGATGTCGGTATCGACGTGGTTTCGAAAACCGGTTAATTTCAGACGTGTGAGGTGGATGGCAAACCCCTCTGTAGGGTCCGATTCAACGGTCAATCAATCCTTGGATGACCTTTAATGCGTATCATAATCACAGCAACCAAAGTACTTGGAACTCACTTGTCGCAAAGCAAAAGCGCACGGCGCACGTATAAGCGTAAAGCTACTCACTGACACCA
Organism: uncultured Dehalococcoidales bacterium; assembly: GCA_964424025.1. Taxonomy (GTDB): domain Bacteria; phylum Chloroflexota; class Dehalococcoidia; order Lucifugimonadales; family Lucifugimonadaceae; genus Bin127. Next base: position 34,801 of record CAYRHG010000079.1, on the reverse strand, counting down.
TGCGCGTATTTCCGATTTCACTAGGCATCGCAACTTCTGCGCTTTTCCTGATCGCCTGCGGACAGGAATCAGAATCACCACCCACTTCCCCTTCGGTCCCGACCGAAATTCCCACGACAGTACCTAATCCGGCAAGCACGCCAACAACTGCGCCGACCGAGACGATCCCGACGTCCACGACGGAACCCGAACCGGCTCCAACCGAACCTCCTGCGGCGAATTTGGCGCCCGAACGCGATCTGGATATCGTGACCCTTCTTCCTCCGGATGCGATACCTGCTATCGACAATCCGATTTTCTTCGAAACGACAGAGGAAGCCGACGCTGTCTACGGCGATGGCGAATATGTACTTGGCGTCGAGATCGAAGGCGATGCTCGCGCTTATTCCGTCCCACTTCTAAGCAGCCACGAGATAGTCAATGACACGGTAGCGGGCAGACCGATCGCGGTCACGTGGTGACCGCTTTGCTTTACTGGGATCGGGTATTCCAGAGAGGTCAACGGTCAAACCCTAACGTTCGGCGTGTCGGGCAAATTAACCCTGAACGCGTTGATCATGTACGACCGTCAAACGAACTCGCTTTGGAGCCATTTCCTATCCGAAGGGATCGAAGGCGAATTCAAGGGCGTCAGACTAACCAATGTCCCTCTTGTTTTGACGACTTGGGGCAAATGGAAAGCATCGTTCCCCGAGACGAAGGCCCTTTTCAAACCGAGCAAGGGTTTCGATCCTTACACCAGCTACTACGTGCGAGGCGATGCCGGTGTAATCGGAGAGTCCAATAGAGATGAGAGACTCTACGGCAAGGACTTGGTGCTCGGTGTCGGTTTCGACGACGGCCCGATCGCATTCCCTCACACTTCTCTGCAAGAGCAGCAGGTCGTCAACACCGAGATCAATGGTCAGCCCGCAGTAATCTACTACGATTCCCAGAACACCACGGCGTTGGTTTACTCCCGCAACATCGATGACGAAACGCTCGAGTTTTCGCTGTTGGTAGAGGAGGAATCCGAAGATGTGTCTCGGAGGTGGTTGGTGGATGAGAATTCAGGCTCGAAGTGGCTGCCACTCAACGGCCAGGCGTGGTCAGGCGAGTTCCAAGGCGCGCGTTTGGATCCGCTTCACGGTGTAAACGTCTTCTGGTTCGCTTGGAGCGATTTCTATCCGGAAACGGAGATTTACGGTCGATGAGCGTCGATCTCAGAGATTGGATCCGCAATGTTCCGGATCACCCAAAACCAGGCATCCAATTCAAGGATCTGACACCGATCTTTGCCGAACCTGCGGCGTTTCGAGCATCCATAAACTGGTTCACAGATCAAGTGACGAAGTTTGATCCAGACGTCATCGCCGCGATCGACGCCCGGGGTTTCGTATTCGCATCGCCGGTAGCCGACCGGCTGGGCATACCGCTCGCCCTGGTCCGAAAAAGCGGCAAGTTGCCGCCACCAGTAATCAAAAACCAGTACTCGCTCGAGTACGACGATTTGTCGGAGATCGAAATGCGCTCGGACGCCCTTTCAGCTGGTCAAAGAGTAGTGATTGTCGACGATCTGTTGGCCACTGGCGGCACAGCGGTCGCGGCCGCCGAACTAGCGGAGGAGCTCGGCGCGCAAGTCGTAGCTCAGGTGTTTTTGGTCGAACTCGCGTTTTTGGACGGCCGAGATCGAATCACGAACCGCGATCCAAATTGCGCGGTGGTGGCGGATATCGTCTACGACTGATCGTCCGCGAGACGTATCTCCATCAATCGAGCGCCTACGTAAAGCCCGGCGAACTCGATCACCGTCAGGAGCGCGATGAACAGCGTCGCCTCCAAGAAGAATCTCTCCGGGAACAGAAGCAACAGATAGTGGCGGAACGGGTCAAGCTGCCACAGGTCGTTGGCGAAGCTCAGCAAATGGAACTGGGTAAACACCCAAGTAAAGTCGATGATCGACGCCACGAGCAACGCGCCTACGGCTATCCCCCAGATCAACCCGCACCAGCGAAGCCAACGCGACATGGTCGCAAAGAATCGACCACGTTGGATCACAAGCCCGAGAAGCGAGGAGACAACCAACAACAAACCTGTCCAAATTGATGTCGAAGCCACGAGTTTCATCAGATCCTTGACGTCGATCATGTGCAAAATTTCGCGTTCAACGAGTAGGCTCACTTGGCCGCGAGACGTGTTGACGGTTACATCGAGCCTCTCGGCATCGTTTGCGAAGTAGTCCTTGATCTGATCAGCCGCGCTGTCAAGCTCTTTAATCGGCAGCCCCGTACGGTCTGGCACTCCGTTTCGCCACCAGTTGTAGGTGTAGAGCCAATCAGAATCGGTGACGTAGACGACGTTGATCGCAATGAGGAATACCGGCAAGCAAGCGGCGAAGACCACGCCCAAAGCGAGCATCGCCCAATCAGAGCCGCCACGTACCCGAAGTTCGTTCTTTGAACTCATTTAAGGTGCGTTGAAGCTTGTATTCAAACGTCAGCCTGTCAGCGTTGTATAGGTAGAACCTGAACCTAGGTTCATTGCGATTTCATTCGCGACTTTAACGTTGTGCTCTTGAGTGAGTTTCTTATGATTTACGACATCGATGATGGTTCCAATTAAACACAATCCAGCGGTGAACAGGTATAGAAATCCCATCCCGATGTGCCCTAGAAAAAACCGTTGGACACCAGCGACTGCGACGAATCCCACCAGCGTGAGCAACAACACCGTCGTTTCGTCTTTGCGTTGCGATCGATAGGCCATCGCAAAGCGTTGCCCGTTGTCATTTGAAACGCCGTTGACGATACCGGAGATCGCCGCTTGCTCACCGGGAGGTATTTCGGGCAAGATGTCCATCACATTAGCCATTGTTGGTCGCTCCTACTCCGTTTGATAAGCCGGTATTCGAGCATGGCGATCCGCCACACTAAGATTGCGGCGGCAGGGATGCCCAATATGTGAGTCTCGATCGCTGCCATCACTTCGCCGCGGAACAGATACGATATCGAGTGGCCAAGTCCAAACCCCGGACTCTGAATGCCCCACACATAGTATGGCCAGAATATCGTGAAGTGGAAATCAGATTGAGGGTTGCCGAGAGCCAACACAGTCAATCCGACAACCCATACAGCGGCTTCCCGATCGACGAACCGGGACAACCACGCGAACACTGAAACCCCCGATTTCATACCTAGAGAATACACGTTCAGTCCTGGCCGGCTGACGAAAGATGATTGACATGGATTTAACGTCTCAAGCGAACGAAGCTGCCGGGAGTGCTTTTCAACATCTGGTCGATACGGTACGCCGATTGAGAGATCCTGATGGCTGCCCCTGGGATGGCGAACAGACGCACCTGTCGTTGCGTCCAAATCTGTTGGAAGAGGCGTATGAAACCTTGGAGGCTCTGGAGAGCGGGGATGGTGACGCGTTGGAAGAAGAGCTAGGCGATCTGCTGATTCAGATCGTGTTCCACGCCGACATAGCGCGGCGCAACGGGGATTTTGACGCAGATTCCGTATGTCGCAAAGTTGCTGACAAGCTAATCCGACGCCATCCGCACGTGTTTGGCGATTCCGACAAACTCGACACCGGGGAAGAGGTCATAGACAGATGGGAGCGAATAAAGCGCGAAGAGGCGGGTGGAGTTCGATCGATCGTTGCATCGGTACCTAAGGCACTGCCAGCGCTTGCGCAATCGGCGGTTTTGCAACGACGTGCGCGGCGTTCCGGTCTCGATATCACTACCGGTTCGAGTAGCGAAATCGAGTTCGTCGGTCGTGGCACCGGGGAGTCGGACTACGATGTTGAGAAAAGAGCAGGCGAGTTCCTAGCGGCAGCGGTCAGGAAAGTCCAGGAACAAGGCGTCGATCCCGAAACAGCACTATTGAAAGTTAATTCAATACTCCGTGACCGCGTACTGCGCGCTGAGGAGTTCGCCGAGGGAGTGGCTCTGTCGGAACTGTCGGTTGAGGAACGCGATCGGATTTGGGAGCGCGCCCGTTAGTTGGTGACTTTGACGGCCTTGCCGTCGAAAGCCGTCACTTCGCCAACCACCGATGCGGCTATTCCTCGCTGATGCAGATCATCCAAGAGGCGATCCACCGAGTCGGCGGAAATCGAAATGAGCAACCCGCCGGAAGTCTGCGGATCGCACAACAGCAACTTGTCAGTCTCGGTGATTTTGGTGTGCCATGACACGGACTCCGCACAAGATTCGATGTTCCGGTGCGTTCCGCCGGGTGCGACGCCGTCCTGAAGCAGCCGTTCGACACCGGGTAAAACCGGAATAGCTGAACGATTCAGGTGTCCGGTAGTGCCGCTCGCCCGCATCATGGTCATCAAATGGCCTACGACTCCGAAACCGGTTACGTCGGTAGCGGCATTGGCGCCAGCGCTTACCATCGCCTTGGCCGCGTCGCGGTTCAAACGCAACATCGATGCGGTCGCGGAATCCAAACAATCGTCTGTCGCTATGCCGTTCTTCAATGCAGTCGTCACGACGCCAGTGCCGATCGGTTTTGTCAGCACCAAAACGTCACCCGGTTGCGCGGTCGAGTTCTGAACCTGCCGACCCGGTTCGACGACGCCTACAACCGAAAGGCCATATTTCGGTTCGTCGTCATCTACGGTGTGACCGCCGACAATGATCGCACCCGCTTCAGCGACCTTCGCTGCACCGCCTCTGAGAATTTCGGTCGGAATGTTTGCAGGTAAGCTGCGAGGGAACGCCGCGATGTTTAGCGCGGTTATCGGACGCCCACCGACTGCGTATACATCCGAAAGAGCGTTGGCCGCCGCAATCGCACCGTATGTGAAAGGATCGTCGACAATAGGCGCGAAGAAATCGACGGTCAACACCAAGGCGACGCGATCGTCTATACGGTAGACGGCAGCGTCATCACCGTTTTCGAAACCGACCAGCAGGTCTGGATGCAGATCGGCTCCACTCATCAGCCCGCCCAAAACCTGGGCGAGTTCGCCTTGGCTAAGCTTTCCCGCTCAACCGGCGCAGCTGGCGAGTTCCGTCAGCCGCGGCACCTTTTCATTCATTTTTCGGGTTTCTCAGTCGCGAATCGAGGCCGACCAGATCCAGTCGGCGTATCGATTACTTCAATAGTACCGTCGCCACGTTCCTTGACGTTGCAACGCGCTCATCACAAAATGGAAAGAACACTAAGTTGAAGTCCTTAATCCCGCTCTGGATTGAATCGCCATGCAAGATCTACCGCTCGCCGAAGTACTGCCAATCTCAGCATCGGTCAACGACGCTGGCCGGTTAGCGATCCAGGATCGCGACGTACGGGAGATCGTCGAAGAATTCGGCAGTCCGCTTTACATCTTCGACGAAGCCACGATTCGCGGCATGTGCCGCGAATTCGTCGATAACTTTAGGCGTTTCTACCCTCAGACCGATATCGAGTACTCGACCAAAGCATTCTCCAACCCGGCGGTGCTGAAAATCATCGAAGACGAGGGACTTCACATCGATGTCGTAACTGGCGGCGAGCTCGCGTTCGCCCTCGCTGCTGACTTTCCGGCGGAGAAGATCAACTTCCACGGCAACAACAAGGTGCGGGATGAACTGCGGGAAGCGGTTGACGCTGATATCGGTCGGATCACGATCGATTCATTCCACGAGATCGAACTGCTGAACCAAGTCGCCGGCGAACTCGGCAAGACGCAGGCGGTTAATCTGCGCCTTTCTCCGAGCATCGATCCTCACACGCATCGTTTGACCACCACTGGTGTCCTCGACTCCAAATTCGGGTTCTCGATCGAGACGGGCGATGCCGAAAAGGCGGTCGACGCAGCGTTATCACAACCCAATCTCGACGTGACGGGCCTTCATTTCCATCTAGGTTCGCCCCTCTTCGAGTTGGAACCGTACGAGGAGGCGATCGAATATGTATGCGCCTTCGCGGCTCGGATGAAGTGGGTGCATCATCTCGAAATGCAGGAGTTCAGTCCTGGGGGCGGCATGGCCATCGGTTACTTGTCGTCAAAGCTGCCGCCTACTATTGCCGAGTATGCGGAAACGATCACGACATCCTTGAAGTCTTCGTGCATCAAATATGGTTTGGATGAACCTAGGTTGATCATCGAACCGGGAAGATCGATTGTGGGACGCGCCGGAGTCGCCGTGTACACCGTCGGCGGAATCAAACGCATTCCTCATGTGCGGACCTATGTCAGTGTTGACGGCGGAATGGGTGACAATATCCGGCCGGCGCTGTACGAAGCTGAATACGAGGTCATGTCCGTAGACGATCCGCTCGGCGAGCCCGTTCAGAAAGTAACGATCGCAGGCAAGTTCTGCGAATCGGGTGACGTCCTCGCCCGAGATGTCGATCTGCCTGAACTAAATACTGATGATTTGTTAGCGTTGCCGGCTTCCGGCGCATATTGCGTGCCGATGGCTAGCAACTACAACTTGCAGACCCGCCCAGCGATCGTTCTGGTTACCGAGCAATCGGAGGCGCGCCTAATCCGCAGGCGCGAAACCTACGCAGATTTGCTCTCCACATCGATCTATGAATGATGTTCCATGCCGCGACAAGCGTCGGTTCCTCCGGAAGTTGGCAAACGATCGGTAACTCCGCCGCGATCACCTTACTCAAAGGCGCCATAGATCAAGATAGGGTTTCGCACGCTTACCTGTTCACCGGGCCCAACCGCGTCGGCAAACGCACGCTAGCGGTCGATTTTGCCCGCGCGCTTAATTGCAACGCCAAAGACGTAACGGCATCTGGCTGGGCAGACCTCCAGCCAGACGTCCCTTGCGGACAGTGTTCAGCATGCGACCGAATAGCCCGTTCCAACTATGCCGACGTTCAGATCATCACGTCGGCGACGCAGACTTCCAAAGACGCTGATGACAAGGCAGCGCAACGCCGCGTAATGATCGGGATCGACCTGATCAAAGACCTTCAATCCGACGCGATGCTCGAGCCGTACGAAGGTAGGGCGAAGGTTTTCATCATCGACGAGGCCAACAGAATGTCGCCCGATGCATCGAACGCGTTGCTCAAGACATTGGAAGAACCACCTGGCAGCGTCCACATAATCCTGACGTCGCCTTCCGTCGATCTACTGCCGGAAACTATCGCGTCGCGTTGCCATCTCGTCAGGCTCCGGCCTGTTCCGAACGAAGTGATCGAAGAAGCGTTGACGACAAAGTTCGACGTCGCTTCAGACGAAGCGCGCAAGTTAGCGAAAATGTCGATGGGCGCGCCGGGATGGGCGATCGCGGCCCTAAAAGACCCGTCGCTAGTCGATGCTCGTAGACAATCGGCATCTCGAATCATCGACGTCATCAACGCTGATCTCCCTGAACGATTCGAGTACGCATTCGAAATGAGCCGCGAATTTCGCAGGGACAGGAATCTCGCTTTAGATGAAGTTGAACGATGGCTCGAGATCGTTCGAGATATCGCAATGATCCAAAACGGGCTGGACCAGCGCGTGACTTATGATGACCGGATCCAAGAATTGAGCGAACTTGCGAACGCTTTAACCCTGGATGAGGTGGCGGCCGCGGCCGGGACGGTGCGGCGCACGCGTGATGCGCTGATGGTCAACGCATTACCGCAACTAGCGTTCGATGCGATGATGCTTGAAGTGCCAAACGTCGCGTGAACGATTTCCCTTATGAGCATTACAATAGCATTTACTGTCCGATAAAAAGAGCGGAAAATCATTAAAGTTGCTCGCGACCGAACACATCCAACTTGCTCGCCAATTCCTGATTGACGCGGACCGAGAACTAGACGCCGGTGATCATTTTCAGGCATCCGAGAAACTTTGGGGAGCCGCGTCACACATGGTAATCGCCGAGATGCATCGGCGCGGAATCAAACAAAGTGGGCACAAAGCGACGGTTGATGCAGTCGAAAAAATCTCAGCGAAACTAGAAGATCCGCAATTGAGCGACCTTTTCGCGCGTGCCGAGGCGTTAAACGCGAATTTCTACCACGGCTTCATGCTGCCTGATGACGTGCACCGATATCGCGGGCGCGTACATGAGTTTGTGGATCGAATGGCCGAATTAACTGATTGAGTTTTATCTCAACCGGCCGCAGCCGGCAACGTCTGCTTCGCCAGCCAGGGCATGAACGGAAGCCATGCTGGATCGACCCGGTCGGCACTGAAACCTGCATATGGATTTGGACGTGGCTCGCGCGGCTGCACCCTGAGTTTCATTCCCGCCTCGCGAGGTGTGGAACCCGCCTTGCGGTGGTTGCATCGTTGGCATGCCGTTACCACGTTGTCCCAACTGTGCTGACCGCCCTTGCAACGCGGGACCACATGGTCCAACGTCATCTGCGAGTTCCGTTGGCCGCAATACTGGCAGCTATATCCGTCTCGCTGGAAGACCTCACGCCGCGAGAGCTTCCGGCGGTGCAGCGGTTTGCGGACCATGTAGACGAGGCGAATAACCTCAGGACGTTCGAACATGCGAGACACGGTATGGATGTATTCGACACCGTGTTGAACCGTTTCGGCTTTGCCCTTGCCAAGGAGCGAAACAGCGCGGCGCACATCGCAGATGTTCAGCGGTTGATAGTTCTGGTTAAGCACCAACACCCGAGAACGTATCAGCATTAACGCTTGATCAGTCACGGTAACCATTTTACAGTCGCACGCGCTTAGTCGAGCTACCAATTGGGTCGTTCGCCATCGAAGGAACTGATTGTCAATCTACGCGCGCAAAGAGGACATCAACCGCGATCCCCAGCTCACGAGGAGCGAATGGAACAATGACCGGCCTCAGATCGGCCAAAACCTCTACGAACAAAGATCCGGTGAGTTGATGATCGAGCCAGGATCGCGGTCCAGAGTTCAAGTAAATCCGTGAATACGATTCCGAGTAAGAAACTCCCCCATAATCTAGCGCCCCTTCTGGAACGACGTACGTCAACACCGCCGCGACGGCGATGAAACCTACCACCGCGAACACGCCGAATACGAACCCCAAAAACGCGCCGCCAAGGTCGTTTGCCCACCGAAGCGGCGTGAAGTTGATACCGGATCGGATCGACAACGATATGAACCGTGCCACCATGAAAACAGCCGTCGATGCTAATACGTAGCCGACGGCAATCGCCAATGAAGCGAAATTCTCAGGGAGGCCCAGCCTCGGCATCGTCCAGCCTACGATAAGGGCACCTAGAACAACCGAAATGTATGCGGCGATGAACCAGATCGCGGCGCCGATCAACCCGACCTTAAAGCCCCAAAAAGTCACCAGCACAATGGTGAGAATGAATATTCCGTCTAAGCCGTTCATTGATTTCTTACACGGCGAACCGGAGCATTCAGCCGTCTACTCCGCGCCCAGCCAACGTGCTGCGGTTCTGATGCCGCGCACGATTTGACTGCCAGAAACGTGGTGAATCGCCCTGTCTATAATCGAATACTAGTTTGGCGCAGCGCGCAAAACACATCCCGCCGAAACGCTTTGTGGCGGAAATTCCGACCTTCCTGACGCCGCCAATCGACGATGAGCTTGATCTCAAACGAATTGCCAAAACGAATCGCGTTGGATGGAACTCCGGCGTCAGGCAAATCTACCGTCGGCTCGATGCTGGCCGATCGTTGGAACTGCGTTTTTCTAGACACGGGAATGATGTATCGCGCGGTGACTTTCTTGGCATTGAAAAACTCACTACGGTTGGACGACCACGATGCGCTGGGCGATCTGGCGTCAAAAACACAGTTTTCGGTCTGCCGAGATGGTAATGGGTCTTGGAGGTTGTTGACCGACGGTAACGACGTCACCGACGAGTTACATACGTCAGAAATCAATCGCTGTGTCTCGCCAGTCGCGGCTGCACCCGCGGTCCGCAGGGCGCTCGTCAAGCAGCAACGTGCAATAGCCGCCGAGGAATCTATCGTGATGGCAGGCCAGGACATAGGCACCGTCGTGCTGGTCGACGCGCCAGTCAAGATTTACCTCGACGCTTCCGCAGAGACCCGCGCGGCTCGGAGGACCCGGGACGTCAACGGCAATGTCGATGGTCAACGTTACGATGAAGTGCTGCATTCCCTCAGAAGGCGCGCCGAAATCGACTCGAATCGCGCTGATTCCCCTCTTCGACCTGCTGACGACGCGTTCGTCGTCCGCACCGACACATTGACCCCTGAAGAGATTGTTGAAAAAATCGTCGAATTGGCGGCCTAAGACGTCACGGAGCGCGCATCGAGGTGAAACCGAATCGACAATGGTTCTTCCCCTTCTGCAATACCGCGTTCCGCGGGACTTTAGCGATGTTCGCGGATATCGAGATCCAGAACCGGGACAGGATGAACATTGGCGGCCCTGTCATCTACGTCTGCAATCATCTTGCGAATCTGGACCCTCCGATCGTAGCGTCAGTGTTGCCAAGGCGAGCGCTGTTCTTGGCGAAACGCGAGCTCTTCAACAATCCATTGTTCACGTTCCTCCTGAAGGGCTGGGGCGCATATCCCGTCAATCGGTACGCCGCCGACTCAAGAGCGCTGAGGTGGGTCACGGCTATGCTCGAAAATCAGCGCGCCGTTGTGATGTTTCCAGAAGGGACGCGCAGTCGCAATCGGGAAGGATTGAAACAGGGTCGTATCGGCACTGCGCTGGTTGCTGCCCAGACAGGGGCTACGTTAGTTCCGATCGGTTTTCACGGGACTGATGATTTGCAGAATATTCTCAAGGTGTTGATGCCGATAGCCAAAATCAGGATGTCTATTGGCGAGCCATTTAAAGTAAACCCAAGCGTAACTGGTCGCGTTCAACTGCAGCGAGCAACGGATGAGATCATGACGAGAGTCGCTTTGCAGCTGCCAGAAGAACGCAGAGGCGTGTACACCGAAAACGTGTCGTCGCCTTTCGAACTTACACATATCGACGAAACGCAGGTTGTTTTGGGACAATCGACTGGCGCGCTGCAACCTGAAATTCAATCGCATACGGGAAGGGGTGAGGTTAAGTAGCTTATGTGCGGGATCGTGGGGTACGCCGGATATGGCGACGCGAAGACTTTTCTATTGAGGGCGCTCAACGACCTCGAGTACCGCGGTTACGACAGCGCAGGGATCGCCGCGTTTACCGGCGAAAAGATCGCCGTGATCAAATGTGCCGGGCGAGTTTCCGCGCTGGTGGATTCTATTGACGGCCAATTGGCTCGCGCTGAGGCAGGAATAGCCCACACACGGTGGGCCACGCACGGCCCTCCAACCGACGTAAACGCCCATCCGCACCTGAGCTTCGACGGCAAGGTGGCGATCGCCCACAACGGGATCATCGAAAACCACGTCGAGCTAAGACGCCGGTTGAACACGCTCGGCATCGAGTTGAAGTCTGAAACCGACTCCGAAGCCGTCGCGCACCTAATCGCGCATTTCATGGGCGAAGGTGTTTCGCTATTCGATGCGACTAAGCGCGTTGGTCGAGAACTCGAAGGGTTGTCGGTCATCGTTGCAATTTCGGCCGATGAGCCCGATGCAGTTGTCGGGATCAGAATCGGGTACGCGGGTAGTTTGATCCTCGGTTCATCCGATGATGCGAACATCCTAGCCAGCAACGCGGCCGCGATGCCCCCAGATGTGACGGGAGTCATTCACATCGACCACTGCGAAGCGGTTCGTATGGATCGTGACGGTTATGAGATCGTAAACATCGAAGGTAAATCCATCCAAAAGTCGCCCATGGCATTATCGCCTGACGGCCGATTATCTGACATCGGCGATCACCAGCACTTTATGCACAAGGAGATCTCGGAACAGGCTGCCACCGTCCAAGGCGCCATGCGAGGTCGGGTCGATTTCAATGGATATCGGATTGACATCCCCGAACTGAGTAGTATCCGCCCCGATTTGGAACGCGTGGTGCTTGCAGGTATGGGAACTTCACATTTTGCGGCTATGGCAGGTGCGCGTTGGATGGAGCGGCTGGCGGGAATACCAGCTCACGTCGAGTACGCCGGCGAACTGGCGGACCGCAACCCCGTGATGGGCGAACAAGACCTCTTAATTGCAGTCACACAATCCGGTGAGACTTACGACACCCTAGTCGCGATCGAAACCGCCCGCCGAAAAGGCAGTACGGTCGCAGTTGTGACCGCAAACCCGCACGGCGAAGCGGCGAGATTATCCGACTTAGTTATCGACATCGGCTCGGGATTGGAAGTCGCCGTTCCATCGACCAAGACGTTCACAAACAGCATGTTGGTCTTGTGCATGATCAGCTTGCAACTAGGAAGAAGACGCAGTCATCTAGGCTCCCACGAGATCAGACGCCAAATCGAATCGTTGGTCTCGTTGCCGAGGGCCATCAACCGTACCATCGGGCAAGAAAACGAAGTCGCAGACCTCGCCGCCACGCGATTCAAGGATGTCGACCATTTGCTGATACTTGGACGTGGCGATCTGTTTCCGATCGCGTTGGAGGGTGCGTTGAAGATGAAGGAGACGGCGTACGTCCACGCCGAAGGATGCTCTGCTTCCGAAATGAAACACGGCATCAACGCGCTGATCGAACCGTCCACGCCGACAATCGCTCTCGTGCCGCGCAACGGTGAACTGCGCACCAAGATGATGACGAATATCCACGAAGTCAAGAGCCGGTATGGCGAGGTCATTGCGCTCGCGCATGAAAATGACTTCGAGGTAGCCGAGCTAGTCGATGCATGGCTTCCCATCTCTATCGATCACGATGAGCACGCGCCGTTCCTGATGACAATCCCGTTGCAACAATTGGCCTATCACACCGCGGTCGCACGAGGTGTCGACCCTGACCGACCGCGCAACTTGGCAAAAACCGTAACGGTCGCGTGAAAAACACCGATATGGCGAATCACTCGCTCGTACGCCTACGCATCGAACAACGCGAGGATGACTTGTCGCCATTCGCGACTCGCTCAGCCGACGCCACCAGACAACGCGAAGAAGAACCTTCTCCCGTCCGCGCCGCATTCCAACGGGATCGTGACCGCATCGTTCACTCCAATTCGTTCCGGCGATTGAAGCACAAAAGCCAAGTCTTGGTAAACCCGCAAGGCGATCACTTCACGACGCGCATGACCCATGTGCTGCAGGTTTCGCAAGTCGGTCGTACGATCGCCCGCGCCCTCAACCTCAACGAAGATTTGGTCGAGGCCGCTGCGTTGGCACACGACGTCGGGCACACCCCGTTCGGCCACATCGGCGAAAGCGTTCTAAACGAACGCCTTCCCAACGGCTTCGCGCATGCCGCTCAGGGCGTCAGGATTCTGAACTTGCTCGAAAAGCACGGCGAAGGTCTTAACTTGACCGACCAAGTGGTAGACGCTGTCAGACGACACTCCAAACCTGAAGGCGAATTCATCTCACCTGAGGCGGTTGCCGACATGTCGCTTGAGGCACAGATCGTGCGGATCTCCGACGCCATCGCATACTTGGCACATGATCTCGCTGATGCCGAACGCGACGGCACACTCGCAACCGATGATGTTCCCATCGAGATCCGAGACGCGCTTGGCGACGCCCATTCCAGCCGGCTCAACGCGATGGTGTGCGACGTTATTGATGCGTCGTGGGACTGCTCAGGTGAGATCCCCAACCAAAACCGAAATGTTTGGATCCGTATGTCGGACGAAATCAGAGTCGTGACGACGATGCTTCGCAACTTCATGTTCGAGCGCGTCTATCATCCCACCTCGGCATCTCCAGAAGGTATCAAGGCGCGCGACGCGGTCGCCAAGTTGCACGACTACTACACGGTTCACACGCAAGACATCCCCGAATGGATGCGGGTCATCTCCATCGAACCCGAATACGCTGCAGCCGATTTCGTCAGCGGCATGACCGACTCGTTTGCGGTGATGGCGTTGGATCGTATCGCACCCGGCAGCGCGCTCGATCTTTATCAAGGCAAAGTCACGGTACCGACGCCTCGTTAGTCGGTTTCGACGGAGCCAACAAAGTAAGTTTGCGACGGCCTTTTCACCGTTTGCATTCGAAAGAATCTCGGTTATACTTCGTACGTCCACAGCGTAAATCGGCGATGTTGAACCGACATCCCGACTAACGCTGGTGCGGACAGAAGGGCGATGGTGGATGGTGGTAACTACTTCACCGTTGGTAAGGGAGAGCAGATGACCTTAGTCGACGAAGTCAAGGCAAGGTTGACAATCGTTGATGTCGTGTCTGACTATCTCGCGCTCGACAATCCGTCGTCTCGCACGCCCAAGGCCCTCTGCCCATTCCACGAAGAACGAACTCCTTCGTTCAGCTTGTCCCTCGATCACGACTCCTGGCGATGTTGGGGAGCATGCGGTGTCGGCGGTGACATGTTCGGGTTCGTAATGCGCGCCGATGGCATCGAGTTCAAAGAAGCGCTCGAAAAGTTGGCACGCAAGGCCGGCATCGAATCGGAGTTTCGCAACGACAATTCCAATGGTCGTCGCAGAGGCAAGTCGTCCGCGATGCATCAGATCAACGAGGTCGCCGAGGAGTTTTTCTTCCGACAGTTGGAAGGTGCTCAAGGCAAAGATGCTCTCGGCTATCTGGAATCGCGCGGTATTGATTCTCAGACTGCGCGTCGACGCGGCATCGGTTTCGCTCCAGGCGGCGTCAATTCACTCTTTGCACACCTCAGATCCATTGGCGCGGATAGCCAAGCCGTGGTCCAAGCTGGCCTCGTCGTCAAAGGTGAAGACGGATCGTGGCGAGACATGTTTGCGAACCGGATCACAATTTCGATTAGGGATCCGCGCGGCAACATCATCGGCTTTGGCGCCCGCGCCATGGGCGATGCGCAACCGAAGTATCTGAACACCCACGAAACAGCGATTTTCAACAAATCTCAGACGCTTTACGGATTGCATTGGGCCTCAGACGCGATCCGTGCCTCGGGCCGAGCGATCGTAGTCGAAGGCTACATGGACGTCATAACTGCCCAAGAGCGCGGGTTCAAAAACGTCGTCGCTTGCATGGGGACTTCAGTGACGTCGCAACAGCTTCAATCTGTCGCCACGTTTTTGCCGGATGATCCTGACAACCCACCGTGGGTTGTTCTGTGCCTAGACGCCGATGAGGCAGGCCAACAAGCCGCTTTGCGCGGACTGCGAATGGCCATCTCGGAATTCGGTCGACAATCGAGTAACGCTAGGACAAATCGTCGCTCGACCATCGATATCCGAATCGCTAGTCCAGTCGTTTCCGAACAAGGAATTGCCAAAGACCCGGACGAAGCCATCAGGACCGACAGCACCGAATGGGTAGCTTCCATCGATCGGGCCGACGACATCATGCAGTTCGTCATCCGAACGAGCCTCGATCGGCACAACGTCGAAACCGACAACGGATTGGATGCCGCGATCAACGAAATCGAACCGTTCTTCGAGCGGGTGCCACCCCACACCATTCGCGAACAACGTGTCCTAAACGAACTCAGTAACCAACTGAATCTCGACGCCGATCATCTGACGAACCTCCTCACGCGCAAACGCTCGGATCGGGAAACCGCCAGTGGAATTTCCCGTCAAGCCGCTCCCTTGCGTAGAAGTCGATCCAGAACGTCGAGAAGATCCATACCGGTTATTCCAGCCGCCGCATTGCAAGCGCCTTGGGAAATGACGCTTTTGGCGTGCATGGTCCAGCATGAATACGCGATTGATCACGCTCGGGTTGTCGAACCGCATCATTTCGTCGATCCTTCCCGTATGAGGATTTTCGAATCTTTGCGAACCACTGGCAGCTTGGATCGTTGCCTTGCATTGATTGAAGGTGAGTCGGATGCGATGAACCTAATGCAGCGATTGCAACACATTCCCATTTCACCTCGCGATATCGGACCCGAAGATGAAGCTGCCGTCATCCAGATCGCACAAGACTGCGCGATCAGAACTCGAAAAGAATATCTGAAACGAAACAAACAGAAAGAGGTGCAGCTGGCAAAACAGAACGGGAACATGTTCCGTGATGAGGACATGACCAGCGCGGTTGAGACCAACCGCCAGATCAGGGAGTTGGCAGTACCGCTCAACGCGGTGCCAAAACACTAGGAGGCGCTCAATTGTTTGAAGAGAGCGACGAAGTCAACAGCCAGATGGCACAAAACGACGAGGTCGAAACTGTCACGGTTGTAGAAGTGGATCCCGACCCGAGTTCGTCCGTGGGAACGTCGATCGCGGACCGCCAGACCACCGCGAGCAATTCATCTCAGGACCTGGACGACGAAGACCACGAAGACGACGATGATGATGACGACGCAACGGTGGATGACGAAGATACGGACGACGAAGACGACGAAGACGACGATGATGAAGAAGGTGAAACGCTAACGTTCAGCATCATCGGCGGCGAGGACGAAACCGACGGCGATTCATTCTCCGGTGAGAGCCAGCGTGCCAGCATGATCCTGGCACCGACTCCGCCGGCCAACACGATTTCGGACCTCGATAGTTGGGACGGGTCGGCCGCGGGCGCGCGGCAACGCGCTGAAGTAATCACCCTCGAGAACGTAGCCTCTGAGGCGGATTTGACCGATGATCCTGTGCGGATGTACTTGCGGGAGATCGGAAGAGTCGAGCTGTTGACGGCGCAAGAAGAGCGCGAGTTGGCGCGAAACTTGGAGCTTCGACGCATCGTCGCGGAGATTGAAACCGATTTCCTAGCCAAGCACGAGACGAAACCGTCGGCAACCGAGATCACCATTGAGGCTCTGCATCGACTCTCGAAAATGGACCGCGCGGCTAAGGCGATGGTGATCTACTCCGGCTTCTGCGATGAACGGATGGCCGAAGTGTTCGCCGCAATTCGTGAAGCGCTGAAAAACCCGTATCGGATCCGCGACGTCAAATACATCTCCGACATCTTCAACAGCTCCAATGCCGACGCCATCGAGATAATCAGGGACCTCACACGACTACCCGATGACGCATTTCGGAAGATCACCTCGAAAAACGCGCGTGCCGCGTTCGAGAACCTTCCGGACCAACCGACCGCAGAAGATGTCGAGGATGCGATCGACTGTGACGAATCTGTCGCCAAGACAATCCTCAGCCTGATCGAGCGCACAGATGACGTCTCACTGCCCGATGCCCTAGTCCAACCTAGGTTGCTTGAAATCGTGGCGGATCCCTACCGGATCACCTCCGCGACGCTCATCCGCAAAGCGTTGGGCGGAAGTCGTGCCGAGGCGTTGCAGATCGTCGAAGAATTGGCTCCTAACTACGGACACGCTGAATTCTCGTTCGACGATGCAAAAGTCTTCGAGACTTTGCGCGAGACCTCTAAAGAGGCCCGATTGAACGCGATGAGCGCAGGATTGTCTTGCTCAAAAGATTTAGCAGCGAAGCTGCTGGCCGTTGCCGACGATACGGTAACCACGTACCTCGCGGATATGCTCTCTCACCCGCTGATTCGGCAATGCCTCGATGAACCGTACTCAGAGGAGAAGATCGAATACCTCGCAAACAATCTCGATTGCGATGCCGACGAATCCAAAGCCACCATCCGCAACTTGTCTCTGTTGACGCTGCTGATTGCTGAGGAAACTCCTGACGCCATCGAAAGCAATCCCCAACTAACCGAGTTGGAAGGATCTTTGGACAACGAAGCGATTCAGAAGCTCTTCTACTACGGCCCGTTACTCGACGCACACTTGACGACGATCCGAAACAGGGGAACTGCTTCGGACATTCACATCACCAAAGCAAACTTGCGCTTAGTGGTGTCCGTCGCCAAGAAATACATGGGCCGCGGGATGAACCTCTTGGACCTGGTTCAAGAAGGAAACATCGGACTGATCCGGGCCGTCGAAAAGTTCGACTACCGTCGCGGCTACAAGTTTTCGACTTATGCCACATGGTGGATACGTCAAGCGATCACACGCTCGATCGCGGACCAAGCCAGGACGATTCGAATTCCGGTGCACATGGTCGAGACGATCAACAAACTCCTGCGCATCAGCCGACGTCTGGTGCAGGAGTATGGTCGTGAACCCACACCGGAAGAGATCGCGGTCCACATGGAGACGACGCCCGAGAAGGTTCGAGACACTCTGAAGATCTCGCTGCAACCCGTTTCGCTGGAAACACCGATTGGCGACGAGGAAGACTCCACCCTCGGCGATTTCATCCCGGAAACCAACACCGACGGTCCGATCGAAGAGGCGTCCACCAACCTCATGAAAGAGAGCGTCCAGACCGTGTTAGAGACGCTGGACGTGCGTGAAAAACAAGTAATCGAGCATCGATTCGGTATGAAAGACGGCCGCTCAAAAACGCTGGAAGAGGTAGGACGATACTTCGGCGTCACGCGCGAACGAGTACGTCAAATCGAAGCCAAAGCGCTTCGCAAGCTACGCCACCCCACACGTAGCCGCCAACTCCGCGGTTTCGTGGATTGAAGTCCGATCCACTTGGCCAACTGGTCAGGCGGATTGTCAGCGTTCGGTAACTGACCCGCCGTTGATGTTTATCGCCTGACCCGTGATGTATGCTGCCCTCGGGCTGCAGAGAAAACCGATCAGTTCTCCGACTTCCATGTCGTCGGCCGGGCGACCCAACGGCACTTGAGCGGCGCGTGTCCACCACTCGTCACCGCGACCGATCGGGTCTAGACGCGCCGTCTCCGTCATCCCGGGGCAGACGCAATTTGCGGTGATCTCGTGTTCCGCAACTTCCTTGGCCAAGGCTTGCGTAAACCCGTCTACCGCGAAGTTGGAAGCATTGTATGCAGCCGTGTTCGCGCTGCCGCGTTTTCCGGCGGTCGAAGATATGTTGACGATACGTCCCCCGACGCCTTGCTTGATCATCTGAATCGTCGCGAACTTGGAACATAGGTAAGTCCCAACTACCTTGACTTCCAGCACCTTCTTGAAAACGTCCTCGGCGACCTCGACAACTGGCACTCGGTCCTCCCCGTATGGTGCCGCGGCGTTGTTGATCAAGATATCGACGCTGCCCATTTCGCTTACGCTGTCGTCGATCAATTGCTGCACTTCGTCGGCATTGATGACGTCCATCACGACAGGCAAAGCTCGCACGCCAAACGATCGCACTTCGTCCGCGGTCGATTCGATGTCGCGCCAACCAGCTTCCTTCTCGTCTGCAGGAAACGTCTCAGGGTCGCGGCCCGTCCCAGTGACGACTACATCGGCGCCCATACGGGCCAAAACATTGGCGGTCGCCCGGCCGATGCCTCGCAACCTGCCAGCACCGGTTACGATCGCGACTTTGCCGCTCAATTCACGCTCTGAACCTGTCATCATCAATCCTCCCGAGAAAATTAAGGGTTAGAGGCCAGCAATTGCTGAGCAGCAATTGTACGGAGGTCTACGTCCCCGGCGCGCCGAGTGTGACAGGAATCTCCATGATCACGGCATCGTCGCCGGCCCCGCGAACCGCGGTGACCAAAACGTCTGTCCCGCGTGGATGGGTGCGCAAGAACTCGGTGAAATCGGTCTTGCCGCGAATCGGTGTGTCATCGATCCCTACGATGATGTCGTGGATCTTGAAACCAACTGCCGCCGGTGAATCTGGATCGACGTACCTCACTCCGAAGCCTTCGCTGACCGGCAACGCCTGTTGGAAGGCAATGTAAGGTGTGACGTCCACGCCGCCAACACCTAGATAACCGGGGCTCTCACGCTCTCCCAGGGCCACTAATCGATCCGCACCGGCCACCGCAGCATTGATGTCCAGCGCAAAGTTTGCGCCTTGACCAACGTTGATCGTCCCTAAGTTGATGCCGATAACTTCGCCCGCGGAGTTGACCAGTGCGCCACCACTGCTCCCGAGGTTTATGGCCGCGTCCGTCTGGATCAAACCATCGAAGATGTTGCCGCTCTCGTCCGCCACCGTTCGATCGAGCGCACTTACAACGCCTCGGCTGACGCTAGGTCCGCCGCTAAGTCCAAAAGCATGTCCAATCGAGACCACATCCTCCCCGACACGGAGAACGTCGGAATTGCCGAATGTGGCGGGAGTAAGCTCTTCGGGATCGACTTGGAGTAACGCGAGATCGAGCGTGCTGTCTTCTCTCAATAGAGACGCGCCATATCGCGTACCGACGTTCGAGGTGATTTCGATCTCTTCCGCGCCTTCAATCACATGCCAGTTCGTAATGATCGAACCATCCGAGTCGAACACGATTCCCGTCCCTCTCCCGACGCCATCCGCTCGCCGTACCGTGACGTTAACTATCGATGGTGCCGTCGCGTCTACGACATCGGGTATCCACGAGTTCGGCGCGGCAGTCTCGCTCTCAGTGACAGCCAACGAGGTCGATCCGGTTGACCCATCCGACGAGGTAGACGATGCGCAAGCCGAAACTGCCATGGCGACGAGGACCATTCCGACCATCGCCATCGCCAAGCTCGACGTTAACCGCTGTTTGAGTTCCACTACATGCATCCTGACAGCTCGAGCAAGTGGATGGGGGTACTTATTTGCATTATATTGGCGACCTTACGCGCACAGTATCCGAGACCGTCGAACGCGCACCATTGCCGCTCGCAGAGTACGCTAACTTTCCGTTCAGCTTATCCGCCGATTTCCATGAAATTGTTAAGGCTGCGGATGGTCCGATCTTCGCGAGCAACCGAAATGACAATTCCGGCGTAATACTTGGTTGTCGCCTCTACCGGCCGATACGATCGCGACACCCCCATTTAGAATCGTGGGTTGGGATTCCCACACTTCTTCGGTCGGAATCCGTGCTATCCTGATGCGCCATCCATTTGCGAAAGACCCGAATCATTGGGCTCCGCCGATCAACCGCGGAACTAGAGGACGCTGGAACTGAACTTCGTCAGATTTACATTGCGCCGGATCTCTGGCGAAGGGACGCTTTTATTAGGTGCATTTATAGGTTCTCTGATCACCGCAACCGTCGTCGCTGGTGCCCCGGTTTACCTTCGCACTCTCGAACGCGCCGGGGTTCAAGACACCATCGACTCGGCCGCCAGCACGTACACCCACCTTCAAGTCAACACGAGATGGCTTCCGTTGGAGGTCGGCAAGTACGTCGAGGCGAACGAATCGCTCGACGCAGCGAAGAAGGAATATCTCGCCGGCGCTTTCACGGGCGACACATCCCTGATAAAGACTCGTCGTGCCAATTGGGGCAAGGATGGTGAAGGTTTGCGTCGGCACAACGAAGCCTCCCGGGCGATGTTCTTCTCGATGACCGGCATCGATGACCGCATCGTATACATCGCGGGACGACCGCCTACAAACCTGGTTTCATACTTCGAAAACGTCCCAACCATCGAAGCGGCCATCGTTTGGGATCGAGCCTCACGGTTCGACATACGTGTCGGTGACGTCATCGACACCGTGCCCGAAGCTCGTGGGATAGGTCTCGTTAAGGTTCGCATAACCGGGATTTTCACGATTCCCGATCCATCCGACGACTACTGGGTCGGATTGTCTGACCCGATAATTCGCCCTATGGCGATCGTCGACGGGCGCGAACCGCCAATCGTGATGCTCATCCAACCCACCGTGATGCTGAACACGGTTGCCGAAGCTAACGCGGGGTTGCCTGCCGATTTCAGTTGGTATCTCTATGTGGATACCGATTACTTCAAACTGTTGAACCTCAACGAATCCATCAGCAGACTCACAGAATTCGAAGAACGGCTCGGTATCGAGATCACTCGTGCCGACGTGTTGACGATCCTCGACTCACGGTTGAATTCACTGCAGCGGCGGATGTTGTTCGCTCGCATCCCGATGTTGTTGTTGGCCGCGTTGGCAATCACATCGATCGCCTATTACCTGTTTATGGTCGCCGGCATCATCGCTCGCCGCCGATCCTTGGAAACCTCGATGTTGCGAAGCAGGGGCATCACCGTATTACAGGTGATCCGCTCGTACGCGATCGAAAGCGTGTTGATAGCGGGAGTACCAGCGCTAATTGCGCCGTTTATCGCTGTCGGATTGGTAGCCTCGCTCGGACTCCTTCCGGCGTACCAAAGCGTCAATGATTCGCTTTTCCTGAACGTCGAGTTCGCCTGGCAATCGTGGATCTGGTCGATCGCGGCAGGTTTCGCCGTCTTCGCCATCCTGCTTCTACCGGCGATACTCGGCACCCGCCGCGGAATCGTGGACCAGTACCAGTCAGAGGCGCGACCAGAACGCCCACCGCTCTTCCAGCGCTACTACTTGGACGTCATATTTCTCGCGATCGGATCGTTGGTCTGGTGGGAGCTCACGACTCGAGGCACGGTGATCGCATCGACGAGAGAGGGCGAAAACTCAGCGGATGTTACGTTGCTGTTCTCGCCGGCCATCTTCTTGCTCGTGGTCGCGCTGCTGTTTATGCGTATCTTCCCGATTTTGGCGCAAATCGTCGCCGTCGTCGGATCACGGATCCCATCCGTACAGGTGACACTAGGACTCTGGCGGCTTCGACGTAGCCCGTATTGGTATGTCTGGCCAGTTCTGCTGCTGGTGCTGGTCTCCGGCTTGGGTGTGGTTTCTGGCACCCTGGCATCAACCCTCGCGAGAAGCACCGAAGAACAGATACTTTACGAATCGGGCGCCGATTTCCGATTTGTTCCGACCCAACCGCCGAGCAACGAAAAAGTTGAAGAAGCTCGAAACGTCGATGGCGTCATCAACGCGACGCAGGCGTTCAGGGCATCCGGGCGATTTGGCACCACGTCGCTAGGGTTTCCATTCAACCTACTCGCCGTCGACTCCGATATCTTCGCCCAAACTGCGTGGTTCAGAGATGATTTCGCGGAGACCGAGTTTCACGAACTGACCTCGAAGATCGCCGTAGAGGTTAAGCCTGAACCGATCTTCTTACCGCCTGACACCGTCAAACTCGGAGCTTGGGCCAGAGCAGAACCTAGGGTCGAAAACCTCTTCCTCTGGTACGTCGTCAAAGACGCTAAGGGCCGCTCGAGAACGATCACTCTAGGACAGATAGAAGGCGAATGGCAACAGCAGGTTGCCGAACTTTCAAGCAAATTCGCCGAACCCGCACAGATTGTGTCGGTGCAAACCTTTATGCAGGCTGGACCCGATGGCGCAGAGCCTACGGTGGTTTTCGTCGACGACGTTTACGCCGAGAACAGTAGTGGCGAGCGGTTCATCCTTGCAGATTTCGACAGTTCATCCGAATGGACCGGGATGCCGACTTCTAACGGCCTCGACGTAACTTTCGGTATCGCGGATGAACCTGACGGGCTTGTTGTCGGTGTCGCCGGCGATCGCGGGCCATCGGTCGCTCGCATCGAGATGGACCGCGGCAACGACCAAGGCGTTCGAGGCATCTATCGAACAGCAACCGGCGAACCGTTGCCAGTGATCGCCAGCGATGCGTTGATGTTCTTGACGAACACCGGTGTCGGATCGAAATTCATCGTTCAAATCAACGGCGGATACTTGCCCGTCGAGATCGTTGACACCGTGACATATTTCCCGACTTTGGATCCTTCACGCGCACCGTTCATGGTTTCAAACGTCGAATCGACGATCGATTTCCTGGAGCTAAGGGGTTTGACGGCTCAAAGACCCAACGAACTTTTCGTCTCGATCGACCCTGATATGCACGGTTCGGCTCTAATGGGTCTGCGCGAAGTACTCGGCTTTACGTCTTTGACCGACCGCGCAAGCCTGTTAGAGGATTCCACTGTAGATCCATTGGTCGTGGCTGGATGGCGAGGCATCAGCATCGTCTCCATCCTTATGGCAGGCATCGCCGCGGCTTTCGGCTATATGACCTATCTCGCGGCTCACGCCCACCGCACAAAAAAAGAATCGGCCTTGCTGTCCAGCATGGGAATGAAGGCCTCTACATTCGGTACTTTGGTATTGATCGAACACGCCATGGTTGCCTTGTTGGGGATGGGTATCGGGATCGCCAGTGGTTGGTATGTGAGCCGCCTCGCAGTCAGCAGTCTGACATTCACTCAAACTGGTGGCGAACTCTTGCCCCCATTCGTGATGCAGACGAACTGGGTGCCAGTCGCGATTCTCGCGGCCGTAATCATCGGCGCGACACTCGTCGCCGTATACACCATCATGCGCCAATACCGGACGTTGCCGATACACGAGTTGACTCGCGACGCGAACTAGGTCGAGATGCGAAGCACGATACAGCTCATGCTCAAGCGGACTATCGCCAATTGGCGATTGTTGTCGGCCGTGATCATCGGCTCGGTCCTCGCGGGCACCATCATGTCGGCTACGGTCGTCTATTTCGAATCCCTTAGAGACATCGCGTTACAGAAGGAGTTGGCAGATCAAAACCCCGCCGAACTCGACATTCTCATCGAAGCCGATCAGACGCCCATCAACAACGAAACGCATGCGGAACTCACCGGCTCTATGGAGTCCCTGCTGCTCGCACGCGTCGGCAAATTCACCACGCAATACAACCGCGCGATGCGAAGCTGGACCTTCTTCGTCGATGAACCTCCTGAACTGGTACCCATGGGCGAGTGCCCTTGCAGACCTACGGTCGCCGAACCCGATTCCTTCAACGATCAGGACGAACCCTTAATCGAGTGCGATTGCCGCCGGATCCAATGCTTGACCGTTCCAGACGAACCTCACAGCATCGACGTTGTCCAAGGACGCTTCCCAGAGATCGATGCGGAACCTGCACCCGGCTCAGATCTGACCATCGAAGCGCTGTTGGACGAGGACGCGGCCGAACTATTTGAACTCGAACTCGGCGACGTGATTCCCGCACGTCCTCACTGGGATGAACAAAACCTCAACGTCAACATTCGATTAGCCGGCATCTATGAACGGGCGCATCCCGCCGACCCGGAGTGGCGGATTTTCGACCAGGCCTTCGGTTCTCGAAGCACGACATTGGAGTTCGCACAGTTCATTGTGCCCCAACAGTCGATGCTCGAAGCGCTTGGCGTCTACTTCCCCAATATGGGCGCGGAGTACGCATGGTTCCTCGATGTCGAGCCGACGACAATCCACGCTACCGACACTCAAAACATCCGCCAGACTCTCCAGATCACCGAAAACGAGCTTAGGTCGCAGGTCGACGGCTTTGTGCTGGATACCGAACTCGACAAAACACTGCTCCGATACGAAGTCGAACTCTTCTTCAACCGGTTGCCGATGTTCATCGTCCTCATACTGATCGTCTTGGTGGTGGTTTACTACACCGCCACACTCGCCGGACTTTTGATCGAGGCACAATCTGCAGACGTTGCATTGCTGAGGGGACGCGGCACAACGTCGCGGCAGCTTTTGCTGATGTTCGCGGTTGAGACGGTGATTATCGCAGCATTCGCCATAGTCTGTGGTCCGTTCCTTGCCACATGGGGCGTTTCGTTCCTCGGCACATTGCCATTCTTTGGCGAACTTAACGAGGGCGAAGCCCTACCTGTTAACTTGACGCGCAGCGTATATGTCATGGCTGGCATCGGTTCGATACTGACCATGATCGCGCTTATGATCCCGGCTTTTCGCGTTACACAACAAGGCGTCATCGCGGAACGCGCCGGGCGAGCCAGGCCCCAGAGATTGGCGTTCATCCAGCGCTACTATCTAGACCTCGGGTTTCTGGGCGTGGTCTTGTTCCTGTTCTGGCAACTCACCAGACAAGGCTCGTTCGTGGCTGCCGATATATTCGGCGAAACTACTGTGAACCAAGTCGTACTGGCGGTTCCTGCTCTGTTTTTGGTCGCCGCCGGGATCGTCTTGCTGAGAGTATTCCCGTTGGCAATGGATCTGCTTGGGAGGCTGATGACCACAGGCATCGCATCGCGGATCATTTCTCCGGCGGTGGTTTTGGGGATCTGGCAGATGGCACGCAATCCAGCGCACTACTCCCGAGTCTCCCTGCTATTGATACTGACCGCTGGTTTGGGCGTATTCGCCGCAAGCTTCGCCGCGACGCTCGAACGTAGCGCACGCGACCAAGTCTTGTACCAAACCGGTGGCGAGATCCGGGTGCCCGGCATTTCCAATCGCCCCGGCGGACGATCATTCAACCTCGAAGAAGACCTCAAGAGCATCAAAGGCATCGAAGACGCCACGACGATATATCGATTGCGGGGCTCCTTCACTGCGGGATTCAACTTCGATCAGTTCTCGGTCCTTGCTATAGACCCCGACGAAATCAGCGGCATTGCCTGGCGCCGTGACGACTTTACCGACGACGACTACGAAGCTACGTTCCAATCGATTGCGTTCGATTCGGACGGAGGGATACCTTTGCCCGAAGACGCGAGGTTCATTACGGCGCGTGTAAAACCGCTGTTCCCGATGCAGGAAGTTCGATTCATCGCCCGCCTCAGCGATGCCAACAACCGGTTTTACAGCGTCGATCTAGGGAACCTGTTCCCCGAGTCACTTTCGCGAAACCGATTCCCGTGCACTCTCGAATACGCAGATCCAGAGAACGACGAGTTCCCATTGCCATCCTGGTGTCGCATCGGCACGTCATTGCAACCGGCGCCGTTCGGGAGGGAACGTGTTCTACTACCCGTCGGCCCAATGAAGCTACATTCGATCGGCGTGTCCACATTCGACGGATCGCTGAGAAGCGGCGCCGTTGACATCGACGACATCTCTACTATCAGCAACGACGGCACGAAGATGTACCGTCTCGAATTCTTCGATGGCGAATCGGGCTATACGTGGAATCTGATGAGACCGACATCCGAGGCTTTCGCTGACACGCTCGATCCCTCGCCTTTGCCCCCACAGGAAGCTGAAAACCCGGGCGTAATGCGACTGCGCTGGGCAGCCGGTTCCTTAAATGAATTCCGCGGCATCTCATCCGGGAGCACCATCGAAAACATCCCCGTTTTGGCGAGCGAGTCGTTCCTAGACAAACTCGGCGCCAGAGTCGGCGAAACCGTCGGCGTTTCGATCGACAACGAAAGGACCTCGCTCGACATCGTCGGGACCATCGATTATTTCCCGACCCTCAATCCGGAACAGAGCAGCTTCGTGGTCATGGATTTCGACGCTGCGCACAACTTAGTCAACGCCCGGCGTCACACTGGTGAACGGCTCGCAAACGAGGCCTGGCTCAAAACCGAAGCCGGGACTCCATCGATTCAAGAACTGGAGATGATGAAAGACGAAGCCGAGGGTTCGCGGCTACGATACACCGCCACATCATCCGTCGAGCGCAATATCGATCTGCTACGCCTAAGGTCGGGGCCCGTCAACGACCGTTTAGCATTGCTGGCCGGCGTGAGCGTTGATCCATTGGTTTCCGAAGGTTGGAGGGCGTTGCTAGGCGTTGCGTTCGTGACCGTTCTGATAGTTAGCGCAATCGGATTCGTCGTCCACACACGCGTCGCGTTCCGCCGCCGTCTCGCCGAGTTCGCATTGCTCAGGACAATCGGGCTCTCGATGCGTCAGCTCCTGTTGCTGATTCTGCTGGAACAGTTGATAGTCGTAGGAGTCGCGGTCGCGATCGGCATCTTCATGGGGACGCGGCTCGGAGACACGATCATTCCGTACCTCGCACGTTCCGGCCAAGATGCCAACGTGGTCCCGCCGATGACCCTTGAAATATACTGGACGGGGTTCGCGACGACGTTCGGGCTACTAGCAATCGTTTTCGCTGTAGTCATCGCAATCAGCCTAGTTTCTGTCTACAGCATGGCTATCCATCGAGTGATGCGCATCGGAGAAGCCTAAGCATTGGGACCTGATGCTAACGGCACAAAATTACCGGAGACATTGAACTTGGACGCAATCAACCGCGAATACATCATCTGCAGCGGCCTTTACAAGATCTACAAAGCCGCCGATCTAGAAGTAGTCGCACTGCGCGGCTTGGAACTCACCGTCTACGAAGGTGAGATCATCGCCATCGTCGGGGCATCAGGCTCCGGCAAATCCACACTGCTGAACATCCTAGCCGGTTACGATTCGCCATCGGCTGGCACCGCCCGCGTCGGCGATTTTGACCTTTTGCACATGACGAGCAAAGAAGTCGTGGACTACCGCCGCCACGAAGTCGGATTCATCTGGCAAGAGACCTCGCGAAACCTGTTCCCGTACCTCACCGCCGCCGAGAATGTGGAACTACCCATGGTTCTGACCGGCGTATCGCAAACCGATCGCACCGACCGGGCCAAGGAACTGCTCGAGATCGTCGGACTCGGTCACCGGACCGCACACAGACCGGAGCAGCTATCGGGAGGTGAACAGCAACGCGTCGCCATCGCCGTCAGCTTGGCGAATCAACCGCCGCTATTGCTCGCAGACGAACCCACCGGCGAACTCGACGACCTCACCGGACAAGAGATCCTAGACCTGTTCAACGAAGTCAACCAGCAACTTGGAACCACCATCGTGATCGTCACACACGATCCCGCAGTCGCGACCAGCGTCGGGCGCGCCATCACGATTCGAGATGGCAAAACCAGCACCGAAACCACTCGCAAGGTATCGTTCCAGCGCCGAGTAGGCGGTTCCGCAAGCGATACAGAAGAGTTTCTGATCGTCGATTCGTCGGGTTCGGTGCAAATACCTCGAGACATGCTCGATCAACTCGAAATAAATCGAAGAGTCCGGGTCGCGGTCAACCAAGGAAAGGTGACGCTTGAATCAGGTGAATGAAAACCCCATCGGTGCGTTAAATGGCGACCCCACCATCGAAGCGATCGAGGTAACGCGCACCTTCCAACTCGCGGGCGAAGATGTCACCGCGGTAAAACAACTGAGCTTCAATGTCCACCACGGACAATTCGTCGCGCTCGTCGGCCGCTCCGGGTCAGGTAAAACAACCCTGCTAAACCTGCTCGCAGGTCTCGACCACCCGACGACCGGGAAAGTGCTGTTCGAAGGGCGAGACATGGCCGATTTCAACGAGCGAGACTTCATCGAACTCCGCCGAAACCGCATCGGCGTCGTATTCCAATCATTCGCCCTGCTGCCACTGTTGTCGGCGTACGAAAACGTTGAATTGCCTATGCGTATCGCCGGGCTCTCCGCCCGTGAACGCTCCGAACGAACCAACGACGCGTTGGAGATGGTCGCACTAAGCCGTCGCGCCCGCCATCGCCCCTATGAACTATCTGGCGGCGAACAGCAACGCGTCTCTATCGCCCGTGCCGTGGCCATGCGCCCAGACATCGTGCTGGCAGACGAACCAACCGGGGAACTCGACTCCAATAACGCCCAATCCATCTTTGGCCTCTTCCGAGAAATGGTTACCCATCAGGGCATGTCCGTGGTCGCCACCACTCACGACCACACCCTCCTAGACATGGCAGACCGCATCTACACCATGCAAGACGGCGAGATGCAGCTAAGCGAAGACCGGTTGACCTAAGAACGGTCACTCGACGATTTTCAACCCGTCTTCTCCTGCAGCAGCGCCGTCAACATCTCGCGCAGCGATCGCGGTGATGCCACGGCAACCTTCGCCGCGGAGCTACCTGAACCGATCTTCACCGTGTGTACATCCGGCCCGACGTGGGCAAACAGGTCCTCGTCCGTGCGGTCATCACCTGTCGCTAGTTCGAAATCGAACGGTCCGAAACGGTCCAACACTAGGTCGTAAGCTCGCGCCTTCGTGAGCCCCTGCTGCCGGACCTCCACCACTTTGGATCCATGCAGCACTTGAACCGGTTCGCCGCGCAAGGTGTTCTCCAACAGCGACACCAACTCCAATGCCTGCCAGTTGCCCAACGTCTCGTCCGTCTGGCGATAGTGCCAAGCTAGAGCCGTCTGTTTTTCTTCAATCCGAGAACCCGGCGTTCGGACCACATAATCATCCAGGATTCCGAATACGTCGGATTTCCAACTCGTATCCAACACACCCAACAAACGCCACTCCTGAGCTCCCGCTTCCTTCATCCACGCACCGTGCTCCGCGATCAGGTCTATCGGGCAATCATCGAACCACTCGCCGAGTGTCTCATGGTCGCGCCCGCTGTTGATAAAGACCTTCACATCCTCACGCCTACCGAAACGGTGCAGCAATCCTAGGATCTCAGCGGTCGGCGTCGCATCCTCGAATCGATCGCAGAACTCCCTCAACGAGCCGTCGTAGTCCAGCATCACCAGCGAGCTCTCCGCCAACCGGAAATTGTTCGCAAGCGAGTCTGCCAAGACCGTGGAAGTCAGCATCGGAGGCACGCCAGTCGTCCCGCTCTCAGTCCCTTCTAACGACGACATGAATTCCCGAACCCAAAGGTGCAAGTCGTTCTGAACGATCCGGCTATGCATCGGCATCATCCGTTCGTTCCGCTCGCCGAGACTCATCTCAAGGGCCCGCTCCAACTGGTTGGCCGTACCTTCGATGTCCCAAGGATTGACCCGCAACGCCTCGCCCAGCTCGCTAACCGCACCCGCAAACTCGCTGATCACCAACGCTCCACCCCCGTCATCGCGACAAGCCACATACTCTTTCGCCACCAAGTTCAATCCATCACGCACGGGCGACACGAAACAGACGTCGGCGAGGCGATACAGCGCGCAAAGCTCCTCCTGCGTCACAGTCTGGTAGAGGTAGTTGATCGGACTCATAAGCGGCGACCCATGAATACCGTTGATCTCGCTCACACGCCGCTCGACCTCGCCTTTTAAGTCTTGATATGTGTGGATGCCGGCACGAGTCGGAACCGCTAACTGCAAAAACAACACGCGTTCCGCCCATCGGGGCGACCTCTCCAGCAGCCCCTCGAATGCCTGTAGCTTCAGCAGCAATCCCTTCGTGTAATCCAATCGGTCAACACCCAATATCACTTGCCGGTCACCCACGGTCCGCTTCAGCTGAGTCAGGAATCGTTCCGCCCCCTCGGAATAGGCTTTTTCGCGGAACTCCTCCGTGTCGATCCCCAAAGGATGTGCTTCCACCCTAACGTTGTGGTCCCGCATCCTGACCGTCCCGCCCTGCGCTTCGATACCGAGGATCCGACGCACGCTTCTCAGGTAGTTGTACGCGTAGTCATACGTGTGCATCCCGATCAGATCGGCTCCCAACAAACCGCGAAGAATCTCGACGCGCTGAGGCAGGATTCGGAACGTCTCATCGGCAGGGAAGGGGATGTGAAGAAAGAACCCGATGCGCACGTCTAGTCCGCGGTCCCGCAACATTCGGGGTAACAGCATCAGATGGTAATCATGGACCCAAACCGCATCGCCCGGTTCTGCGAGCTCGCAGACCACATCGGCGAAACGTTGATTGACCCGCCTATACGCCTCGAATTGTTCCGGAACGTATGAGCCGAACTCGGTGAAGTAGTGGAACAGCGGCCAGATCGCGTCGTTGGAATAGCCGTCGTAGTAACCAAGGTAATCATCAGGGTCGAGATCAACCGGTACCAAATTGCTCTCTTCAAGATGCTTCCTAACTTCATCGCTAGGATCAGCACCCGGATAACCCAACCACAACCCGCCGGAACTCTCGTGCAACGGGCGAAGCCCCGTCACTAACCCTCCCACACTGTGCGTAAGCGTCTGATCACCGGTGTCCGGATCGACTCCGATTGTCACCGGCAGCCGGTTCGATACCAGAATCGGACGTCTCATCGATCAATATCCTGTCTTACCGCCGCGCTCATCACCTGTCCAAACGGGTTAGCCGCCCTCATTAGCCACCCGAAATGGCGGGTACGAAGTGGACCTCTGTATCAGGCTCCAGCGGCTGCAACAAACCTTGGCGTGTCGCCGCATATCCAACCACAGCCGCAAGACCGGGTTTCAATCGACCATCCTGCAAGAGATGCTCCGAGATCCCCGGATACGACGCTTCAAGATTGTTGACCACATCGCCCAACGTCGCGCCCGGCACGTCCAACTCACCCTTGCCGCCAGCGAAACGGCGCAACTCATACGGCAAAAAAACCTTCGCCATGCTTCGCTAACCTCCGGAATACGTCAAATCCGCATTGTCGTTCGATCATCGCAACGACTAGGACAACCGACCGCTTCGCGTACTCAGGATACCACCGCCGCATTACGCGCCATCGGTCGCGATAGCGGCGGGCAACGCAACATCGCTGGCTACTAACTACCGCCGTTCCTCGCAGCAAGTCGGGCACCACCAGCGAACCCCAAAATCGCGCCCACCGAGGCCTTCACCATCCAATCGCCTAACACCAGCAACATTTCGTGGGCTTCATTCTGATTTTCGAAGGACGAAATCAAAAACAAAATCCCGGTGCCAAACACGACCAAGGCGAACAACCCCAAGAAGACCCAAGTCGCGGGGACGCCTTTGTTCGAATCGCGCAAGTGTTCGTTTTGCCACTCGTTAGGCGCGGCTAGAGCACCTATCTTCGCGAACGGCGTCGATTGAAGACTGAGATAGTTTCCACCGAACCAAACCGACAACAGCGACCACCAACATCACTAATCCAATAGCGATCAACACTAATCCGACGATTGAAGTTACGGTATCCAAAATGATTCCCTCGGATGGTACGGCAATCTTTTAGCAAATAATAACACATCATAAGATGGCTAACTCGCGATGAACCCGCGAAGTACCCATTCAACCGCGGGTTGGCAGGAGAAAGCGGCAACCGCGAAGTTGCACCTGTCTGTCTTGCTCCCTGTCCCGCAACGTGGGACAGGGAGCAACATCAGAGCTCTCTAGCCCCCGTTCTTCGCGGCCAAAGCCTCCAAGATCCGTCCCGGCTTCATCGGCTGTTCTTGCAACCGAACCCCGACCGCGTCGTTGATAGCGTTCGGGATAGCGCCAAGCGGAGGTGCGATCGGTACCTCACCAACGCCGCGCACACCGTACGGGTGCATCGGGTTTGCGACCTCTACGATGTGAGTCTCGAGCATCGGAAGGTCCAGAGACGTCGGCATCCGGTAGTCCAAGAAGCTGAAGTTGGCCATCGAGCCATCATCGTTCATGAAGTACTCTTCGTTCAACGCCCAGCCGATGCCTTGCGCCGCTCCACCTTGCATCTGGTTCTCCACGTACGACGGGTGAATCGCCTTCCCAGCGTCTTGGAATACGCTGTAGCGAACTACATCCGTCTTTCCAGTGTCAGGGTCGATTTCGAGATCGCAGATGTGAAGACCGAACGCATTACCGGCCGCCGCGAGGTTTACCGACGAAGTCGTCGAGATCGGGCCGCCAGTGTCGCCCAACCGAGTTGCTAGGTCCTTGAAGCCAAGGTTCAACTCAGGGTCAGACTTGCTGCTGAACGCGCCGTCTGAGAACTGAACATCGTCCTCGTCGATACCCCAGAGCGCCGCAGCGCGCACCTTCATCTCGTCCACCATCTTCATCGCAGCTTCCCAAGCCGCAAATCCGGTCGCGTACGTCACTCGGCTTCCTCCGGTCGTTCCCGTATAGCCGATCTCATCTGTGTTTGGAATACTCGGGTGAACGTCGTGAGCGTCGAGACCCAACACTTCGGCAGCTTGCATCGCAATCGATGCCCGCGAGCCACCAATGTCCTGTGACCCCTCGTTCATCGCCACCGTACCGTCGTCTTGAAGCATCAGGTCAACGGTAGATTTACCGCCACCGTTCATCCAGAAACCGACCGCAACTCCGCGCCCGCGCTTGTTCCCGGGCGCCGGCTCGCCAAGTGGCGAGTTCCAGTGATCAGAATCCCGTGCTTGCTCGAGCATCTCGACGAGGCCGATGCGGTTGAACATCACACCATTGCCGTTTCGAGAGCCTTCCGTCGATGCGTTGTCGAGACGGAACTGCATCTTGTCCCAACCCATCGTCTCGCAGATCTCGTCAACGACGGTCTCTATCGCGAAACAGACTTGGGGCGATCCCGGTGCACGGTAAGCCGCCGACTTCGGCTTGTTGACGACCACATCGTGTGCGTCGATCCGAGAGTTCGGGACATCATAGGCGGCGCGGAAGCAGTTGATGCCTGCCGTAAATGCCGACCCTGGGTAAGCGCCAGCTTCGTACCAGAGTTTGCCGTCGAACGCATGGATCTTGCCGTCCTTGGTCACCCCCATCTTCACGGAGACTTTCCCGCCCGGAGCCGGGCCGCTAGCCATAAAGATCGCTGGGCGATCCATAACCATCTTCACTGGACGATGATTCGATTTCTTCGACAGAATCGCAGCTACTGGCGCCAAGTAAGTCTTGGTCTTGCCGCCAAAACCGCCGCCGATCTCGACCGACTCGGCTACGACGTTCGAGTCTGGCAAACCGACAAGCGCCGCGGTCTGTTCTTTAACCGCGAACATCCCTTGCGTGCTCTCCCAAACGCGAACACGATCGTTCTCATCCCAAATGGCGGTCGCGTTGTGAGGTTCGATGTAGCCTTGGTGAACCATCTCGAGCGAAACTTCCCGCTCCACCACCAGATCGCAATCATCGAACGCACCATCGGGATCGCCGAATTCGTGCCTTACCGCGATCGCGACGTTCGTGTTCGGTACGCTTTCGCCGAAGTGGTTGCCCACTAGATCCTCGAGCAGTATCGGCGCGCCGTCCGCCATCGCTTCGTCTACGTTTCGCACCGGAGGAAGGGGTTCGTACTCAACCTTGATCCGTCGCACCGCTTCGGTCGCTGTGTTGCGATCGACTGCCGCAACCGCCGCGACCACATGACCGCTGTAGAGCACCTTGTCCGAAGCCATCACGTTGTCTTGCGTGCGTTTCATGTTGAGGACTTCTTCGCCCGTCTCGACTTCCATGTCTGCCGCGGTCGGAAAGTCCTTGTGAGTCGCAACTGCGAACACACCGGGCAGCTTTTCTGCCTCGGACGTGTCGATGTTGAGGATGCGGGCGTGGACTTGGTCCGTTCGCAGCACGTCGCCCCAGATCAGTCCGGGCAACTTGACGTCGCCGCCGTACACCGCGCGTCCGGTGACCTTGTCCAGTCCGTCATGCCGAATCGGCCGGGTCCCAACGACTGAGAAGTTTTTCTTCTGCTCGAAAGTGGCTACCATGCAGATGGTCCTCC